>URIK01000215.1 GCA_900547855.1 uncultured Collinsella sp. | reverse complement strand
TCAGCCGGCAGTTAAGGAACGTCCCTAAGTGCCAGACTCGGGTGGGACTTTTGTCCCATTTGACGTTCCGTTGGCCCAGATATTCGTCATGTGTGCCCGCAAACGTGGGACAATGGCGATGTTGGTTTTACAGACAAAGGATGTGCCTATGAACGCCCCCGTTGCCAATGCCTGCCGGCAGCGCCGCTTGTTTGCGCGATTCGTTTCCGCCTGCGCGTTTGTCGCGTTTGCGTTGCTGCTGCTTCCCGCCGCCGCGCACGCCGATGGCTACTCCATGACCCAAACCTATATCGGCGCCACGGTTGAGGCTGACGGATCGCTGACCGTTGTCGAGGGGCGCCAGTTTGATTTCGATGACGACATCAACGGCGTGTTTTGGGAGATCAATGCGGGCACCAACCAGCAGGGCGGCTCGGCGAGCGTCGACGTGCTGAGTGTCGAGGAAGAGGACACCGCGTTTAACAAAGTCGATAGCGCGAACAAGGGCGACTCTGGCGTCTATACGGTCGAGCAGACCGGTGACGGCGTAAGGATTAAGGTGTTCAGCCCTCACGAGAGCGGCGACAGTGCAATCTACTACGTGAGTTATTCCATGACCGGTGCAGTCATGAACTGGGCCGATACCGCCGAGCTCTACTGGAAGTTCGTGGGTGACGGCTGGTCTGCGGATTCCGACGATGTCGAGATGGAAGTGCGCTTCGCAAATGCCGCTGCCGGGACGGCGGCCGTCAAAGGCGATAACTTCCGCGCATGGGGCCACGGTCCGCTGACGGGCGACGTGTCGCTCGATGAGGACGAGCCCATGGTCACCTATACCATTCCCTGCGTGCATCAGGGCGAATTCGCCGAGGCACGCATCGCCTTCCCCAGCGACTGGGTGCCGCAGCTTGCCGCCGCGGGCGAAGAGCGCATGTCAACGATCCTGAGTGAAGAGAAGGAATGGGCCGACGAAGCTAACGCCCGCCGCGCTCACGCTCGCATGATTGCCAATGCACTTGCCGTGCTAAGTGTTGTTGCGGCGGTGGCCTTTACCGGCACAATCGTTATGCTCAAGCTGCGCAAGCGCAAGCCCAAGCCGCTTTTCCAGGACGAATATTTCCGCGATGTGCCTTCGGCCGACCATCCCGCCGTGCTTTCGGCCCTCATGAGCTGGAACGAGGTGCCCGATCAGGCATATATCGCCACGCTCATGAAGCTCACTGACGACCGTGTGATCAAGCTGGAGCAGGCGACCGTGACCAAGGCCAAGAAGGGTCTGTTGGGGCGTGAAAAAGAAGAGCAGACGTATCGCGTGACGGTGAGTGATGCGGGCTGGAAGTCGGCCAAGGGCATTGACCACATGGTGCTCAAGGTCTTCTTTGCCGGTACTAAGCCTGACGAGAACGGCGATCGCTCGCGCACGTTCGACGAGCTGCAGCACTACGTCAAGCAGCACGCTACACCCGTGGGCGACAAGCTCGAGGACTATCAGAACACCGTTAAGGGCAAGCTGGCCGATAGCGAGTACGTTGCCTCGGACGGCATTGTTGCAATGGTGTTTTGCCTGGTTCTTGGTATCCTGATTGCCTTTGTTCCCGTGGGATCCATTTTCTTTACCGATGGCGCACAGGCGAACATCACCGCCGCGGTTATCTCGGTGCCGATTGTGCTGGTGGGTATCGGCGTGGGCCTTACGTTTCGCCGCTTTACGCCGGAGGGCGCCGAGGTGGCGGCTCGCTGCAAGGCACTTAAGCATTGGCTCGAGGACTTCACTCGTCTAAAGGAAGCCGTCCCGGGCGATCTGGTGCTGTGGAACAAGCTGCTGGTGATGGGCGTGGCGCTGGGTGTTTCCAAGGAAGTGCTGCGTCAGCTTGCCGAGGCCGTGCCTGCGGACCTGCGCAACAGCGACGATTTCTACGACAACTACCCCTGCTACTGGTGGTACTACCATCATTACGGTACCGAGTCGCCGCTCGATTCGTTTAACGATGTGTATCACGAGAGCATCCGTGAGCTGGCTTCGAGTTCCGATAGCTCGAGCGGCGGCGGTGGTGGC
>URIK01000214.1 GCA_900547855.1 uncultured Collinsella sp. | reverse complement strand
CCCTACTGTGAAAACGATTACAGACATATGTCTGTAATCGTTTTCACAGTAGGGTGAACGGTAGGAAAAAGCCGGCGAAAGGTAGTTTTAAAGCAAAAAGAGGCGGCTCAGAGACAGGCAGACGTGCCCAAAGCCTAGACATTCATAAGCTGATGGCCGAGCTTGAGCGTCTTTAGACCACGCTCCCCCTCCACGCCATCGAGCGTGTTGAGCAACATATTGGTCGCCTCGACGCCACTGGTCAGGTAGCCATAATGCACGGTGGGAATGCCGCCCGTCAGCGCGCGCAAAAACGCGTTGTCGCCAAAACCGCTCACGCGGTGTATGCCCTCGCCCATACCGCGAACCTCATCGATGGCACGCAGCGCGCCCGCCGCCATGGTGTCGGTCGCGCAGGCGACAAACGAAACATCGGGGGCATCGGCAAGCAGCTCGCGCGCAGCGCGATAGCCCGAGTCGAGCGTAAACGAGCCCAGGCGAATCAAGGCAGCATCGAGTGGGTTACCCGCGGCGCGCAAACCGGCTTCAAAACCGCGGCGGCGTTCATAACCAGCCGCGCGGTCCTCTTCGGTAACTCCAATGTAGGCAATCTTGCCGTCCACGCGACCCGCAAGCGCACGGCCCAGCTCAAAGGCAGCCTCGTAATCGTCGTGATAGACGCACGCCGCACCCTCGACATGCTGGCCGATCAACACAATGGGCACACGGCACGACTCAATCGCGCGACGGTGCTCGTCGGTGATCATGGTTGCCACCAGCACAATGCCATCGACCGGGTGGTTTTGGAATAAATCGAGGTACTCGAGCTCGCGATCGGGGGCGTTATCGGTATTGGCAAGCAGCATCTGGTAGCCACGGCGACCGAGCACCTGGCCAATACCGGCGGTAATGCGGCTCACGGATTCCGAGTTGATCTTGGGTACGATGACGCCGATGAGCTTGGTGGAGCCGGTGCGCAGCGCACGAGCCTGACTAGAACGCACGTATCCGGTCAGCTCAATCGCCTTCTTAATGCGCTCGGCCTTGTCCGTCGATATGTAGCCACCGTTGAGGTAGCGCGAGACGGCGGCGCTCGAAACGCCCGCCAACTCGGCCACATCTTTCATCTTTACCACGAGCACCCCTGTCATTGAAATCGCTTTCACCATGATACCCGTGAAGACGGCATCCGAACAAAATCGGCCCACCCAGGTCGAGCAAACGTCAGCGAGCGGGCAACTGCCGTGGCGAGGTGCCGCGAAAGAGGAGCGAAGCGTACTTTATGTACGCGAGCGACGGTTTGAGCGGCAGATCGCCCGGCAGATGCCCGCGCAGCGTCGAGCGGTCCGGCGTTTGTTAAAACGCCGGAACATAATTAGCCGTGGTATTCGCCGTTGTACTGGATGAGTGTGAGGTCCTCCACGCCGTCAAGCGCGCGAATAGCGTCGGCATAGGGCATATCCACACCGTCCGAGAACAGCTCGACGGCCATCTCGACTTTGTCGCCGCGCATGGTCTTGGACTTGACAGTGAAGTTGGTGCGCCCAAACGCGCGCACGATATCGTCGCCTGTGGTCTGGCCTGTGTAGTGAATGACCATCATGTACACGCGCGCCTTATCCTGATGACTCACAAAGCCGGCGATCATCACCACGATCACCACCGCCGTGAGCCCCACGAGCGCATACATGCCGGCGCCGGCCGTAATGCCCGTGGTAATGGCCCAAAATAGATACAGCAGGTCGAGCGGGTCCTTGACCGCCGTACGGTAGCGGACGATGGACAGAGCACCGACCATACCGAGCGAAATGACCACGTTTGTCGAGATCGCGAGCGTAACCATGCAGGTAAGCACGCACATACCCACGAGCGTCACGGCAAAACTGCGCGAATACACCACGCCGGTAAAAAAGCGCTTGTACACGTAGTAGATCAGGATACCCATGGCGAGCGCCACGAGCAGCGAAAGGCCAATCTTGGCGGGATCGACCTGGCCAAACGCCTCCAAGACGGAGTTCTTAAAAAAGTCCCTGGTGCTCATCTGTCTCTTATACACATCTCCGAGCCCACGAGACGCTCATGAATCTCGTA
>URIK01000213.1 GCA_900547855.1 uncultured Collinsella sp. | reverse complement strand
CTACACTCGACTAGTCGTCGGCAGCGTCAGATGTGTATAAGAGACAGGTACTGCTATGCTCACCGAGGCTCTGGCCGCCGGTGTTGGCACCGATACCTACAACTTCGGCACCAACTTCATGGCTGCCGTCTCCGCCGCCTGCATCGTTCCGCCGCTGATCACCACCTTTGCCGTCGTTGTCGGCAAGAAGTACTTCAGCCAGGAGGATCACGACGCCGGTGTCGTCAACCTCATCCTTGGTTGCACCCACATCACCGAGGGCGCCATTCCGTTCATGACCAAGAACATCTGGCCCGTCATGCCCATCATGATGCTCGGTTCCTCTATCGCTTCGATCCTGACCATTATGTTCAACGTTCACGATCCGGCGCCTCACGGTGGCTTCCTGGTCCTGCCCGTTGTCGAGAACGGTCCGCTTTGGGTCCTCGCGATCCTCATCGGCGCTGTGGTCGGTGGCATCCTGTTCGTGGCCTTCAAGAAGTACGACTTCGAGAAGAATCAGAAGGCCGCTCCTGCAACCAAGCCCGTTGAGGCCCCCAAGGCCGCTGCCGTCGAGGCCCCCAAGGCCGAGGCTGCCGACTTCGTGAAGGTCGAGAATGTCTTTGTCGCCGAGGACTTCGCTTCTCGTGACGAGGCTCTGAGCTTCGTTTCCAACCAGGCCGTCAAGGCCGGTATCGCCAGCGACGCCGACGCCGTGATGAACGCCTTCCTGGCCCGCGAGGCCGAGGGCACCACGGGCATGATGGAGGGCTTCGCCATCCCGCATGCCAAGTCCGATGCCATTACCGAGGCTGCCGTTATCGTCGTCAAGGACGAGTCCGGCGTGACCGGTTGGGATACCATGGACGGCGCTCCCGTCAACGTGGCTATCGCCCTGCTCATCCCCGGTGCCCAGGCCGGCACTACGCACCTCAAGATCCTGTCCAAGGTCGCCGAGGCGCTCATGGACGAGGACTTCCGTGCCACCGTCAAGGGTTCCACCGACGCCGCCGAGATCGCCAAGACGATCAACGTCCGTCTGGTCTAATCCCGCAACACGCGAATACCATCGCCCCCTGTAACAAAGGCGAGGACTCCACTCGGAGCCCCCGCCTTTTTTCATTCCCTTCTGTAAGGTGCGGTGAAATAGGGATTGTTTAAACGTTTCAACCGCAAAATCAGTCCCTATTTCACCGCAACTTCCAGAAGGGCATAGAGGGAACTGCCCATTGAGTCTTTGTCGCGAACAGATCCTCAGCCAGAATTCCGTTCCGCCGATATTGCTCTGGACCGACCGAGTTTCCGCAGCTCGCCCGCCGGGCGGGGCGATTAAGTTTGTCGCGAGTTCCGCACGCAAAGGAAAGCACTTAATGTGCTTTCCGTCTTGCGCAGGACTGTAGAGCAGCAAACTTAACCGCCCCGCCCGGCGGGCGAGCGCAGGGATACGACATCTGTCCAACAATTCGTGTGAAACACAATGAAAAACCGTTTGATGTGAGTTAATATAAACAACGTCGTGAATCTGACTCCTGCCACATGCATGACAGGGGTTAAACACAAAAAGGAGTCAATTATGGTTTCTGAGAAGGCTACCCTCGTTAATCCTCAGGGTCTGCACATGCGTCCGGCTGGTCTGTTCGCCTCCACCATGGGCAAGTACGCCTGTGACGTGACGGTCGTCACCCCCGAGAAGGAGGTCAACGGCAAGTCCCCGATGGCACTTATGGCTGCTGGTATCCCCTGCGGTACCGAGGTCGAGGTCAAGTGCGACGGCGCTGACGAGGCCGAGGCTCTGGCTGCTGCCATCGAGCTCATCAAGAGCGGTCTTGGCGAGTAGAACTCAAACGGGTCGCATGTTGAACAACTAAGTTCATATTTGGGGGCGCAGTGACCTGTTGTAAGGTAGCTGCGCTCTTTTGTCATGGATATGGCAAAACGCTTTATCACATGACACGGAGAGAGGAATGGGAATGTATCAGGGAGTCAACGCTTCCGAGGGCATCGGTATCGGCACCGTCATGGTCGCCGTCGATCCCGACTTGACGTTTGAGCCGCACGAGGTTGCTGATTCGGCAGCAGAGAAGGAGCGCTATCCTGACTCTTATACACATCTCCG
>URIK01000212.1 GCA_900547855.1 uncultured Collinsella sp. | reverse complement strand
TCTACACTCGACTAGTCGTCGGCAGCGTCAGATGTGTATAAGAGACAGGCGGCACTGGAGAACCTCAAGTCGCTACGTGATAAAATCAAGCCGCGCGGGTAAGGACGGCCCGGCAACTAAAGCAACCAAAGAAGCCCCGCACCGCCCGCCACGTTGCGAGGCTTCTTTTTATAGCGCTTTCTTAAATGGTTTAGAGCCCTATACTTTAGTCACGGAGCAACTCGTCCCAGAGAGAGGAATACTATGGCAGAACAGCAGCTTATCGGAGCGCTCGAGGCCGGCGGCACCAAGATGGTCTGCGCCACGGGCTATGCAGACGGTACGGTCCTGGAGCGCGAACAGATCGCGACCACGACCCCGCAGGAGACCGTCGAGGCCGTCAACGCGTGGTTTGCGAACAAGGGCATCGCCGCGCTGGGCATCGGCGCCTTTGGCCCCACCGCAGTCAACCCTGCCTCGCCCCAATACGGCAAGATCCTGGAGACGCCCAAAACGGCATGGCGCTACTTTGATCTGCTGGGCACCATCCAAAACGAGCTCAATATTCCCTGCGGCTACGACACCGACGTCAACGTCGCCTGCCTGGGCGAGGTCACCTTTGGTTGCGCCCAGGGCCTCACTGACGTTGTGTATCTGACCATCGGCACCGGCGTGGGCGCCGGCGTGCTCTCGGGCGGTAAGCTCGTGCACGGCATGATGCATCCCGAGGCTGGCCACATCCTGGTCACGCGCGACCCGCGCGACACCATTGGCGAGCACAGCGCCTGCCCCTTCCACGACAACTGCCTCGAGGGCCTCATTGCCGGCCCCGGCGTTAAAAAGCGCTGGGATGGCAAGAGCGCCGGAGACATGGCCGATGACCCGGAGGCCATGGACCTGCTCGCCGGCTATCTGGCACAGGCACTCATGACCTACACGCTGTGCTACGCGCCGCAAAAGATCATCATCGGCGGCGGCGTGGCCGACCACACCCCCATCGTGCCGCTCGCACGCAAGAAGTGCGCCGAGATGCTCAACGGCTATATCGTCACGCCCGAGGTCAACGACATCGATAACTACATCGTCAACAACAGCCTCGAGGGCAAGCAGGGCATCATGGGCTGCCTGGCCCTGGGCGCACAGGCGCTTCAGTAACAGACGCACCCACGGGGCGTGGCGCGCCCAGCAAATCCGGCCAATGGAACGACGCCACCACGCCTCATATAAGCCCTCAAATAAAAAAGGCCGCCTAGGACCAAACAATACATCCTAGGCGGCCTTTTTGGCACATATGAGCGATCGTAGTAGATATCGAAGCACAACGCCCGTTGCCGCTCCACAGCAGTCGATCATCACATCGGTGATCATGCCAGCGCGTTCCGGCACAAAGAGCTGAATCGTCTCGTCGATCGAGGGAATCAGCAGCAGGAACACCGCCGTGGGCAGCAGCACGTCAAAGGTGCGCCGGCCCTCAAAATCAAAGGCGTGCGTTGCCAGGATGCCAAGCACCATATACTCGGTAAAATGCGCGCACTTGCGAACAACAAAGTTGGTCACCCATTCATATGGAAGTCCCACGCCGTGCAGGAAACCGCGGATAGCTTCCATGACCGTTAGGCTCAGCGAGCCCGACCCCGAGCCGGGAACCAGCGAATTGCCCCAGATCAAGAGCGCCATCAGGCAGGTTACAACCGCCCATTTTCGATTGATCTTAACCATGCAGAAGTTATGCCTCCGCGCGGAGCGGCGCGAAGCTGGCGGTACCGCCCTCGATAACGCTCAGGTAGGCACGGCCCGTACGCTTGGCGGTAGAGGACTGCAGGCGCTCGATCTCTTCCTCGAGGATCTGATTGACGCGCTCGTGACGACGGTTTTCCATAATGCCGGCGGCAATAGCCTCGGCCCGCTCGATGCTCTCGCGCGAGATACGGGCAGTATCCTCGGGGAACACAGCACTGTGACGGCCGACATAGGCGGGGGCAGCAGGCTGAGGGGCAGCGACGGGAGCGGGGGCTGCAACAGGAGCAGGCTCGTCAATCTCATCCAGAATCGCGGTGGCGGCGGCCCACATGTCCTCGTGTCCCGAGTAATCGGCCATGGGACTGTCTCTTATACACATCTGACGCTGCCGACGACTAGTCGAGTGTAGAT
>URIK01000211.1 GCA_900547855.1 uncultured Collinsella sp. | reverse complement strand
GGCCCGGAACGGTAGTTCCTGGCCCCCATGGATAGCAATAGCGCGTCAGTGGAGGTAGTCGCGCAGCACCTGCGAGCGCGACGGGTGACGCAGCTTCGACATCGTCTTGGACTCGATCTGGCGGATGCGCTCGCGCGTGACGCCAAACTCGCGGCCGACTTCCTCGAGCGTGCGGGGATGACCGTCGACAAGGCCAAAGCGCAGCTCGATAACCTTGCGCTCACGATCAGCAAGCGAATCGAGCACCTGGGTGAGCTGCTCCTGCAGCATGGAGAAGCTGGCGGCATCGGGCGGAACGATGGCCTGGGAGTCCTCGATAAAGTCGCCCAGTTGGGAATCCTCTTCCTCGCCGATGGGGGTCTCGAGCGACACGGGCTCCTGCGAGATCTTCTGGATCTCGCGGACGCGGTCGGCGCTCATGTCCATCTCGGCACCGATCTCCTCGGGGGTCGGGTCGCGACCCAGGTCCTGGAGAAGCTGACGCTGCACGCGGACGAGCTTGTTGATGGTCTCGACCATGTGCACGGGAATACGGATGGTACGGGCCTGGTCGGCGATAGCGCGCGTGATGGCCTGACGGATCCACCACGTGGCGTACGTGGAGAACTTAAAGCCCTTCTGGTAGTCGAACTTCTCGACGGCGCGGATCAGACCGAGGTTGCCCTCCTGAATCAGGTCCAGGAACAGCATGCCGCGACCAACATAGCGCTTGGCGATGGAGACGACCAGACGCAGGTTTGCACTGATGAGCGCCTGTTTGGCTTCGAGGCCCACGTTCTCAATGCGCGTAAGACGACGCATCTCGGCACGCGTGAGTTCGAGCTCACCAGCATCGGCAGCCTCGAGCTTCTCGGTGGCCTCAAGACCGGCCTCAATCTTCATGGCCAGATCGACCTCTTCGGAGGCGGTCAACAGGTCGACCTTGCCGATCTCCTTGAGGTACATACGGACCGGGTCGCCGGTCAGCATCACCGTGGAGGCATCGATGCCGCGCACGCGCGAACGCGAACGAGACGTGCGCACGGTGCGCTTCTTCTTGCTCTTGGAAGAACCCATCTCGGCGTCGGCCTGGCGGGCCATCTTGAGCTCGTGATCGTCGAGCGAGCCGGAATCGTGCTCGTCGTCGTCATCGAAATCGTCGGTATCAGAATCGGTATTGTCATCGTCGACGTCCATGGGGGCGTCGTCGTTACCGCTCGCGGAGATAATCTGGATGCCGCTGTTGCGCAGCGCGGAATACACCGCAGTGAGCTGCTCGTCAGAAACATCGATATCCTTCAGGGCGACCTGAATCTCGTCCTCGGTTACCGAAGTCCTGTTTGAGCCGTTGCCCATGAGCTTTGCAACGTAGGATTCCAGCCCAGTACCCGTGCTCTCAGTCTTTTTTGGCACAGATTCTCCCTTCATAGTCCACAGGACTCATTACTTTAGCACACACATAGACGTCTATACCCAAAAAGAGGACTGGATATAGGCGAGAATACGCTGGTTGACCACAACATCTAGGCCTGTTCGGTGCCTGCGGCCTCCAGACCGATCAAACGGAACGGGTCCGCCACGCCGCCGATCGACTTTTGCAGTTCGCGTTGACGCTGCGAATCCTGCGCGGCCTGCACGGTCAGCGCGCGACGGGCCTCACCATCGAGCGAACGGTCCTGACGCAGCTTGGCCTGTGCGGCACGCATGCGGCGCTTGATGGTGTAGAGCTCGAGCGTATCGAGCATAAACACGATGTTCGTCTCGGTAGGGTGTTTGCTCGTCGCCGAGATGCGCCCGGCACTCACAAGCGTTGCCGCCTCGGGACACACCGAGCGCGCCGCATCCATGCAGGCTGCAGGATCGGTTCCCGGCGGCGTTGCCAGAACGGCCCATGCGATGGACTCGTGACGTGGGTCAACCCACTCGATGGAGCAGATGCGGTCGGCATACGTGCGGAACAGGTCGGGGTAGCTCGTAAGCATCGTCAACAGCTCGCGCTCCCCCGCCAAAGACTTGCGCTCAAGATCGGTAAGAACCATTGGCGTCGCCGCAGCCGGTGCGCCCGAACCATCAGCCACGGGAACAGCGCCCACACCATCAGGCACGTCGATCGGCGGCAGGTCATCGACGACATCCACGGGCGCGGCATCGTAGGCATCGAGCTGTCTCTTATACACATCTGACGCTGCCGACGA
>URIK01000210.1 GCA_900547855.1 uncultured Collinsella sp. | reverse complement strand
AACCCGCGACCCCAACCTTGGCAAGGTTGTGCTCTACCAACTGAGCCATGTCCGCCTGCGAGGATTTAATATACGGGATGATCCATCCAAATGCAAGAACTTTTTTGAAAAGTTTTTTGCGACGCCCTCGCGAACCTCATGAAGGCATCAGCCACCACGGAAGACGCAGGCAAACGCAGGCTCGCAGCGAGATGCCCCTACATCTCACCGAGCATGATCCAGGCAGAGCTGTCCTGCGTGAGCCTGCCGCCTGCAAGCGGTGATGAGGTGAGCAAGACCCTGCCCGCCGGCAGCTCCACGGGTGCTGCACCGAAGTTCGTCACACACGTCCAGCCGTTATCGCGGCGATAGGCGATGACGCCGCCCTCAGCGCCCTCGGCACCATCCGCAAGACCGGTGCGCCCGTCAAGATCGAGCCACGCAAGATCGTTGGCGCACCCGCGCAGCTTGCGCCGCAGCCAGAGGGCGTCACGATAGAGCGCAAGCATCGATGTCGGGTCCGTCTCTTCCCTATCGGCAGCATAATCGGAAAACCATGCAGGTTGCGGCAGATGGGGCGCCGCATCGGCGTCTGCCGGCGAAAACCCAAACGATCCGCCCTGCGCGGGATCGTCCGCCGCCACCCACGGCAGGGGCACGCGACAGCCGTCGCGCCCCTTCTCGCGCTTCGGTCCGTGCGTATTGGTCGCACTGGGATCTTCGAGTGCGGCCCACGGGATATCAGCCACCTCAAAAAGGCCGAGCTCCTCACCCTGATACACGTATGCCGAGCCCGGAAGCGCCAGCTCAAGCAAAAGGGCCGCCCGCGCGCGGCGCTCGCCGAGTTCACGGTCCTCGTAATAAGACGACCCGTCGCGTAAGAGCCAGTCGAGCGCAATCTGGTGGTAGCGCGTCGCCTTGATTTGCGGAAGGGCATAGCGTGTCGCCACGCGCGGCACGTCGTGATTGGAGAGTACCCAGGTCGAGGCGGAATCGGATTCGACGGCTGCCTTCAAGCCCTTCTCGATTGCAGTGTGCATGTCATCATAGGTCCAAGTGGCCTTGGCAAACTCAAAGTTGAATGTCTGGCCAAGCTCGCTTGCGCGCGCATAGAGATACTGGCGCTCGGGCAGCACCCATGCCTCGGCAACGGCGCTGCGCGGCGGATTATAGCGGTCGAACACGCGGCGCCATTCGCGATAGATCTCGTGGACCTCGTTGCGGTCCCACAGCGGATGGGTGCCGTCGTCAACCATGTCATCGCCCTCGGCGAGATGCCACCGGTCGAGGTCATCGCGGTCGAGATCCTTGGCGAGACCTTGCGCCACATCAATGCGAAAGCCATCGACGCCTCGATCACTCCAAAACGCCAGGACGTCGCAAAAGAGCGCATGAACCTCGGGGCATGACCAGTCAAAGTCCGGCTGCTCGGGCGTAAACATGTGCAGATACCACTGACCGTCCGCAACACGCGTCCAGGCGGGGCCGCCAAAGTTGGCATTCCAATTGGTGGGAGGCAGCTCGCCGTGCTCGCCGCGACCATCGCGGAAGATATAACGGGCGCGCTCGGGCGATCCGGGGCCGGCGGCAAGAGCGGCTTTGAACCAGGGGTGCTGGTTGGATGAATGATTAGGCACGATGTCGACGATGACCTTGATGCCGCGCGCGTGAGCCGCAGCGATCATGTCATCGAAGTCGTCAAGCGAGCCGAGACGTGGGTCGACATCGCAGTAGTCCGCCACATCATAGCCACCATCGACAAGAGGCGATGGGTAAAACGGGCTCAGCCAGATGGCCTCGATACCCAGCCGCTCAAGATAGTCCATCTTCTGGGTAATGCCCGCGATATCGCCCAGACCCGAACCAGTCGAATCCTTAAACGAGCGCGGGTAGATCTGATAGATCGCGGCATCGGACATCCATGAGCGCGAAGAGGACTTTTCTGTAGCCATGGGGTGAGCCTCCCTTGCAACGAGGTTTTGCGAGATGCCCACGATAATACGCCCAAAGCTGACATTCGCGGCAAACAATGCCACAGCCACGACCCAAAACGCTCGCTCCCTCTCGGGTTCGAACCCATGCGATGGATACAAAAAAGCCCGGCTACCGTAGTAGCCGGGCTGTTGCGTTTGGAGCGGACAACGGGGCTCGAACCCGCGACCCCAACCTTGGCAAGGTTGTGCTCTACCAACTGAGCCATGTCCGC
>URIK01000209.1 GCA_900547855.1 uncultured Collinsella sp. | reverse complement strand
GAGATTCATGAGCGTCTCGTGGGCTCGGAGATGTGTATAAGAGACAGTTCTTAAGGCGCGCCAGGGCGCCGTACTGCCAAAGGATCGGCGCGGCATCCGAAAGCGTGCCCATCAGGCGCTCATGGCGGCACAGCAGGGCCCGGTGGCACAGCTCAAGGCGCTCATCGAAGATCTTCCAGAACTTGTCCATATCCTGGTGCGAGCTCAACGCGACATCGGGCAGGTTAATGGTTACAACACCCTGGTTAAAGCGACCATAGTACTTAGGCTTGGTCGGGTCATAGTTCAGCGCGTTGGCAACATTGTTAAAGCCGTTGCCCGAGCGATCGGGCGTCAGGAAACTGCGGCAACCCATGCAGGTGTAGCAATCGCCGTTGCCGGCGCTCTCGCCCTTCGACAGCTTGAGCTCGCGCATCTTCTTCTCGGAGATGTAGTCGGGCACCATGCGCTTGGCGGTGCACTTGGCAGCCAGCTGGGTCAGGTAGAAGTACGGGGAATTCTCGTGAACGTTATCGTCCTCGAGTACATAGATAAGCTTGGGGAATGCCGGGGTAATCCACACGCCGGCCTCGTTCTTAACGCCCTCGTAGCGCTGGCGAAGCGTCTCCTCCACAATCATGGCAAGGTCGTGCTTCTCCTGAGGCGTACGGGCCTCGTTAAGATACATAAAGACCGTCACGAACGGCGCCTGGCCATTCGTGGTCATAAGGGTCACGACCTGATACTGAATCGTCTGGACGCCGCGACGAATCTCATCGCGTAGGCGATCCTCAACGACCTCGCGAACCTTCTCGGCAGATGCCGAGACGCCGAGCTCCTCAAGCTCGCGAGCGACCTCGCCGCGAATCTTCTGACGGCTCACCTCAACAAAGGGGGCAAGATGGGTCAGCGAGATGGACTGGCCGCCGTACTGGGAAGAAGCAACCTGGGCGATGATCTGCGTCGCGATGTTGCAAGCGGTCGAGAAGCTGTGCGGCTTCTCGATCAGCGTGCCCGAGATAACAGTGCCGTTCTGGAGCATGTCCTCCAGGTTCACCAAATCGCAGTTGTGCATGTGCTGGGCAAAGTAATCCGAATCGTGGAAGTGGATCAGGCCCTCATTATGGGCATCCACGATCTCCTGGGGCAGCAGCACGCGCTGAGTCAGGTCCTTGGAGATCTCGCCGGCCATGTAGTCGCGCTGAACGGAGTTGACGGTCGGGTTCTTGTTGGAGTTCTCCTGCTTGACCTCTTCGTTATTGCACTCAATCAACGACAGGATCTTGTCATCGGTCGTGTTCTTCTGGCGCTTCAGGCTCTGAACATAACGATAGATGATGTAGTGGCGGGCAACCTCGTAGCAGTCGAGACGCATGATCTCGTCCTCGACCAAATCCTGGATCTCCTCGACCGAAACGGTGTGTCCGGCATTCTCACATGCCTCGGCAACGTTTTGTGCCGCATAAACCACCTGACGGTCGGTTAGACGAGAGCTCTCCTCGACCTCCAAGTTTGCGGCGCGAATGGCATTGACGATCTTATCGATGTCAAAGACAACCTCGGTGCCGCTGCGCTTGATGATCTTCATCCTCTTGCCTCTTTCGCATCGTAGCCTCATCGCGCTTCAGAGCCAAACGATACCCGGCAGGGCTTGCCCCTGTCTTGCGGCGCCGTCGCGCAATCTGTGTTCTCGATAAACCATAAGCCTCCATGCGGACATTCCCTGGAGCCGATCAAGCGGCTCAAGGACACGTTCAAAAGAGGCAGTTAAGGTCTTCGTTCTCTGTCCGCCATCTATCATACGACAAAGACGCATCTATATCCTGTATTCTTTTTTTAGGTCAAACACAACATATAGTGTTTCAGCAGGTCAAAGCAATTAGTCATTTTGCAGACGCATTAAAAATGAGGGGTTCTTGGCAAGTCGGTAAAACGTTACCAACACGGCTACCTGCATGGCAGTTATAAAACCCCCTTAGTCAAGCCGCTGACAAATCCTACCAAAACCAAGCCGCTCACGCCAAAAGAATCCAAAAGATTGTGCTTGACCAACATGTTGCGGTCACGATCGGCCAGGACGTATGCAATCTGCCGGCACCTCTACGGGATGCGAAGACCATCGCGTACAGACCTTGGATCAATATTTGGTGGCTTATTTGGCGGCGTGCTTGGTGGCAAAACAAAACAGCCCAGAGGACATAGCCTCTGAGCTGCGAACATTTGGTGGGCGTTAGAAGATTTGAACTTCTGAC
>URIK01000208.1 GCA_900547855.1 uncultured Collinsella sp. | reverse complement strand
CTGCCGGTGCCGGCGCTGGCCGCAGCCGTGCTCGCAAGGGCGGCGACCTGTCGCTGACCGTCGATGTGACGGCCGAGGACGCGTTTCGCGGTGTGACGCACAAGGTCACCTATCGCATTCCCTCGACAGGTGAGCAGCAGACCATTACGGTCTCGGTGCCTGCGGGTGCGGTCGACGGCGGCAAGCTGCGCTACAAGCGTCGCGGCGAGTATGGCGTTGCGGGTGGCGAGCGCGGCGACCTGGTCGTGACCACGCATGTGGAGGAGCACCCGCTGTTTAAGCGCAAAGGTGCCGACGTGACCATGGAGGTACCGGTCTCGGTCTACGAGGCGGCGCTCGGCTGCACGGTGGACGTGCCGACGCCCGGCGGTGCGACGGTTCGTCTGAAGGTGCCCGCGGGTACCCAGACGGGCAAGAAGTTCCGCTTTAAGGAAATGGGGGCGCCCGACGTTAAGCACCGTGGCCGCACAGGCGCGCTGCTCGTCGAGATCAAGGTGCAGGTCCCCACGAACCTATCCGATGACGAGCGCGATGCCATGACCAAGCTGCGCGAGACCGACACACGCGACTATCGCGAGAAGGTCAACCGTTACAAGGCGACGTACTAGGGCGGTCGCGGCGCACGCCCGCGCCCACGGGCTTATGATGGACGATAACGAGACGGAAAGGGGTCAGGTAGCATGGCCGAGGACAATAGGAACAAACCGCTGTACATGATCAGCGTGGCGGCCGAGCTGACCGGCATGCACCCGCAGACTCTGCGCGTCTACGAGTCCAAAGGCTTGGTGAATCCCCAGCGCTCGGGCGGCAACACGCGTCTGTATTCGCGTGCCGATATCGAGCGCCTGGAGCTCATCAACCAACTGACCGACGAGGGCATCAACCTCGCCGGCGTGGTGCGCATCCTCGATATGAAGGAGCGTGCCGAGGAGCGCGAACGCGAGAACGAGAAGCTCCGCGCCCGCGTACGCCAGCTCGAGGACGAGCTGCACGAGTACAAGATGCAAAAGAAGATCACCGCCCTGGCCCCGCGCGACGGCTCAGTTAACCCCGAGCAAGTCATGCGCAAGCTGCTGGGCGCCGGCGGGGATTTGTAGTTACGCGGTTTTACCAAACCGCGTAACGGGCCGACGCTGCTCGACGTCCAGAGCGACAATTTGTCATTCAAAAGGCAAGGCATGACCAGAAGGTCTATGCCTTGCCTTTTTCATGCCAACTTGTTCGCTCTGGACGTCGCTCGCTGTCCGTCCTCTACCTGCGGCGTTGCCTTGCTCCGGATACGGCAGGGTAGTCATTGGGGACGTTCTTAAATGACTAGTCAAAGGGGACATTCTTGCGGCATTTGGCACTTGGGGACGTTCCTTTTGTGCCGGCACTTTGGGACACTCCTTGTTAGGAGAGTGATGCAAGGGGCTCGTCCTTTACTTTACCGAGATAAAGTGAACGTGCAGATTCGCAACCCACTCGCAACTGTTCTATGGCACGATATTGAATGAATGTATGCTATGCGCCCGAGCCTTTCGGGCAGAGTGGGAGACAGTATGGTCAAGCTGTACGAGGACGGCATCTACCTGCGCGGCGGCAGCGAGGTTGTGCCTGCGGCCGAGGCTGCCGAGCGCGGTATTACGCAGACGCCCGAGGATGCCAAGCGTGGCACCATCGCGTATTCGATCCTCCAGGCACACAATACGTCCGGAGATCCCGAGGCGCTCAAGATCCGCTTCGACGCCATGGCGAGCCACGACATCACCTTTGTCGGCATCATCCAAACGGCGCGTGCCTCGGGCATGGAGCAGTTCCCGCTGCCCTACGTGCTCACCAACTGCCATAACTCGCTGTGCGCCGTGGGCGGCACCATCAACGAGGACGACCACGTCTTTGGCCTTTCCGCTGCTAAGAAGTACGGCGGCATCTTCGTTCCGCCCCATATTGCGGTCATCCACTCCTTTATGCGTGAGAACTTCGCCGGCTGCGGCAAGATGATCTTGGGCTCCGACTCGCACACCCGCTACGGCGCCCTGGGCACCATGGCCGTGGGCGAGGGCGGCGGCGAGCTGGCAAAGCAGCTGCTGGGCCGCACCTACGATGTGGCCCGCCCCGGCGTGGTCGCCATCTACCTGACGGGTGCGCTGCCTGCGGGCTGCGGCCCCCACGATGTGGCCATCGCACTGGTGGGCGAGCTGTTCAAGAGCGGCTACGTCAAGAACCTGTCTCTTATACACATCTCCGAGCCCACGAGACGCTCATGAATCT
>URIK01000207.1 GCA_900547855.1 uncultured Collinsella sp. | reverse complement strand
TCTCGTGGGCTCGGAGATGTGTATAAGAGACAGGGAAGATCTTCATGCCCTTCTCAATCTGCTCGATGTTGGGAACCTGTTCGGCCGGGAAGGTCAGAACCATCTCGGGATTGTGCTCGCCGTAGGCATCGGCAGCAGGAATGTGCACGGTCTTCTTCTCACCCACCTGCATGTCGACAACAGCGGCGTCGAAGCCCTTGATCATCTGGCCGGCGCCGCAGGTGAACTCCAGCGGCTCGCCGCGATCGTAGGAGCTATCGAACTGCGTGCCGTCGTCGAGCGTGCCGCGATAATGAGTCTTGACCTTCTTGCCCTGGTTGGACATGGAAACCTCCGTGATAAGGGCGGCGCACAACACGGGCCGCCATGAACATATGGCGCTAACTATACCCTAGTCATACAATTTGAAGACAGTTTGCAAAGAAACGCTGCAACCGGAGGAACCATGGCATATCCCGTATTTGACCTACACTGCGACACCGCCGACCGAATCGGCTGGGCCACGCTCGATCTCGACCTGCGCTTTACCGCCGGCACCGACGGTTATTTCCCCGGCGACGAAACGCATCCGCAAGATTTCGACCTCATCAAGGGTAACGCCTGCGCCATCTCGCTCGCAAAGATCGGCAACACGCCGTGGGCACAGTGCTTCGCTACGTTTGTCCCCGACGAGATCCCCACCGCCCACGCCGCGCGCTTCCAGGCGCAAATCATGGCGCATATGAGCGGCCAGGCAATGCTCAACCACGACCGCATGGTCAACGTGCGCAGCGCCGCAGACATTCGCCCCGCGCTCAAGGACGGCAAGATCGCCTGTATCCACACCATCGAAAACGCCACGTTCTTTGCCGAGGACCCCGCGCTGATCGAGGTGCTCAAGAGCCTGGGCGTGCTTATGTCGTCACTCAGCTGGAACGCGCAGGGACCGCTCGCGAGCGGCCACGACACCCACGCCGGCCTTACCGCCGCCGGCGTCGAGGCACTTACGCAAATGGAGCACGCCGGCATGGTACTCGACGTCTCCCACCTCAACGATGAGTGCTTTGACGAGGTTGTCGCCCACGCCACGCGCCCCTTCGTCGCCAGCCACTCCAACTCCCGTGCAGTTTGCGGCGCCAAGCGCAACCTCACCGACGACCAGTTCCGCACCATTCGCGACATGGGCGGCATCGTCGGCCTCAACTACTGCAGCGAGTTCCTTTCCAACGACGCAACCGACAAAACCGCCGCAGACGTCACCTTCGACCAGCTGGCGGCACATATCGAGCACTGGCTCGACCTGGGCGGCGAGGACGCCATCGCGCTCGGCGGCGACTGGGACGGTGCCACGGTGCCCGCTTTCCTCTCCGATGCCAGCAAGATGCCCGAATTCCAGAACATGCTCTCCAAGCACTTTGGCAAGACCGTGATGCAAAAGCTCTGCAGCGACAACGCGCTTGCCTTCTTTGAGCGCTATTAATTTCACATCCCTTGAGCGGGCCGGCATACCGAACGGTCGACATGCCGGCCCGTCCCCAATCTGAAGGACCGCTTTTGACGCAGCAATTTACGATTTCCGTATCCCGACCGGATGGGACGCCCATCCCCGTCGTCGTTACCAAAAAGCGCGTCAAGAACTTCAACCTACGTGTCACATCGAGCGGTGAGGTCCACGCCAGCGCACCGCTCGGCGCCAGCCGCGAGCGTATCGAAGCGTTTGTGAAGCGCAACAGCGCCTGGATTATCAGCCGACTTGCCCAGCGTGAGCAACGTCAGGCGACAGTGCGAGAACCGCTCAGTCCCTCGTCCATCATTGCACTTTGGGGCAAGCCCATCACGGTAAAGGACGCACTCGATCACAACTTTGCATCACCCGCACCGCGACCCAAGCAGGCCACCTTCGCAAGTTTTATGGGTACCGATGAATCGGACGAAGGCCTACAGGCCAAGCGGCACGCAATCCTCGACGACCTAACGTCCGATGAGCTCCAAGCCCACATCGACCAGCTCTATGCCTCCGAGGTCACCACGGAGCTGCGCGATATGGTGCATGCATACGAAATCGCAATGGGTGTCGCCGTTTCCCGCGTTTCCGTACGCAGCATGAAGACGCGCTGGGGTTCCTGCACGCCCAAAACCGGCGCCATTCGCATCGCGCGCGAGCTCGCCGCCTACCCAGTCGAGTGCCTCGACATGGTTGTCGCCCACGAGCTCGTCCACTTGCTCGAGCCAAGCCACAATCAGCGGTTTCACGCCCTGCTCGACACGTACTGCCCCAACAATCTGTCTCTTATACACATCTGACGCTGCCGACGACTAGTCGAGTGTAGAT
>URIK01000206.1 GCA_900547855.1 uncultured Collinsella sp. | reverse complement strand
CGGCCATGCAGTCCTTCGCCCCCGACCGCGATACCTTCCAGGCCTAACCGCCCACGCCACCTAAAACCACCACAAAGGGGACAGGCACCTTTGTGGTGGTTTTTCTTGCACGGGCGTTAGGGGCGGACCTGGCCGGTGCCGCGGAGCTTGTATTTGTAGGTGGTGAGGGCCTCGGCGGCAAAGGGGCCACGGGCGTGGAGCTTTTGGGTCGAGATGCCGATCTCGGCGCCCAGGCCAAACTCGCCGCCGTCGGTGAAGCGCGTGCTGGCGTTGGCGTACACGGCCGAGGCATCGACCGCATCGAGGAAGCGCTCGCAAGCATCCGTGTCCTCGGCAACGATGGCCTCGGAGTGCATCGTGCCGTAGCGGTTGATGTGTGCGATGGCCTCGTCCTCGTTCGCCACGACCTTCACGCTCATCTCGAGCGCCAGATACTCGCGACCCCAGTCCTCCTCAGTCGCGGCAACGTAGTCATCACCCTCGGCAAGCCCGGCATCGGCGCATGCGGCGCAGGTTGCCTCGTCGCCGTGAATGAGCACGCCGTGGTCATGCAGCACGGTCACGACCGCGGGCAAAAACGCATCGGCCACAGCACGGTCGACCAGCAGCGACTCGGCGGCATTGCACACGCCTACGCGCTGGGTCTTGGCATTAACGATAATGTTGAGCGCCTTATCAAAGTCGGCGGATTCATGCACGTAGATGTGGCAGTTGCCCGTGCCCGTCTCGATCACCGGCACAAGCGACTCGCGCACGCAGCGCTGGATCAGGCCTGCACCTCCGCGCGGAATGAGCACGTCGACGATACCGCGGAGCTTCATGAGCTCGCCAGTGGCCTCGCGGTCGGTGGACTCGATCATCGACACGGCCTCGCGCGGGAAACCCTTGGGCTCGAGCGCATCGGCCAGCAGCTCGGCGATCATGGCACACGAGTGATAGGCCAGCGAGCCGCCGCGCAGAATGCAGGCGTTGCCGGTACGGATGCAGATGCCTGCGGCGTCGGCCGTCACGTTGGGACGCGCCTCGTAGACCATAGCGACCAGGCCCAGCGGCACACTCACACGGGTCAGGTCCACGCCGCTTGCAAGCACGCGGTGGTCGAGCACGCGGCCCACGGGATCGGGCAGCTCGGCGAGCTTTTCCAGGCCGGCGGCCATGCCCTCGACACGCTCGGGCGTCAGCAGCAGGCGATCGAGCAGTCCGGCCGAAGTACCCGCATCGCGCGCGGCGGACATATCGAGCTCGTTAGCGGCGACGATGGAGTCGACACCGTTGCGCAGTGCTGCGGCCATGGCGCGCACGGCCTCCTGACGCTGCTCATCGCTCGCCGTGGCAAGCGAGGCCGACGCTGCCTTGGCGGCAACGGCAAGATCGTGGACATACGTGGCTATATCGACCGACATGGGCGGCCCTTTCTCCTAGAAGTTTGCAACCATGGTAGCCGATTTGCGCATGGCCTCGCCCGCGGCGGTAGAATTGGTCAACCCGAAACACCGCAACGAACGGAAGACTCACATGGCCCTCATCACTTCGTACCACGTCCCCGGCCTTTATGTCGAGGACCACAGCATCGACGTCCCCCTTGACTGGCGCGGCCTGGAGCCGATGCTCCTGGCCGTCGGCAGCACCATGCGCCGCGGCGCTATGCCGGCACCCATCGCCGGCGCGCCCGAGAGCATCAAGCTCTTCTACCGCGTGGTTTGCGCGCCCGACCGCATCAACGACGATCTGCCGCTGCTCCTGTTTTTGCAGGGCGGCCCCGGCGGCGAGAGCCCGCGTCCGCTGTCGCCCACAAGCGACGGCTGGATCGAGGAGGCCGTCAAGCACTTCCGCGTGGTCCTTCCCGACCAGCGCGGCACCGGGCGCAGCAGCTGTGTAGACGGGCGCACGATTGCCGCACTGGGCGAGCGCGCGACGGCGGCCGGCTCCGATGCCGCACGCTCGCAGGCTGACTTCCTCAAGCGCCACCTCGCCAGCTCCATCGTGCGCGATTTTGAGTACCTGCGCCTAGTGGGCTTTGGCGGCAAGCCGTGGGTCACGCTCGGCCAAAGCTACGGCGGTTTTTTGACGCTGAGCTATCTGTCGCTCTTCCCCGAGGGCGTGGCGGCGAGCTTTACCTGCGGCGGAATCCCCCACGTGCCGACGAGCGCAAGCGAGGTCTACGCGCACACCTTCCCGCGCATGGCCGCCAAGACGCAGCAGTATTATGGCCGCTACCCCGCTGACGTCGAGCGCGTGGCAGCCCTGGCCGATGCGCTCGAGGCCCAGAAGCCCGTGCTGCCCGACGGCTCGCCGATGCTGTCTCTTATACACATCTGACGCTGCCGACGACTAGTCGAGTGTAG
>URIK01000205.1 GCA_900547855.1 uncultured Collinsella sp. | reverse complement strand
GATCTACACTCGACTAGTCGTCGGCAGCGTCAGATGTGTATAAGAGACAGCAGGTTGTCGATGGCCTCCTGGCTCGTGACCATCACCCACACGCGGCCACCGCAGGCGGCACCCAGCTCCTCGACGATGGTCTGAAGGCTCAGCATAAGGCTTGGGTCCTTGTCGTTTGTAATAAACTGACCCACCTCGTCGACCATAAAGAGCAAACGGAAGTTGCCGCCGCGGGCCGCTGCCTGAGCGTCTACGTAGTCCTTGACCTTTTTGGCAAAGACATCGGGGGCCAAAACCTCGTCCTCAGAACCCTCGAGCCAGTTCCATGCGGCCTTTTCACTCATGCCGAGCACGCTCTGCAGCACCTCGACGACGTCGTCCTCAAAGTAGCTGTAGGTGTCGCGGGTCTGGAGCCAGGACTCGCCGTTCACGCGCTCAAAGGCCTCGCGGAACTCCTGGGTCTTGCCCAGGGAATCGATGTAGTCCTCGAGCTTTGCAAGCTTGAGGTCCTCGCCGTAGAAGCCGCGCGCCTCGTAGAACATGCGCTCAAAGCCGCGAAGCAGCGCCGTGGGAGCCGTATCGCCCTGCTTCCACTGGCCCGCCTTGCTATCGATGTTAAAGAGGATGGCCTGCGTGGGCACCGAGCAGGCGCGCTCCATGGCAGCCGCGACCATGGGGTCGACGATCTTTCCGTCAAAGTAGCGGATGGCGCTCTTACCGCCGATCTGGCGATTCTCGAGCAGGTAGCTCAGCATCTTGAGGAAGTGCGATTTACCGGAACCGAAGAAACCACTGATCCACACGCCGATCTTGTCGGTGCGCGCATCGATGGCATCGCCGTAGGCCTTGAAGAACGTGGCAAAGTGCCTCTGCAACTCGCGCGTCACCACGTACTCGTCAAGCTCTTGGCGGATGGACCCATCTTTTGAATCCTGGACCTTGACCACGCCGTTGATGGAGCGGTTGATGTCTTTTGCAAAGAGGTCGCGAATGATCGTGTTGTCCATGGGTGCTCCTTTGGGTTTGGGAACGTTATGGCAAAGGGTTGTTACCGGCGGCAGGGACTTGCCTGCGGGGAGCCGTGCTTACGAGATATCGATGGCGCGGTAGTAGTTGTCGGCCGGCAGACGGTTAAAGAGCTGGAAAGAAGAGCCGTTGAAACTGCCCGGATAGGCGGCGACCACAGGAACCTCATCAAAATCCGCAAGCATGCAGTGGAGAAGCGTGTGCATGCGAAAGAACGGGAAGACCTCACCTGCACCGGTGAGGAGAATGACGTCTCCGGGCGCGAACGGCTCGGTCTGCTCAAGGATGTACGCGGCAACTTTCTCGGGCGAGGCAAACTTGGCCACGTCCTCGAGCACGCGCTGGGTACCGCGGCGCTCCTCTTGGCGCGGGATAGCCTTGAGGACACGGCGCTTTTCGAGAATTGCCAGCACGGCGTCGTAAAGGTTCACGACCTTGAGCGTGCACGGAAGCTTGTCGGCCTCGGCATCGCATGAAAGGGTGTCAAATAATGCACGCGCCTCAAACTCCAGCGCGGGGTCATAGCAAAAAGTGTGGAAGCCGATCTCATTGCCTATGCCCTTGTTGGCCAAAAAGTCCTCGCTGCACAGGCACTCGCGCAGAAGCTGCGCACGGCGCTCAAATTCCTGACAGGCGCGCTCGGAGCGGGCATGCGCCGCCACGACGCTCTTGCGGGAATGGATGCCGATATTGGTGGTGAGATCGGTCGCCGGGGTGATAACAGGGTCGACGGCGTTTTTGACGGGAGCCACGCTACATCACCGCCCTGCTGGTAAGGGCCGCGATAAGCGACTGCTCGCCCAGTTGAACCAAGGCTCGCTCGACATCGGAATCGAGGAAGAGTGGTGACAGGCGCTCGGACTCCGGGCCCAGGCCCTCGCCGATAAGGCCAGCATGGCGGAGCGTCTGGCGGAGCGAGCCCTTAATGCGCTTGACCGTAGCCTCAGTCCAGCGGGCCGCGTCCGGATACTCCGTGGTAAAGCGTGTCATAAAGGCGTTGAGGTCAACCGCCGTAAAGGCATAATCGAAGTTTTGTAGACGCTCCCCTACCTCGACGAGCACGAGCTCGCGCACGATATCGTAGCGGCAGATCATGCTGTAGAAGATGGCCTGGTCCGCCTGCGTGGGAGTGCCGGATGCCATGAGCCTGGTTAGGGATGACGCAGCCTCGACGGCGGTTTTGGGGTCGATGCCGCGCGCGGCGCATACGGCGTCCGTGGGCACCATGGCGTCAAGGCGGCGAAGGCACACGGTTGCGCGGTTGGCGACCATGCGCTCCGTGGGATATTGAAAGAGGTTCTCGCTCTTTACGCGTACAATGACCTGCTCGTCGCTTGCGCCCTGCATACGAACTGTCTCTTATACACATCTCCGAGCCCACGAGACGCTCATGAATCTCGT
>URIK01000204.1 GCA_900547855.1 uncultured Collinsella sp. | reverse complement strand
ACTGAAAGTATACCAGATTCGGAGAATAATGTCATTCTACCGGTGGTTGATTTTTGTATACAGAGCAATTTATTAAAAAATGCGCCAGAAGACTTATCTGCCTTCTGGCGCATTCATTATTTTTCTCTTAGTACAGCTTCGCGCCTGCCGGAATATGGTTGTCCACCATGAGCAGGTTCAGCTTCTCTTCGCCGTTCTCCTCGCATACTGCGGACAGCAGCATACCACAGGACTCAATGCCCATCATGGCTCTGGGGGGGCAGGTTGGTGATGGCGATCAGTATCTTTCCAACCAGTTCTTCCGGCTCATAGTAAGCGTGGATACCGGAGAGGATGGTGCGGTCGGTGCCGGTGCCGTCGTCGAGCGTAAAGTTCAGCAGCTTCTTGGACTTCTTGACGGCCTCGCATGCCTTGACCTTCACAGCGCGGAAATCGCTCTTGGAGAAGGTATCAAAGTCGACGAACTCCTCAAACAGCGGCTCAACGGCGATCTTGGAGTAATCGAGCGTGGGCTTAAGCGACTTAACGAACGGGCTCGCGGCGTTGCCGGCCTCGGCAGCCTTGGCGGCAGCGGCACCGGACTGGAAACCCTTCTCGGGCTTCATGTGCGGGAACAGCAGCACGTCGCGGATAGAAGCCTGGTTGGTGAGCAGCATGACCACGCGGTCGATACCAATGCCAATGCCGCCCGCGGGAGGCATACCGTACTCGAGGGCGCGCACGTAGTCCTCGTCGTACTCCATGGCCTCGTCGTCACCGCCGGCCTTCTCGGCCATCTGAGCGGCAAAGCGCTCGGCCTGGTCGACCGGGTCGTTGAGCTCGGAGAACGCGTTGGCGTACTCGTGACCGGCAATAACCAGCTCAAAGCGGTGCGTCAGGCGCGGGTCGTCCTCAAAGCGCTTGGCAAGCGGGCTGACCTCGATGGGGTAATCGCACACGAACGTGGGGTTGACGATGGTGTCCTCGCCCAGCTCATCGTAGATCTCGGCGATAATCTTGCCGGCGGTCCACTCGGGCTTAATCTCCAGGCCCTTCTCGCGCGCGGCGGCAGCAAGCTCCTCGACCGGCGTGTCGATGGTGACCTGCTTGCCGAGCACGTCGGAGACGATGTCGGTCATGGGACGGCTGGCCCACTCACCAGAAAGGTCGATGGTCTGGCCCTGGTACTCGATGACCTCGGGGTTGCCGATGGCCTTGTTAGCGGCCTTGATGACACCCTGGGCGAGTGCCTTCATGCCCTCGAGGTCGGAGAAGGCACGGTAGGCCTCCATCGTGGTGAACTCGGGGTTGTGGGTAAGGTCCATGCCCTCGTTACGGAAGATGCGGCCGATCTCGAACACGCGCTCAAAACCACCGACGATGCAGCGCTTGAGGTGGAGCTCGGTGGCAATACGCAGGTAGCACTCCTGATCGAGCGCGTTGAAGTGGGTAATGAACGGCTTGGCCGTGGCACCACCCTGGATGGTCTGCAGGATGGGGGTCTCGACCTCCATGTAGCCGTCGGACTCCATAAAGCGACGGAAGGTGGAGAGAATCTGCGAACGCTTACGGAAGGTCTCACGAACGTCGTCGTTGGCGATCAGATCGACATAGCGCTGGCGATAGCGGGTCTCCTTGTCGGAAAGACCGTGGAACTTCTCGGGCAGCGGACGAACGGCCTTGGCAAGCAGGGTCGCGCTCTTAGGAGCAACGGAAAGCTGGCCGCGCTGGGTGCGCACGACCACGCCGGTCACGCCCAGGATGTCGCCCAGGTCGAGGGCCTTGAGCGTATTCCAGGCAGCCTCGTCCATGTCGTTGATGCGGCAGAACAGTTGAATCTCGGCAGTCGCATCGCGCACGACGATGAACATGATCTTGCCCTGACCGCGCTTGGCGACCACACGGCCGGCGATCTTCACGACATCCTCGGTGTCCTCACCATCGGCAAGATCGGCGTACTTAGTCTCGATATCGGCGACGTAGTCCTCAAGCTCAGAGTGCTCGGGATAGGGGTTCTGGCCCGCCTCGAACAGGGCGGCACGCTTGGCCAGGCGGGTGGCGCGCTCGTCGTTGAGCGTCGATGCCTGATCGGCGGCGTTCTGGTTCTCTGCCATAAGTTAGCTCCTCAAACTAAAACGCTCCCCAGGATTCGGTCCCAGGGAGCGAAAACATACCTTTACGCGGGACCGTGGTCTAGCGTGCGATCTTGGCGATGGTGTAGACGCGAGTCTTGCCGGAAGGCGTAACGACCTCGACGGAGTCGCCCTCGCCGTGACCGATGATGGCGTGACCGACCGGAGACTCGTTGGAAATCTTGTGCTCGAGCGAGTTGGTCTCGGTGGTACCGACGAGCGTGACTTCCATGACCTCGCCGTTGGGATCAATCAGCGAAACGGTGGAACCGATGGAGACTGTCTCTTATACACATCTGACGCTGCC
>URIK01000203.1 GCA_900547855.1 uncultured Collinsella sp. | reverse complement strand
AGTCGTCGGCAGCGTCAGATGTGTATAAGAGACAGTTGCAACCCTTAGCAAGGCGATAGGCATCCTCGATCGTCTCGACAATGATAAACAGCGAATACTTGTCGGTAACGCCGCTGTTGAGCGCCTCGATAGCAGCGTCAACATCCTTGATGACGAGTTTAACGCCGCTGGGGCGGGCGAGCCTCAAGGCTGCCTTCCTCATGTCGTCTTTTGCCACGGCGTCGCTGGCACACAGGATGCAATCGACATCCAGCGCATGTGTCCAAGACATGGCGACCTGGCCGTGAATCAATCGGTAATCAACTCTCGTAAGCTTAATCATCGTAATCATCTCCGCACGTAATAAAGGTAATGACAGGCGTGGCCCTTAGCTAGGGCTCGAACCAGAACTAACTAGAACTCTTCTTCTTCGACATCGGCAAGCATGTCCGCCGCCTCACAAAGCATGATAAACGAACGTGATCCCTCGACCGCAGCTTTGGCCTTGTCCGCATCCAGGGAGTCCAGCTGTGTAGCCATTTCCACCAGCAGCGGCAAGTTCATTCCGGTGATCAACGTAAACGATCCGGCGGTCTGCCTCTGAATGAATTCGTTGTTTACAGAGCCGCCAAAGATGTCAGTCACGACAAACCAAGAGTCGGCAGGGTCCTTCGACTCCATCCAAGCATCGATAAGCGCTGCGACATCCCTCGTGTCGTCATCGACATAGGCGCACAGACACTCGATTCGGTCGTTGGCGCCCATCAGGATCTCGAGAGAGCTCTTCATACCTTGGGCGAGATAACCATGACTCGCTAGCAATATCTTATTCATAGTTCTCCAATATCAATAAGACGTACTATATTGTCATAACAAAGTATATTAGCAATCTACCCTACGCGGTGTGTCTATTTTCCAAATCCGCGAACGGTAGCAATTGGTCGGTAAATTGACCAATCTATCTCTAATTTACAAATAGAACTTCAGTCGCTCGGTGCAGTACACCTGACGGGAGATGAAAAGCGGCTCGCCGCTTGGTGCATAGCGCCTGTCGACAAACAGAAGCAGCGGAGAATCCAGCTCCACGTTAAGGTATGCCGCCTCGAGCTCGCTCGCATAGCAGACCTCGAGCGTACGCGTGTTGGGGCCCATCTTGATCCCCTGGCGATCGAGTACCGCCATCAGCGAATCCTCGAGGGACTCATGCTCCAAAAAAGAAAGCGCAGCGGAATAGCTATTGGTTTCCAGCATCGTGGGCTTGTCATCCACAAGGCGCAGACGACGACTACGCAATACCTTTTGGGTATCGTCTACGCCCAGGAACTTCGCGTCTCGCAGGCTTGGGAAGTCCCAGCCCATTGCGAGAACCCTGGTAGACGCCTGCTTGCCCGCAAGCTGGCACGAATGGGTAAAGCTCTCACGGTCGTCCGCGGCATACATCTGTGTGTCCGACGAAACGAACGTGCCCTTGCCGCGGGCCCTCTCAACAAGCCCAGCATCTTCCATTTCTTTAATTGCGGAGCGAACCGTTATTCGGCTCACGCCAAATTGCTCGATGAGCTCCGCCTCGGTCGGGAGCTTATCTCCCGGGCGGTACGTGCCGTTGGCGATCGAATCAGAAAGCGCACGGACAATCTGTTTGTACAGGGGGACAACGCTATTTGCTTCAACCATATCAACCATACCTTTGCAAGGAATCAGCAGTTTATAGATAGATATCTTATATCATATTAGAACTTTTTAGGAGTCCATATATTTCCTAAATGATTCGGTAAACGGGGTGTTATTTCACTTTAGCGGGGTGCAGCGGCTACCCGCGGCATTCGTTATCAACCTAGCTAGGCTAGTCCACCCACATCGTCTTCAGTTCGCCGCAGAGCCGCGGCCCCATATGGGTATACTCACGAGGATTCGACTCGATTCGCCCCCGCTGGGGCGTCAAAGGAGGCTGCATATGCCCACCACCTCAACCGACCCGCGCGCCGCTGCTGCCGCGCTGCTGGTGCCCGGTACCACCTGCCACGGCTTTGCCGTCGAGCGCTGCGAGACCGTGCCCGAGCTCGACTCGGACGCCTACGTGCTGCGCCACACCGCCTCGGGCGCTCGCCTGCTGTACCTGGCGTGCGACGACGAGAACAAGGCCTTTGCCATTGGCTTTAAGACGCCGCCGGCCGATTCCACCGGCGTGTTCCATATTCTTGAGCACTCGGTGCTGTGCGGATCGGCCAAGTTCCCCGTCAAGGAGCCGTTTGTCGACCTGATCAAGAGCTCCATGCAGACGTTCCTCAACGCCATGACCTACCCCGACAAGACCATCTACCCCGTTGCCACCACCAACGAGCAGGATCTGTACAACCTGATGGACGTGTACCTGGACGCGGTGTTCAACCCGGCCATCTACACCTGTCTCTTATACACATCTGACGCTGCCGAAGACTAGTCGAGTGTAGATCTCGGT
>URIK01000202.1 GCA_900547855.1 uncultured Collinsella sp. | reverse complement strand
TTCCTGTCCACGCCGAGCGGTATGCCCGCCCCCGCCGTGGTCATCGATGTAACGCCCGAGGCCGTGACGCTCGACGCCAACCACGAGCTGGCCGGTAAGGACCTCAACTTTGATATCGAGCTCGTCGAGGTCGAGGGTTAGAGTATGCCTGAACGCTTGGTTTCGACGACATGCTTGGGAAATCTCAACGATCCGTCCTATGAACTCCTGCTTCGCCGGAAGTTGGGCGGCGTCTTTGAAGTTGACGAGCTACTGCTCGATTGGGACCAGGCTGATGTATACGCGTTTGTGGGCGTGACGGAGCTGGGGCGCACGGTCGATGTTCGGCTGGATACTGCCGACGGCGGTCGTCTTGCCGACGGCGACGTGCTCGCCATTGACCGTTCGGGCATGGTGCCCGTGGCGGTTGTCGTGCGCTTGCGCAGCGCCGAGGTTTATTTGGTCGAAGTTGACCGCATGGACCCGATTGCGCTCGCGCATTCGTGCTGGGAGATCGGCAACATGCATGCGCCGCTCTTCCGGGGCGACTCGGACGAGCATACTGTGCGCATGTATACGCCGGTGCAGCCTGTTTTGGGCCGCATGCTCCGGGGTGTCGAGGGTGTTCGGCTCTCGCTGGTTACCCGTGAACTCGATGCGGACCGGCGCTTTGCGTCGAGTGCGGCGGAGGTCGTCGTGAGCATGGCTCCCGACTTTACCATCGTAAAAAAGGCGCGCGGCTAAGCGCGCGTATGCGCAAGACGGGCTTTGAGGGGCGACCGATCAAGGTCCGTCTTGCTGTTGATATGAGGCTTTGGGGGAAGCATATGGGTCTTGAGGGAATCAAACTGATTGCATGCGATTTGGACGGCACGTTGCTGCATCCGGGGGAGCGCGAGCTGCGTTCCGAGGCCTTTGAGCTTATCGATGAGCTGCATCGTCGTGGTATCGTGTTTATGCCGGCGAGTGGCCGTCAATATGCGAGCTTGCGCTACCTGTTTGCCCCGGTGGCCGATGAGCTCGCCTATGTATGCGAAAACGGAACCCTGGTGATGAGCGAGGGGCGTGCCGTCGTCAAGCGTTCCATGGAGCGTAGCCTTGCTATGGTTATCGCGAATACCGTGGTTGCGTATCCCCATACCGACATGACCCTTTCGTGTGAGGGGCACATCTACACCATGAGCGGCAACGATGCGTTCGTCGACCATTTGCGCTATGTGGTCCACTGCGATGTGGCGGTGGTCGACCGTCCCGAGGACATCGACGAGGATGTCATTAAGATTGGCTTCCAGACGCCCGAGGTGGATTATCCGGCGGCCCGGGAGTATTTCGAGCGCCTCTTTGGCGACCGTGTCAATGTGATGACGTCAGGAACCGCATGGACGGACCTTATCGGTTTCGGTTCGGGCAAGGGCTCCGCGCTTGCCGATTACGGTCGTGTCCTGGGGATTTCGCCCGATGAGATGATGGCATTTGGCGACAATGAGAACGATCGCGACATGCTCAACGTCGTGGGCCATCCCTATCTGATGGAGAGCTGCAACCCCACCATGCGCGGTATCAACGATCGCGTCCGTTACGTGCACACGGTCGAAGAAGAACTGCGCCGCCTGCTCGCCGAGTAGGTTTTCGGGACATGCCTAGAAATGTACTGTTTGCTGTAACGGATGGGAAAGTAGATTTGCAGGCATGCCCCAAAGGCTACCGGCAGTCGGGGCAGAGTCCCTCAAAGATGGTGTAGTGCGAGCTGACGCTCCATCCGATTTGTTCGGATGCCCTGGCGTCGAGCTGGGCATCGAAGGGGAGCGGCACGTCGATGACGCGGCTGCACGAGGTGCAGATGATATGTGCGTGCGGCTCGATGGTGCGATCGAAGCGGCTGCCGCCCGGCGTCTTAATAGAGAGAATCTCACCGGCGTCGGCTAAGAGATTGAGGTTGCGGTAGACCGTGCCGCGGCTGATCTTGTCATCCTGTTCGCGTACGACATTGTAGATTTCGTCGGCGGTGGGATGGTTATAGCTTTGGCGCACAGCGTCAAGAACCAGCTTTCGCTGCCTGGTATTCCTTCTTTGCACCGCCATGCGCCTCGCCTCTTTTCTATTAACGGTCGTAGGTAAATGATACCGTATTTAGCACACAATACTAATAATGAGGACTGAAACCGTCTTCATTGGCAAGTGGGGCTCGGGCCTGGGCGTCTACGAGGCGAAAACGCGTTCCCATGCGCTCGTAGGAGGCATGAAGCGCCTCGAGATGAGATAGGACGTTTGCCGGATCTCCCTGTATCTCCATCTCGACTGAGCCGTCTTCCATGTTACGCACCCAGCCGGTGAGTGCGCGTGCCTGTGCGAGGTTGGTGTTGGTAAAGCGAAAACCAACGCCTTGGACTTGCCCCGCCCAGCGCAGGAAATAGCGCAGGGGAGTGTCTTGAGTGGCCTCGTCGCTTGCGAGTACGGTAAGCCTGCGGCGC
>URIK01000201.1 GCA_900547855.1 uncultured Collinsella sp. | reverse complement strand
GCGGTCGGCCCCGTCGGAGGCGGCGCGGTGATCGACACGTACGGCTGGCGCACCATGATCGGCGCCATCGTCCCCCTCGCAATTCTCGTGCTGGTGCTGGGCGTGTTCATGCTGAAAAATGTGGGCGAGCTGAAGAACCCCAAGCTCGACCTGCCCTCGGTCGTCCTCTCCACCATCGCCTTCGGCGGACTTCTCTACGGGTTCTCGAGCGCCTCGTCGATGGGTTGGGGCAACCCCGTGGTGCTCGGCTCGATCGTCGCGGGTGTCGTGTGCTTGGTGCTGTTCGTCGTACGCCAGGGCAAAATCGAGGACCCGCTGCTTCAACTGGGCACGCTCAAGACGCGCGAGTTCCGCGTGGCCGCCATCATCGTCACGCTCATCAACGCCGCATGCCTGGTCACCAACACGCTGTTGCCGTTGCTGCTGCAAACCTCGCTTGGCGCTTCGGCCTTCGAAACCGGCATGGCCATGCTTCCCGCCGCGGCGGTGGGCATCATCATCAGCCCTATCTCCGGCGTGGTGTTCGACAAGTTCGGTCCGCGTGCCATCTCGATCGTCGGCCTGGCCCTCATGACCGGCGCCCTGTTCCTGCTCTCGCTTTCGACGGTAAACACGCCCATCTTGGTGGTTGCGCTGTTCTGCATGCTGCAGTCCGCCGGCCAGTCGCTCGCGAACATGCCGGTGAACACATGGGGTGTCAATGCCTTGAAAAATGACATGATCGCCCACGGCAACGCCATCGCGAACACCGGCCGCCAGGTCGCCGGCGGTTTGTGCACGGCGCTCATCATCACGGTCATGACAAGCGTCACCGCGTCGGCCGGCGTCGATGCGAGCATCCAAGTAGCCACCGCCGTGGGCGCGGGCGTCGCTTACAAGGTGTGCGCGGCAATCGGCCTCGTTTCCCTTATCTGCGCCATATTCAGCGTGCGCACCAAGAAAACCGCACCGAAAACGAAGGAGGCATAAGCGATGTCCGAGATTCTGTCCGAGCGCATCCCGGTCGAGCTCGAGGGGACGCCCGTTTCGAGCATCATGATTGAAGAGCCGTTCACCTGCACGCAGGATTGCACGATTTCCGACGTGGTGCGCATGCTCGCCGAAAACGAGGTGAGCAGCATGCCCGTAATCGATGAGCGCAACCAGGTGGTCGGGTTCATCTCCGACGGCGATGTCATGGGAGCCATCGCGCAGCATCGCGCTCACACCATCTTCACGGGCGGCGACGCGTCCATGCTGTACTTCGACGATCAGAGCCTTGAGCAGCGCATCGAAGACCTGAAGGATCGCTGCGTCATGGATTTCGCGACGCGCCAGGTAGTGTGTGCCCGTCCCGAGCAGAGCATCGCCCGCGTCGCCGCGCTGCTGGCGAAGAAGAAGTTCAAGAAGCTTCCTGTGGTTGATGACGAGGGCAAACTCGTGGGGGTCATCCGCCGCTCCGCCATCACCAAATACATCTTCGGCATCCTTTTCCAATAGGGGCAGGTCGCACTTGAGGCGAACATCTCGAGGCATCGAGCCAGCAACTGGACCAGACAACCTTGACACGCACGCGCTTTCCCTCGATGCTTCGGTAAGGGGAGCTGCGAAAATCGCAGCACGGGTGATCGGCGCCGCGCCCCCGAAGGCAAAAGCGAACACGGGAGCGATACGATGGGAAAAGTCCTGGACGAAGATTTGGTTTATGAGATTCTCTCCGTCGTGGCAGAGATTCCGGCGGGATGCGTCGCCTCGTACGGTCAGATAGCGCGCCTCATCGGCAGGGAGAAAAACTCTCGCCTGGTCGGAGCGGTGCTGAGCGAGGCGGATCGCTACGGCGATTATCCCTGCCACCGCGTCGTCAACCACGCGGGACGCCTCGCGCCAAACTTCCCCGACCAGCGAGCACTACTGACGGAGGAAGGAGTCGCCTTCCGAGACAACGGCTGCGTCGACATGAAAAAGCACCAGTGGAACGAGTAGCCAGGCAGCGTAGCGTCGAAAGGAGCGACGCCACGGGGAACGACCTGCGCCCCGCCGCCGGACAACCTATGGCAAAGTGACACGTCCCACAAAGAGCGGCGCACCAGTACGAGACACGACCGCGACGTAAAAAGACCCTATGATACTCGTAAGCATCTATCTGATTGCCCGCCTCGAGGTACCCAAAGAACGAGAGATGCCGAAACCCCTAGACAAAGAAAAAGGTCGGGAGCTTTTATGCTTCCGACCTGAAGTTTCATGGTCGCGGGGGGGGCGGATTTGAACCACCGACCTTCGGGTTATGGAGTCGCTACGACGTTGTTTCATTCAGACATTTCGACCCAAATTGAAGTCAATATAACTCCAGGTCATTTGATGTTTTCATAGATTTACGAAAGAAAAGTACGCGGAATAATTCGACCCAAATTCGACCCACAACGAGCTTGAAAGCGGTCAGGCGGAGCATTACCCTTGGGGTGTGACCCCACGCAGGGCCCACCACCAAGGGTAATGCCCACCCGCCCCAGCCCTTTGCGC
>URIK01000200.1 GCA_900547855.1 uncultured Collinsella sp. | reverse complement strand
CACTCGACTAGTCGTCGGCAGCGTCAGATGTGTATAAGAGACAGTAACGGCACTGTCGTGGAGTTCGTCAAGTCCCGTGCTGCCGAGGTCGGTCACTGCCGCGTCTATCCGTCGGGCGCCATGACCCGCGGTCTTAAGGGCGAGGCCATGTCCGAGATGGGCGATATGGTTGCCCACGGCGCCGTCGCCTTCACCGACGACGGTCGTGGCGTGCAGGGCGCGGGCATGCTCCGTCGCTGCATGGACTACGGCAAGATGTTCGGCAAGGTTTTTATGAGCCACTGCCAGGACGAGGACCTGGTCGGCCACGGCCAGATCAACGAGGGCAAGGTTTCGACCCGTCTGGCTCTCGAGGGTTGGCCGGCTGCCGGCGAGGAGCTCCAGATCGCCCGCGACATCGAGATCGCCAAGCTGACTGGTGCCAAGCTGCACATCCAGCACATCTCCACCGCCCATGGCCTGGAGATCGTGCGTGCCGGTAAGGCCGCTGGCGTTCAGGTTACCTGCGAGGCCACCCCGCACCACATGTTCCTGACCGAGAACGACCTGGACGAGACCTACAACACCTCGCTCAAGGTCAACCCGCCGCTGCGTACCGAGGAGGATGCCGAGGCCATCCGTCAGGGCGTCATCGGCGGCACCGTCGACGTTATCGTCACCGATCACGCTCCTCACACCCCGTGGGAGAAGGCCCGTGAGTTCGAGCTTGCGCCCTTTGGTATGATCGGCCTCGAGACCTCGCTGTCGCTCGTACTCACCGAGCTGGTCAACACGGGCAAGATGAGCATGGGCCGTATGGTCGAGCTCATGGCCATCAAGCCGCGTGAGATCCTGGGCCTCGACCAGGTTCAGGTCAAGGCGGGCTCCGTTGCCGACCTGACCGTGTTCGACCCTTCTGCCACCTGGACGGTCGGCGAGGACGGTTACGAGTCGCGCGCCGAGAACTCCGGTTTTGCCGGCCGCACGCTCACCGGTCGTGCCACCGATGTGTTTGTCGGCGGTAAGCAGACGCTTGCCGACGGCTGCATCTGCTAGCATAGCCTTATCGCTTTTGTGCGCGGTGCCCTTGCGGTGCCGCGCTTTCTATTCGTTTGGACCATGCAACCGCATGGGGGATTGGAGCGTCTATGCCCACACCTTCCACTGCACGCATGCACGACTTCGAGGTCGTCTCGAACCGGGAGATCGCCGACGGCATCTTCTCGCTCGTCATCTCGGCCCCCAAGCTTGCAAGTGCGCTCAAGCCCGGCCAGTTTGTGAACATTGCCGTGCCCGGCGATGCTTCCTCGCTGCTTCGCGTGCCCCTGAGCTTCTATCGCGCCGACGCCGAGGCCGGCACTGTCGAGCTGTGGTACGCCGTCGTGGGTGATGACACCCGTCGTCTGTCGCAGATGGCCCCCGGCTCCAAGTCCAACCTGTTGGGCCCTGGCGGCCGCGGCTGGCTTGTTCCCGAGGGCACCAGGAAGGCGCTGCTCGTGGCGGGCGGCATCGGCGTTCCGCCCGTGCTCTGCCTCGCCGGCAAGCTTGCCGAGCAGGGCGTGGATGTCGACGTGTGCCTGGGCTTTGGCACCGCTTCCAAGGCCGTGGGTGTCGACGAGTTCCGCGCGCTGGGCGCCACGGTTAACGTGTGCACCGACGATGGCACGCTGGGCACGCACGGTTTTTGCACCGACCCGGCAGCCGAGCTGCTCGGCGAGGGCGGCTACGACTACGTCGCCAGCTGCGGCCCCGCCGTCATGATGAAGAAAGTCGCCGCCGCTGCCGCCGAGGCCGGTGCGTACTGCGAGGTGTCGCTTGAGCGCATGATGAGCTGTGGCTTTGGCGCCTGCAACACCTGCAATGTCGAGACGGTCGACGGTATGAAGGGCGCCTGCATGTGCGGCCCCGTGTTCGATGCTTCCAAGGTGGTGGTCTTCTAGTGGGTACCGTGAACATGGCCGTCGATTTCGGCGGCGTCAAGATGCAGAACCCCATCAACACCGCAGCCGGTACCTTTGGCTACGGTTGGCAGTTCCAGAACTTCTTTGATGTTTCCCAGCTGGGCGCCATCACCACCAAGGGTTGCGCTGCCGAGCCCTGGCCCGGCAACCCCGCGCCCCGCATGGCCGAGATTCCCGGCGGTATGATCAACTCCGTGGGCCTTCAGAACCCCGGCGTGGCCGCCTTTGCCCGCGAGTCCGGTCCGTGGCTCGAACAGCTGTCCAAGGACGGCTGCCAGGTCATCTGTCAGGTTGCCGGCCACTCCGTTGACGAGTTTGTCCGCGCACTCGAGATGTATGTTGAGCTGTGCCCTTGGGCTGCCGGCTACGAGATCAACGTGAGCTGCCCTAATATCGCCGCCGGCGGTGCCGCCATGGGCTCCACGCCCGAGGGTGCCTCTTCCGTTATGGCTGCCTGCCGCAAGGTGACCGATAAGCCGCTGTTCGTAAAGATGGCGCCGGTCAACGTCGTCGAGATTGCCAAGGCTCTCGAGGCCGCGGGAGCCGACGGCCTTTCGGTCATCAACTCCATC
>URIK01000199.1 GCA_900547855.1 uncultured Collinsella sp. | reverse complement strand
GCAGCGTCAGATGTGTATAAGAGACAGGCTCGAGAGCGTCGCCGATACGCCCGAACAGCAACTCGACGGACTCGAGAGCACCCAGTTCAACGACGCCAACTTCTAACACGCCACCAGCCATTGACGACAACGGCCTCGCATCTCATAAGAGGTGCGAGGCCGTTTTATGTCGCAACGGACCAGTGAGCTACGAACGACGCGGCTCGGGAACCACGAGCCTATCGGGGCTCGCGCCCTCGGCATCCATCAGGCTCACGTAGCGAATCGACGGATCCCCATACATCGCGTAGTAATAATTGCCCGTGCGCGCGCTAAAGCATCCGGTGTAGATAGTCTTCTCGAACTTGCCATCGCCCATCCTGGACGCCCCCTCAATCATCACCACGCCCTCGAGCGAGCGGAACATGCGAACGACGTTTTCGGTCTCGCTCTCCTTTTGCGGGTAATTGGCATTGAGGTACGCCGCCTTTACAAAACGGCTCGGCGAATAGCAATCGCCCGGAATGCCACGCATGCCGGCACCGGCTCCATAGGGCTTGAGCTCGGCGCCACGCCATGTCGCCGTCTGCGGAAAATCGCTTGTGGCGGTGATATAGGTGCGCAGGTTTTCCATGTGCCACGGGAAGGTCGGCTGGTTGGCAAGGGTGTCGACCGGATCGTCGTATACATGCAGGCCGTCAGCCATCATCTCGACCACGATGCTGCGCTGGCTGTCGCCGATAATCCAATGGAGCAGCGACACGCCCAGCCCCTCTCCGGCAGATTTGGCGACAATCACCGTGTCGCGCAGCGCGGCCTCGACCTCATCGACCGTCGAGAACGTCGCTGCCACCCATAGGGGGAACTCATAGGCCGCGATATTGGTCTTTCCATCAACCGGACCCTCGGCATACTCGGCATAGCCGGGAAAGTTTAGCCCCGCCACAGCCAGACCCGCATCGTTACCGCAATCGAAGAACATGGGATAGTTCTTGTAATCGATGCACATACCGATCACCGCGTGTGCCGCTGTCGCGTCGTCGATAAACGAATACGGAACGTGAAACCCGCGCGGCATCACGCGAACCTGTTGGCCGTAGTCAAAGCTCCAGTCGAGGTTGCGGCCTAGATACATGTGACCAGAATTATCGGTAAATCGAATGCTCGTACACATAGCGCCTCCTAGCTTTACGTTCCTGCTAAGGTTATTGTCACCAAACAAAAAGGCGCTAAACACAAAAGCCCGGACATGACAACAATGTCACGTCCGGACCAAAAGAGACGAAGTGCGGTGCTTTGGTCCCCTTAGACCAACTTTCCTAGACAGTGGTCAATCATGTGTTGAATCATCTGCGCCTCGAAGCCCACAAAGTCCTGCTTGCGCTCGCGCATCTTGCCGTCGACGATCACGTCATAAGCGACCTTGCACTTGATGTAGCGCGTGGACTTGGTGACCTCCTCGTGCGTCAGGCAGCTCTCCTCCATCTTGCTGGCTCCCAGGCCAAACACCAGACGGGGGTTATAGAGCACGTGGGGCTCGCCGGCGTCGTCCAGATAGACGCAGACCTTCTTGGTAACGCCAATCTGGTTGGCGGCCAAGCAACCGGCATCGTCGAGTGACTTGATGGTATCGATCAGGTCCTGAGCAACCGACTCGTCCTCGACGGTCGCAACCTCGCAACGCTGGGACAGGATAGCCTCGTCGTGGCAAAGCTCTTTAATCATACGTTCCTCCATAGGGGTCGTTGTAACCGCTTAAGTATACGGTACCCACACATTTTCATGCGAAAAATACCGCCCGTCCGTTACAAGCCGCCGAACATCAACATGTGAGGAACACCAACTTCACAAAGGCGATATAGTGGGTGAGTTCGTGTCAATCGGCCTAAACTCGGGGCCGAACAAGGAAAGGGTATGCATGGACGAACTATTTCACGTCAGCGAGCGCAAGTCCACAATCGGGACCGAACTCCGCGCTGGACTGACAACATTCCTGGCGATGGCCTACATCATCGCCGTCAACCCCGCGGTGCTCTCGGGCGCTGGCATCGATGCGGGAGCGCTCGCCTGCGCCACCTGCCTGGGCGCCGGCATCATGACCATCTGCATGGGCATCTTCGCCAACCGCCCGCTCGCCTGCGCGTCGGGCTTAGGCGTCAACGCGATGATCGCCGGAATCACCACCACCGTCTGCGGCGGTGACTGGCACGTGGCCATGAGCGTCATCTTCCTTGAGGGCGTCGTCATCTTGCTGCTCGTGCTTTGTGGCCTGCGCGAGGCCATCATGGACGCCATCCCCGTGGTTCTGCGCCACGCTATCTCGGTGGGCCTGGGCCTGTTCATCGCCATGATTGGCCTATGCGATGCCGGCATTATCACCGCTGGCGCCGGTACACTCGTCGGTCTGGGCGACATCACCTCCCCCACCTTCATCGTCGGCATCATCTCCATCCTGGTGACAGTCGCCCTCGCCTGCCGCAACGTCCCCGGCTCGCTGCTCATCGGCATCATCGTCGCCGTCTGTCTCTTATACACATCTCCGAGCCCACGAGACGCTCATGAATCTCGTAT
>URIK01000198.1 GCA_900547855.1 uncultured Collinsella sp. | reverse complement strand
CGACCTGTTTAAGCAGGCCAAGGAAAAGGCCCCGTGCATCGTCTTTATCGATGAGATTGATACCATCGGCAAGAAGCGCGATGGCGGCGGCTTTAGCGGCAACGACGAGCGCGAGCAGACGCTCAACCAGCTGCTGACCGAGATGGACGGTTTCGATAACCACAAGGGTATCGTCGTCCTCGCTGCCACCAACCGTCCCGACAGCCTCGATCCCGCTCTGCTGCGCCCCGGTCGTTTTGATCGCCGCATCCCCGTTGAGCTGCCCGACCTGACCGGCCGTAAGAACATTCTTGAGCTGCATGCCAAGAGCGTGAAGACACAGCCGCCGATCGACCTGACCGCGATTGCCCGCGCCACGCCCGGTGCCTCGGGCGCCGACCTGGCCAACATCATCAACGAGGGCGCACTGCGTGCCGTCCGCGAGGGTCGCAAGCGCGCCACGCAGGACGATTTTGAGGAGTCGGTGGAGGTCGTCATCGCCGGCCAACAGCGTAAGTCCACGGTGTTGTCCGACCACGAGAAGCAGGTCGTTTCTTACCACGAGATCGGTCATGCCATCGTTGCCGCTCGCCAGAAGGGCTCTGCGCCGGTCACGAAGATCACCATCGTGCCGCGCACGAGCGGTGCTCTGGGCTACACCATGCAGGTCGAGGAGGATGAGCGCTTCCTGACCACACGTCAGGAGGTCCTGGACAAGCTCGCCGTCTATTGCGGTGGCCGTGCAGCCGAGGAGCTCATCTTTGGTGAGATGACGACCGGCGCCGCCAACGATATCGAGCAGGCCACCAAGCTCGCCCGTAACATGGTGACGCGCTTTGGTATGTCCGACGAGTTTGGCATGATGGCGCTCGGTACCGTTCAGAATGCGTACCTTAACCAGGACACGTCGCTCACCTGCGCCCCCGGTACGGCCGAGCGTGTGGACGCAATTGTCGCCAAGTTGATTGAGGATGCGCACGACCGCGCCCTGCAGATCCTCAAGGAAAACAAGTTCAAGCTCCACGAGCTGGCTCGTTATCTGTACAAGAAGGAGACGATCACGGGCGAGGAGTTCATGAACCTCCTCACGCGCGAGAATCCGCTGATGCCCAAGCAGCAGTAAAGCCGCGGCCGAGCCAGTAAACGCCGACGCCCCATTTGAGCAGCTTTCTCAAATGGGGCGTTTTGCTTGAGGGGGATGGAAATGAAGATCGTGGTGAGTGCCTGCTTGATGGGCGAGAGCTGCAAGTATAACGGGCTCGACAACTATCATCGCGAGTTGGTCGAGGCCTGCGAGCGTACGGGGACCGAGGTCCTCTTGGTGTGCCCTGAGGTCTTTGGCGGCCTGCCCACGCCGCGCAGGCCGTCCGAGATTGTGAACGGCGAGGTCCGTACCTGCGAGGGTGCCTCGGTCGATCGCGAGTTTCGCCTGGGCGCTCAACGTGCGCTCGATATGTGCGAGCAGGCGGGCGGCCCGTCCGAGATTGCTGCGTGCGTCTTGCAGGACCGCAGTCCCTCGTGCGGCGCGGGTCGCATCTACGACGGTACCTTTAGCGGTACGCTCACCGCGGGCAACGGCGTCTTCGTTGATCTGTTGCTGCGTCACGGCTATCGCGTTATACCAGCTAGCGAGTTCGACCCCAGCATGCTGGAGCAATAAAAAACCACCACAAGGGCACTGCTCCCTTGTGGTGGTTTTGGGCTAGGCCTAGAGCGTGTGGCCGTAGGCGTTGGCGGCCTTGATGGCGGCGGCGAACTTTTCGTCGGTGAAGGGCTCCGGGTTGCCTTGCTTCCACTCGTTGGTGGCGTGTGCGTATTCGCACAGGGCGGGGATGTCGGCCTCGGAAAGTCCGACCTGCTCAAGTGTAACGGGCAGGCCCATCTGCTTGTTAAAGGCGGCGTAGCGCTCAAGGTTCTCGGTATCGCCCGTATAGGCAAACAGCACGAGCACGCCCAGGCTCACGACCTCGCCGTGCAGATAGGTTCCCTCGCGCGGAATGCTGCACGTCGCATTGTAGAACGCGTGCGCCACGCTCGAGTTGTAGTAGTAATCGTTTTGGTTGGTCAGGTTCGAGACATAGCCCGTGTTGACCACGATGTCGAGTGCGATCTGCTTTACGGCCTCGGTCGACAGGTCCTGGCGCACGTCCTCAAGACCCTGGACGCCATAGGTAAACAGCGGCTCGGAGCAGGTGTGGGCGAGTGCCAGTCCAAGACCGGCGGTGTGCTCCAAATTACCGGCGCTCGTGGCGTACTCGACCTCGGGCTGCTTAGACAGGGCATCGCCCACGCCGGCCCAGAAGTATTCCGCCGGAGCTTCGGCGATGATCTTGGGGTTGATGAAGATGTGCGCCGGTCGGTTGGGGTACGAATAGCCCTCGAGCGAGCCGTCGTCGTTGTACACGACGGCAATGGCGGTCGCGGCGGAGCAGTTGGAACAGATCGTCGGGACAGTGAAGACGATCTTCTTGAGCTCGATGGCCGCCGTCTTGACGGTGTCGAGCGCCTTTCCGCCGCCGCAGGCGATAAGAACATCAGCCTCCTGGCAGGCAGGGGAGTTCACGACCTTGGCGATATTGGCACGCGTACTGTTGGTGCCGTAGACGCGCGTCTCGAGAATTTCGACGTCGGTACCCGCCAGCGCAGCTCCGATACCGGGAAGTGCTGCGGCCAGTGCCCGCTTGCCACCGATGCTGTCTCTTATACACA
>URIK01000197.1 GCA_900547855.1 uncultured Collinsella sp. | reverse complement strand
GGGGCGGGCGATGCCGTTGCCTGTCGGTTAGTGGCGACCGTGGTGGCGGAGCTTGTCGATGGCGGCGTCGGTACTGTGGCCGCGGGCGTCGGTGCTGCGGCTGCGGGCTTCGACTGCGGTTTGGCGCTTGTGGCGGTAATCGATCATGCCTTGGATGATGGGCTTGCCAAAGCTCACGACATCATCGTTGTAGATGGCGGTTCGGGCTGCGAGGAGGCAGTCGGTAAAGTCCATATGGGTCTTGCCAAAGAGTTTGACGGCGAGGGCGACAACGGTGGGCTCGTCGACCATGACGTCATCGAGCAGCCTTCTCATGGCCGTAGCAATCTCAACGCGGGGAACCTTATAGACGTCGCGCAGTGTGACCACGACGCGCGTGATAATCTCGGGGTAGACGCGAGCGGTGCGCGTGGCGATGACCTTGGCGGCGCGCGGTGACAGAACTTCGTCGTCGTCAAGCAGGTAGCGTAGGATGACGGTCTCGTCGATGATGGTGCTACTCATGGATATCTACTTCCTCGGGACCCAAAATCGAATCGTCGCATTCTGTAGCAAGGTACTCAATCCAGGCATTGCGCTCCTCGGAGCGGCGATTGGGGTCCCCATATGCTTTGAGCGATCCATAGGCGGCGGTGCCGTCCTTTGAGCGCACGGCGACCGGCTGAAAGGGAAGCTTGCGCATCAAAATGCTTTGCGCGACAAATAGACGGACAGCCTCGGCGAGCGATGTGCCCATGGCGTCGTAGAGGCGCTCGGTATGCTGTTTGTCCTCTTCGCGAATGCGCACCTGCAGGATGGCTCGTTTTTGTGTCGATGACATCACTGGCCCCCTTAATGAGCGTGCAATATGAATGGTCAATTACAACATTGGCTAATAATAGCCAATCTTATAACCACTGCTTTATTGCACTCAAGTAAATGAGCGCGAAATATATATCAAACGTATTACATCCTTTATAAACGAGCGTGAAATCTCCCTTGGATGTACGCATGTAATACACTCACCTTTATAGCTTCTAGAGAATAATTCCAACCTGCCAAAACCCCTGCAATACACCCGTATTGCAGGGCCTATGCTCAAGTTTGCCACCTGCAACTGCGTATATTTAGCCTGTATATCGTTGGAGGAACTCTATCGAAGCGCCTGTTTCGCCGCATGCGCTCGATACGCCGATGCCAGGCCACGGGCGGCTTGGGGCAACGTCGACAGGGTCTCTCCGGCATGGGATTCAGGAGGGAGTGAACAACATGGGCAATAAACGAGTCGTGGCTGATTCTTCACGCTGCATTGGGTGTCAAACCTGTATGGCGGCGTGCATCGAGGCACACGATATTCCCGGCAACATCGCCGCGCCGCGCCTGCGCGTGACGCGTACGTACGAGATCTCCGCACCGGTGGCTTGCCATCACTGCGAGGATGCCCCGTGCGCGAAGGCCTGTCCTACGGGCGCCTTGTTCTTTGATCCAAAGAACCATCGCATCGGCGTCAACGAGGACAACTGCATCGGCTGCAAGAGCTGCGTCATGGCATGCCCCTTTGGCGCCGTGAGCGTGGCGACCACGCAGGTCCCCGTCTTGATGGGTGACGTGCGAGTGGGTTCGCAGACTAAGAGCTTCGTGCTCAAGTGCGACCTGTGCGTGGACCGTCCCGGCGGTCCGGCGTGTGCCGAGGCGTGCCCGACCAAGGGCCTCACCCTGGTAGACGAGGATCGCCTGGCAGAACTGACTGCCGAGCGTGCCCGCGCCACCATCGAAAACGAGGCGTAAGCGTTGGGGCGACAGGCCCAATGATTGTCAAATAAGTACCGAGTATTCGGTAGCAGAGAAAGGAAGGAGGGTGTCATGGAGAAGCATAAAGTGATTTGCCCGTACTGCGGCGCCGGTTGCCAGTTTAACCTCTTGGTCCAAAACGGCCAGGTCGTGGGTACCGAACCGCTCAACGGCATCACCAACCAGAGCGAGCTGTGCCTTAAGGGCATGAGCGGCTACGACTTCATCAACGACACCAAGATCTTGACTCCTCGCGTACTGCACCCGATGATCCGCCGCACTAAGGGCGCGGATCTTGAGCGCGTAAGCTGGGACGAGGCACTGGATTTCACCGCATCTAAGATGCAGGCCATAATTGACGAATATGGTCCTAACGCTGTCATGACCACCGGCTCTTCGCGAGGCGGCGGCAATGAGGCGAACTACGTTATGCAGAAGTTTACGCGTGCGTGCATCGGCACCCACAGCGTGGACAACTGCGCCCGTACTTGACACGGCCCTACTGTCCTCGGTCTGATGGACACGGTTGGTTCAGGTTGCATGTCATGCTCCATCCCCGGTATGGAGGATGCGGGCTGCATTTTCCTCTTCGGCTATAACCCTGCCGATTCGCACCCCATCGTCGCAAGGCGTATCGTGCGAGCCAAAGAAAAGGGTTGCAAGATCATCGTCGCCGACCCGCGCCATATCGAAACCGCGCGTATCGCCGATCTCTACCTTCCGATCAAGAACGGTTGCAACGTCGCGTTCCTCAACGCCTTTGCCAACTGCTTGGTCAACGATGGCCTCTGCGACAAGGAATTCGTCGCCGAGCACACGAACGGCTTTGACGAGTGGTGGGAGACCATCAAGAACTACACGCCGGAGTCGGTCGCCGACATCTGCGGCTGCAGCCCCGACGATATTCGCAAGGCCGCCCGCATGTACGCTACGGCCCCCAACTCCATTATCGGCT
>URIK01000196.1 GCA_900547855.1 uncultured Collinsella sp. | reverse complement strand
TACGATATTCATGAGCGTCTCGTGGGCTCGGAGATGTGTATAAGAGACAGGTCTGACGCCTCATGCCAAGATGATCGGCCTAACCATTATCTGTGTCACCTTTACGGTACTTGCCGTTAACTGGTGCGGCGTCGCTCCCGAGATTCGTTTTCCCGGCGGCCTGACGATTGACCTTGGCGTGCTTTCGACCACCATCTGCGGCCTTTCGTTCCCGTGGCTCTACATTGTCTTTTGCTGGCTGATGATCGCCGGTCTTTCTAATGCCGTGAACCTGACCGATGGCCTTGACGGTCTTGCTGGCGGCACCTCCATGATTGCCATGCTCGCCATGGCTGCGATGGCGTTTTTGCACGGAGACGTGAACCTGTCCATCTTCTGCACCGCGTGTGCCGGTGCCTGCTTGGGCTTTCTGTGGTTCAACTGCTATCCGGCGAGCATCTTTATGGGCGATACCGGCTCGCTTGCCCTGGGCGCCGCGTTTGCCTGCACGTCCATCATGACCAACACCGAGGTCGTCTCCCTCATCATCGGCGGCCTGTTTATCGTTGAGACCCTGTCGGTCATGATTCAGGTTGTCTACTTCCACTTTACGCACAAGCGCGTCTTCCTTATGGCGCCCATCCATCATCATTTCGAAAAGAAGGGCTGGGCCGAGACCAAGGTCGTCATCCGTTTTTGGATTATCGCTGCGGCCTTTGGTGCCGTTGGCCTTGCCCTGTTCTTCCAGTTGGGATAGTGGTCTTTCATGCCTCTTGCTGATGTCTTTTGCCTGCTCGTTTTGGGTCAGGGCAAATCCGGTCTCGATGTCGCCCGCTGGGCGCTGGCACATCCCGAGCGCGTAAGCGCCGTTACCGTGTATGGCGGCGGCACCTCTGAGCCCAATGACGCCACGCGTGCGCTCGAGGCTGCTAGTGCGTCGTTTGTCTATGGGACCGAACAGGTCGAGGGCGCCTATGACGTATGCGTGACGTGCCCGGGCATCTCGGAGTTCTCGGGCTTCTTTAAGGCCGGGCGCGAGCATGCCGCCCAGATTATGGGTGAGCCCGAGTTTGCCTATCGCCTGTCGCCCGATAACTGGATTGCCATCACGGGCACCAACGGCAAGACGACCACCACGTCGCTGACTGATTTTCTGCTTAAGGCTGCCGGCGAGGCCAGCGTTGCTGTCGGCAACATCGGCGAGCCGCCGGTCAACGAGATTGACGGCCGAGCCCGCAACGAGTGGTTTGTGGCTGAGCTCTCGAGCTATCAGATTGCTACGACAACCGAGCTCCATCCCCGCGTGGCGGTGCTGCTCAACATCACTCCCGACCACTTGGGCTGGCATAAGAGCCATAAGAACTATGCGCTTGCCAAGATCAAACTGTTTGACAATATGGTCGATGACGATCTGGTGGTTGTCGACGTCGAAGACGCCGGCATTCACGAGTTCGATGAGTACATCTACACGCCGGGTCGTCGCATCTGCAAGGTTGCCTTTGACGAGCCTGAGGGCGAGGATGCCGCCTTTGTGCGCGATGGCAAGATGATCGTGCGTCTGAAGGGTGTCGAGACCCCGCTCATCGCTACATCCGAGCTCAAGATCTCGGGCCATCACAATGTTATCAATGCCCTGTGCGCTGCCACGGCTGCCTTGGCAGTCGGTGCCGATGTCGATGGTGTCTGCCGCGGTCTTGCCTCGTTCCAGCCGCTCGAGCACCGCGTGGAGCCGTGTGGCGAGATTGACGGCGTGCGCTACGTCAACGATTCCAAGGCGACTAACACCGATGCGGTCGAGAAGGCACTGACGGCATTTCCCGATGACGACGTGATCTTGCTGCTCGGCGGCCACGATAAGGGCACGCCGCTCACGGACTTCGCGCGCGTCGTTATGGACAACGTGCGCTCGGTCGTCTGCTTTGGCGATGCGCGCGAGCGCTTCACCGCCGCTATGGACGAGGCCGATGTCGATGGCGATGTGGATATCGCCCAGGCGGATGACCTGCGCGACGCCGTGGACGTTGCCCGTTCGCTTTCGAGCCGTGGTGACGTGATCTTACTTTCTCCTGCCTGCTCTTCGTTCGATGAGTTCTCGGGCTATGAGGAGCGCGGCCGCGTGTTTAAGGACTACGTGGCTCAGCTTGCCGCTACAGCGAAATCACAAATGGAATAGGGGTTGCGGTGAGAGAGGAGAGCCCCCGACAAGGTATGAGGAGGCCCGACTCGGACCGTGCTTCCTCACGTCGCACCACACCGCGTTCCAGCCGCGGCGGGCAGTCGTTTAGCGAACGCTATATTGCCGGCGTTCCCGCCCGTATCATGCGCCCCCGTTTGATATTCATGGCCTGCTTGTTTACCTTGGTATGCTTTGGCCTGCTGATGGTGTACTCGGCGTCTTCGGTCGAGGCGCTGCACGAGAATGGCTCGGCGACGTTTTTTCTGGGTCGACAGGCCGCGTTTGCCGTGGTCGGTGTTCTGGCGCTGATTGCCATCGTGCGCGTTTTGCCGGACAGCTGGTTTGGGGAGGATGTGCTCAGGATCTTCCTTATCGGCATGATAGGGCTACTGCTTCTGGTGTTCTTGGTGGGCAGCGGCAGCCGCGGCGCCACGCGCTGGCTCAACATCGCCGGTATTCAGTTCCAGCCTTCCGAGTTTTTAAAGCCATTTGCCATTGCGTATTCGGCCATCATGCTTGATCGCTTCTTTTCGCCCTGTCTCTTATACACATCTCCGAGCCCACGAGACGCTCATGAATCTC
>URIK01000195.1 GCA_900547855.1 uncultured Collinsella sp. | reverse complement strand
ACACTCGACTAGTCGTCGGCAGCGTCAGATGTGTATAAGAGACAGGTTACAGATTGAGACAAAGAGCCGGCGCCATTCGGAAACGTCTCGATCTGTAACATCTGGAGCCGATATTGCCGCCTAGATGTTACAGATCGAGACAAACCGGCAGACTGCGGCAAAAGAAAAGGTAGATTTTCAGGCATGTTCCAAAAATCTACCTTTGTGCGTTAGCCCAGCAGGTCGATGACGTTAAAGCCGGCGTTGCTCTTGCCGATGACGTCTCGGCCGCCAAAGACGCAGGTGGGCGACGCGGCTGCGATGCGCGTCACATCGGAGCCGAGCGAGCGCAGCTCACCGGGGGTGGCGGCGAGCATCTGGGCGCGACGCTCCTCGCGCGCGTGCGGATCGAGCCCGGCAAGGTAGGTCGTATTGCGGCGCTTGGTGAGCGCGTACGGCTTAACCGGTGCGTCCATGCCGCTCACGCAGCTTACGATGAAGCCCTCAAAGGCGGCCTCGTCGGGCTCAAAGCTGCCGAGCCATTCGCCTGCGCGCGCCACGCGCTCAATCGAAGGATCGACCGCCGGGTCGCGGTAGGTGTAGAACGCCGCCTGACGCTCGCCGGCCGCGCGGAATCCGCATCCGTACGCACCGCCCTTCACGCGGATCTCGTTCCACAGGTAGTCGTAGGAGAGCGCGTTGGCGGCAACCGCCCAGGCGCCCGTCACGTCAATGCCCAGGCGACGCGGGTCGCACGCGCTTGCCGCAAAGCAGATGTCGCTGGGGATGACGAAAGCCTCGTGACGGTCGCGCGGCTCCGGTACCACGAGCGTGCCGCTGCCAGCGCCGTCGCCCGCGCCCAGCCCCAGGTTGCCCGCGGCATCCCAGTACGCGTCAAAGTCTTCATCGCTGCCGGTGAAGCTCGCCATGCAGCCATCGGCCACAAAGATGCGGTCTGCCAGCGCGGCAAGCTTGGCGCGCAGGTCGTCCAGTCGCTCGTCAAAGTGCTCGAGCAGATCGCGCAGGAACAGATAGAAGTCCACGCCCGAAAGCTGTTCGCGCACTACGGCCGAAGGCGAGCTGTAACTCATCGCGCGACCGAGCGCCGCCGAGTGTCCGTTGTTGATAAATCCCTGCTCAAGCCCAATGCGAATCTGCGTGAGCACGTCGCGAACGCGGTCGGCGTCAGCATCGAGCAACAGCGTGCTCGACCACACCTCGCGCGGCAGGCTCGCCAATGCGTCGATCTTTTCGGACAGGGCGCCGGCGCTCACCAGCAGGTAGGGGCGCACGCCGTCCACGTCGGGTTGCGTCATGACCTCGGTCGTAAAGCTCAAAAAGCCCAGCTTGCCGGCAAGCAGGTTGTCGAGTTCCTCGGCCGAATGCTCGCGCGTGGGCAGCTGCTTGAGTAGGCGGCAGAGCAGCGTCACGTAGGGCAGGTCCTCAAATGCGATGCAGCTCAGGTCGAAGTACTGCATGGCGTAGGCCAGGCGGTTGGTGGGGATGCCGTGGCGCAGGCAGGGGATGGGCGCAGTCGTGTCCACGACCAGTGGCGGCTCGGGGCGCACCTCGCCAATGTCGGACACGCGCAGGCGCGGCAGCGTGGCCTTGGCCTCGGGTGTGTCCTCTGCCTCCTGCGCGGCACGCAGCGCGGCCGTGCGCTCGACCACGTCGGCCAGCTCGGCATCGGTCATGGCGTCGCGCTTGGCTGCCAGCTCGGCGGCTTCGGCACCCTCCGAACCCTCGGCGGCGTCCACCGGCACCAGCTCGACCAGAGCCATGTGGTCGTTCTGCAGCACCAGTTCGCGCAGCAGGTCCTCAAAATAGCTGCCGTCCAGCTCGCCACGCAGCTCCTCGTACACCGGGCCGTACTTGAGTGCCAGCGTCGCGGCGTCGTCATCGTAGAGCCACGTGCTCAGCGCGTCGCACGCAATGGCCACGCCGTCGGCGATGCCATAGTCGCGCTGGCGCAGGTCGTACTCGTTGCTGCTGATGATGGCTTCCAGGCGCTCGCGCGGAACGCCGTGCTCGCACAGGTCGCGGCAGGCGTCCTGGAACACACGACGCAGCTCGCGCGCCACGCCGGGCTGCGCGTTTTGCAGCATGATGAGCTCGTAGGGCTGCAGGCTCTCGGCCGCGGTGTAGCTCACCACGTTGCCGCCCAGGCCGGCGGCCAGAATAGCCTTCTTAACCGGCGCTTCGTTGGAGCCCAGCAGCGCCTCGAACAGGATGTCCGCCGCGATCGTGCGCTTGCGGTCGAGCGCGCTGCCCAGCACCAGGCCCAGGCCAACCAGGGCGTTCTCGGGCGTGGTAGCCATCTCGACGCGCTTATACTCGCAGGTTACAGGCGCCTGCACGCCCAGCGGATTGGGCGCCAGCGTGGACGGGTCCTCGCCGGCGGCGACGGCAGCGTCCATGCGGCGGCTTGCAGCGCTCGGCTGCGACAGATAGCGCTCGTCTAAAAAGGCCAGCGCGCGGTTCACGTCCAGGTCGCCGTAGAGCGTGATGTAGGAGTTGGAAGGATTGTAGTGGCGCGCGTGCGTGTCCAGGAACTGCTCGTAGGTGAGCCCGGGAATCGCGCGCGGGTCGCCGCCGCTCTCGTGCGCATAGGCGGTGTCGGGATAGAGCGCGGCGTTGACGGCGTCGTCCAGCACGCTCATGGGGTCGGACAGCGCGCCCTTCATTTCGTTGAACACCACGCCGTTATAGCGCTGTCTCTTATACACATCTGACGCTGCCGACGACTAGTCGAGTGTAGA
>URIK01000194.1 GCA_900547855.1 uncultured Collinsella sp. | reverse complement strand
GGCGCCAGGCAGGTGATCATGATGGCCAGACCCGGGAACAGCGCCTGCCACCAACGGCCGGCGAGCACGCCGCCGCGGGCGTCGGCGAGGATGTTGCCCCAGGTAGCGGTGGGCTCCTGGATACCAGCGCCGATGAAGGTCAGCGAGGCCTCGAAGATGATGGCGTCGGCGACCAGGGTAACGGTGAAGACCATGATCGGGGCGATGCAGTTACGCAGAACATGCTTGATCAAAATCCACGGAGCCTTGGCTCCGGAAACGATGACCGCGCGGACATAGTCCTCGCCGTACTCGGACACGATGTTGGCGCGCACGATACGGGCAATCTGCGGAGTGTACATAAAGCCGATGGCGAAGATGATCGACGGCACGGAGTTGCCCAGGATGGAGACGAAGACGGCCGCGAGGGCGATGCCGGGGATGGACATGATGATGTCCAGGATACGCATGATCGTCTCGGAGACGGCCTTGCGCGAAACCGCTGCAAGGGCGCCCACGACCGAGCCGCAGACCAGAGCCATGGCAGTGGCGCCAAAGCCGATAATCAGCGAGTAACGACCACCGTAGAGCATACGCGACAGAATGTCGCGGCCCTTATCGTCGGTACCGAAGATAAATCCGTTGCCGGGAGCCTGGCGAGCCGTAAAGATCTCGACCGGGCTATAGGGGGCAAGAAGGGGCGCCAGGATCGCAGTCAGGGCGACCAGCACCAGCACGACGGCGGCAATCTTAGAAGACAGCGTCATCTTCTTCCAGCCACCGAGCTTGAGCCCCTTGGAGGCAGCCTTCTCGAGCTGCTCGGTTTGCTTCTCTCGAATCTTTACCATAATCTACACCGTCCTGATGCGCGGGTTGATGAGCAGGTAGAGCATGTCAACCACGATGTTGATGATGATGAAGGCAAGAGCAACGACGATAACGACGCCCTGAACCAGGTTCGCCTCGTTGCCCTGAACGCCCTGCAGAATCGCGGTGCCCATGCCGGGGAGGTTGAAGATAACCTCGATGACGACGGCGCCGCCCATGAGGTAACCGATCTTAAGACCGAGGGTGGTGACCGGGGTGATCAGCGCATTGCGAAGAACGTTGATGCCGACGACGACCTTCTCGGGAACGCCAGCGCCGCGAGCCATACGGACATAATCCTTGTCGAGCTCCTCGACCATGGCGGTGCGCACGATACGAGTCATCTGGCCCGTCAGCGGAAATGCCAAGGCGATGGCGGGCATGATCATACGTCCCAGATAGCCAACCGGATTCGTGGTGAAGTGAGGCAGAGCACCCGATGCCGGGAGCACCTTAAGGTAGGAAGAGAACAGCAGGATCAACAGAACGGCAAGCCAGAACGACGGGGTTGCCAAGCCGGCGATGGAAAAGACGCGAATCACTTGGTCCGGCCATTTGTCGCGATACAGTGCCGCGATGACGCCGAGCAAAAACGAAACGACCGCACCGATGGCAAGACCGATAAAGGTCAGCTGCATCGTGACGGGCAGGGCCGTGGAGATGCGCTTGGCAACGGAGTTGCGAGCAGCACCATAGGTGCCCATGTCGCCATGGATCAAATCGCCCATATAGCGCACGTAGCGCACGGGCCAGGGGTCGTCCAGACCATACTTCTCATGGTACTCGGCAACCGCCTCGGGCGAGGCACCGTCACCCAACGCCGTGTAGGCGGGGTCGGTCTTGGAGAACGACATAAGGAAGAACACCAGGACGGTGACGCCCAATGCCATGATCGGCAGCGCCACAAGACGCCTTCCAATCAAACGTAGCAAGTTGTTCACGTTCTCTCCCCTTTCTTTTGTCGGTAGGACCAACTGGTATATGAGTACGGATACTCATTACAAGACCCGAGCGACATCGTTGCCGCCCGGGTCTTTGTTTCAACTATGAGGATACGGTCCCAACGACCGACATCCTGCATACAGACTCAAGCGAGTCTTACGCCTTGACGGTCGCAACGCCCCTGAAGGACATGCTCGTCGTGCCGATGCCCTTGAAGCCATCGAGGGCCTCGCCGTTGGGCGCAGTGGACGGATCGTCCCAGGAAGCGGAGACGGTCTTGACGTGGACAACGGGGTACAGAACGGCGTTGTCGGCAATGATGTCGAAGCACTCGTTCCACTTCTTCTGCTGCTCGTCGCCCTCGGCGGCAAGAGCCTCGTCCATGAGACCGTGGAGCTTCTGCCACTCAGCGGACTCCTTCCACGGGCAACGGGTCTGCATCCAGACGTTGTCGCCGTACCACCAGTTGAGCAGCAGGTCGGGATCAGCGCCGAAGCAGGAAGGATCGCCAGGGGCAAGGAGGATATCGTAGGCCTCGCCGCCGTCAATGGCAGCGTAGGTAGCCGGCGAGGTATCGGTCTGGATGGTCACATCGAAGCCGAGAGCGTCGAGGTCGTTCTTGACCTGGGCGGCCATGCCCTTAATCTGCTCGTTGTCGGTGGTGCGCAGGGTGATGGCACCCGGGGTGATGCCAGACTCTTCGATGAGCTTCTTGGCCTTCTTGGCGTCAGTCTTGTACACCGTGGAAGCCTCATGATAGTTGGTGAAGTTCTTGGGCAGGTAGCAGCTGGCAGCGGTGGCAAGGCCGGCGAAGGTGTTGCTGACCATCTTCTCGGTGTCGAGCGCATACATGACGGCCTGACGGACCTTGACGTTGTTCCAAGGCTCCTTGGCGACGTTGAACATGATGAAGCGGGTGCCGAAACCCTGAACGTTATCGATCTGTCTCTTATACACATCTCCGAGC
>URIK01000193.1 GCA_900547855.1 uncultured Collinsella sp. | reverse complement strand
CGTCGGCAGCGTCAGATGTGTATAAGAGACAGGGGCAACCTTGCCGGCGCCGACGGCGGCAAACAGGTCCTCGAGCTGCTTGAAGTTAAACTGCTCCGCCACGGCGTTGAGTGCACGCGTCGAACGCGGCGTAGAAATGCCATAGCCACGCTTACGCAGGTCCTTGGCCAGCATATCGCGACCAGCAGCAGCGTCGTCGTCCTTGGTCGCAGCGGCAAAATAGCGGCGGATCTTTGACTTGGCGGAAGGTGTCTTAACGATCTTGAGCCAATCGCGCGACGGCTTGGAACTCTTGTTAGTCAGGATTTCAACGCGGTCGCCCGTCTTGATCTCGTGCGTGAGCGGAGCCACCGCACCGTTGATTTTGGCGCCGACGCAATGGTTTCCCACCTCGGTATGAACGGCATAGGCAAAGTCGAGCGGCGTGGAGCCGGCACGAAGCGCCATGACCTCGCCTTTGGGCGTGAAGACAAAGATCTCCTGATCGAACAGATCGACCTTCAGCGAGTGCAGGTATTCCTTGGCATCGGTGATCTCGTCGGAAGCCGCCCAATCGAGCGAATGCTTGAGCCAGTTGATCTGGTCGTCCAAACGTTGAGCGTCATTGGTCTTGGAAGCAGACGATCCGCCCGACTTCTTATATAGCCAGTGGGCGGCAATGCCGTACTCGGCCTGCTCATGCATCTCGTAGGTTCGAATCTGAATCTCGAGCGGACGAGCCGCAGGGCCGATGACCGTCGTGTGGAGCGACTGGTAGTTATTGACCTTAGGCATGGCGATATAGTCTTTAAAGCGACCAGGCATGGGGTGCCACAGCGTATGCACCGCACCGAGCGTGGAGTAGCAATCGCGCACCGAATGGGTAATTACACGCAGCGCCACCAGGTCGTAGATCTCGGAGAACTCCTTGCCCTTGCGCTTCATCTTTTGGTAGATGGACCAATAGTGCTTGGAGCGGCCGTTGATCTGGAAGTCCTCCAGACCAATGCGGTTGAGCTCATCGGTAAGCGTCTTGATGGTCTCGGCAAGGTAGCGTTCGCGGACCTCGCGCGACTCAGCTACCATACGCGCGATGCGCTGGTAGGCATCGGGCTCCAGGTAGAAGAAGGACAGGTCCTCGAGCTCCCACTTAATAGAGCTCATGCCCAGGCGGTCGGCCAAGGGCGCGTACACGTCCATGGTCTCGCGAGCCTTAAACAGGCGACGATCCTCGCGCAGGGCTGCCAGCGTTCGCATGTTGTGCAGACGATCGGCAAGTTTAACGATGATGACGCGGATGTCCTTGGACATGGCGAGGAACATCTTGCGCAGCGTGAGCGCCTGCTTCTCGTCCATGCTGTCGACTTCGATGTTGGTGAGCTTGGTCACGCCATCGACGAGCTCGGCCACCGTATCGCCAAACAGGCCGGAAACATCGGTGAGCGAGGTCTCGGTATCCTCGACAGTATCGTGCAGCAGCGCGGCGCACACCACATCGCAGTCCATCTTGAGATCGGCCAAAATGATGGCAACCTCGACGGGATGGTTAATGTACATCTCGCCCGAGCGGCGCTTTTGGTTGCAGTGCTTCTCGGCGGCAAAGCAGTAGGCCTGCTCAACCTTAGAAAAGTCGTCCTCATTCATATATTTGAGGCACAGGCGCTCCAGCTTGTCGTAGCTGTCCGCCATAATCTCGGGCGGCAGCTCATCGGCATGCTTATAGTGCTCCATCTCCGAAAACGGCTGGAGGGTGGAATCATGGGCGGTACGGGCTGCGGCATCCATCGAGGTCCCCTTCCCCTAGGCCCGCGGTACGATCGGGCGGTTAACTTTGGCTAGCATATCAGAAGCGCACGAATCGAGCGCCCAGCTCCGGAAAGCCGAAAACTCCATGCGCGAGCGCAAGCCCTCCAAATAGCGAATTGACCTGCTCAATTGCACGCGGCCGGGGTTTTCGGCCATCGCGATGCGACGAGTGTCGTCAAACCCCGAAACTCGACAGAAACCAAGCTCTTCGAAGATTCCCAGGCCGCTTTCCACCGAACGCTCGTCGACCGGCGTGCGAGCATCGATGGCAAGGCACATCTGCGCGATGTCGATATCGCTCGCACTAAAGGAATCGTCCCCGGTTTTGCCGCGGTTGGAGCGCCACATGGTCTGCAGCGCGCGATAGAGCGTGACGAGCTCGTCGCGCTCGGGCGCATAGCAGTCGAGCAGGCGCTCGTTAATGCGGGCGTCGCGCGACGAATAGAGCAGATGGATCACGGCGGGCTGGCCATCGCGGCCGGCACGTCCGCTCATCTGGTTGAACTCGATGGCGCCAAACGGCATGTGGTAGAGCACGACATGACGGATATCGGGCAGGTTGACGCCCTCACCGAAGGCCGAAGTTGAAACGATGCAGCTGAGACTTCCGTCTCTAAAGGCTTCCTCAACACGGCGGCGATCGGAGCGCGCAAGCCCGGCGTTATAGAACGCGATATGGGTCGCACAGTCGGGAACGCGTTTGCGCAACGTCTTGGCAAGCGCCACGGACTGGTCGCGCGAGTTCACGTAGATAACGGTCTTCTCCCCCGTCGCCACGATCGACACCAGGCGATTTTCGCGGCTCGCAAGGTCACGGTCGTCCTCGAGTTGCAGGTTCTCGCGAACGGTCTCGTCGACCACCGTCCTGGTAATCGGCAATACACGAGCAAGCTCCGCCACGACCGGGGCCGTCGCGGTAGCCGTTGCCGCCATGACAACGGGGTCGCCCAGGGCTTTGAGGATATCGGGCCTGTCTCTTATACACATCTGACGC
>URIK01000192.1 GCA_900547855.1 uncultured Collinsella sp. | reverse complement strand
CAGCGTCAGATGTGTATAAGAGACAGGCCCTCTGACTGGAAAATGGATGAGGCATCCATGAAAGATGCGCGGTGGTACTGGCCCATTGGCCTGTCGCTGCTCGGCATGTTTATCGTGGCCGTCGCCATCACCAAGTATGTGTCGGTGGGCTCGCTCGCCGCTGCCATCGGTCTTCCCATCGCTGCTTGCGCGGTCTTTCCGTACAGCAGCCTGGGCCTCAAGTTATGCATGGCGATGATCGGCATCACCGTGGTGTGGGCCCATCGCGCGAACATCAAAAAGCTCATGGCTGGTAAGGAGTCCAAGCTCTCGTTTACCAAGCGCGTCACCGAGCCCGACGATAAGTAGGAGAGAGTCATGAATGTTGCGCTGATTGGCTCTGGCTCCTGGGGAACCGCCGTCGCCGGCCTTGCCGCCGCGCGAGCCGAGCGCGTGACCATGTGGGCCCACAGCGAGCAGACGGCCGCCGGCATCAATTGCGAGCACCGTAACCCCCGGTATCTGGTGGACTACGAGCTGCCCGGCAACGTCGTCGCCACGACGGACCTGACGCAGGCGCTCGACGGCGCCGAGGCCGTCATCTTTGCCGTGCCCTCCACGCACCTGCGCAGCGTATGCCATCAGGCAGCACCCTTCATCGCCGCCGACACCCCGGTGCTCTGCCTCACCAAGGGCATCGAGCCCGAGTCCGGCCTGCTCATGAGCGAGGTCATCGCCAGCGAGATCGGCAACGAGGTGCGCGTGGCGGCGCTCTCGGGACCCAACCATGCCGAGGAGATCTGCCGAGGCGGACTTTCTGCCGCCGTCATCGCCAGCGAAGACCCGCAGATAGGGGAGACCTTTAAGGAACTGCTCCTGTCCACGGCCTTCCGCATCTACCTGTCGCAGGACATGACCGGCGTCGAGGTCTGCGGCGCCATGAAAAACGTTATCGCCATCGTGTGCGGCATCTCCGCCGGCACCGGTGCCGGCGACAATACGCTTGCCCTTATCATGACGCGCGGCCTGGCCGAGATCAGCCGTCTGGTGCACGCCCGCGGCGGTCAAGCTATGACCTGCATGGGACTCGCCGGCATGGGCGACCTCATTGCCACCTGCACCTCGGAGCATTCGCGCAACCGCACCTTTGGCTACGAGTTTGCCCACGGCGTGTCGCTCGACGAGTATCAGACGCGCACGCATATGGTGGTCGAAGGCGCCGTCGCGGCCCGCAGCGTCAGCGAGCTCGCCCGTTCACTGGGCGTAGACATTCCGCTCACCTTTGCCGTGGAGCAAACGCTCTACAACGGTGTTACTTTGGATAGGGCGCTCGAGATTCTTACCGACCGCGTACCCTCTCAAGAGTTCTACGGACTCACCGACTAGCGCAGAAAGGCTTCTACCATGGGTTCCATCAAAATCGCTCCTTCGATTCTTTCGGCCGATATGGCTAACCTCAAAGGCGACCTCGACAAGATCGCCGGCGCCGACTTTGTGCACTTCGACGTCATGGACGGTCACTTTACTGGCAACCTCACCTTTGGCGTTGACATCCTCAAGGCCGTCAAGCGCTCAACTGACGTGCCGGTCGACGCGCACCTGATGGTGTCGAACCCCGACGAGACGGTCGATTGGTATGCCGACGCCGGTGCCGATATGATCACCGTGCACTACGAGGCCTCCACGCACCTGCACCGCACGCTCACGCACCTGCAGCAGCGCGGCGTTAAGGCCGGCGTGGTGCTCAATCCCGCAACGCCTGTCTGCGTGCTCGAGAGCATCATCGACGTTGTCGACATGGTGCTGCTCATGAGCGTGAACCCCGGCTTTGGCGGCCAGAGCTTTATCCCGGGCACTATCGCCAAACTGCACGAGCTCAAGGCCATGTGCGAGCGCCACGGCGTGTCGCCCATGATCGAGGTCGACGGCGGCATTTCTTCCAAAAACATCGCCGAGGTCGTCAAGGCTGGCGCCAACGTGCTCGTGGCCGGTTCCGCCGTATTTAAGTCCGAAGATCCCGCTGCCGAGGTTGCGCTGCTGCAGAAGCTGGGCAATGAGGCCGCACAGGAGGCATAAACCCTTATGACCGCAGGTCAAAACCGCATACCCGTGAATCTTGACTATGCCGCCTCGACGCCTATGCGCGCCGAGGCGCTTGTTGCGCAGCGCGAGTACGACGACAGCGAGCTTGCGGGCGTCAACCCCAACTCGCTGCACTCGCTTGGCCGCAAGGCCGCCGCACGCCTGGAAGTCGCCCGTCGCGAGATCGCCCGTAGCTTTGGCGCACGCGTCCGCCCGTCCGAGATCGTCCTGACCAACGGCGGCACCGAGGCCAACCAGCTGGCGCTCCTCGGTCTTGCCGAGGGCGCCCGTCAGCGCGACCGAAAGCGCAGCCGCGTGATCGTATCTGCCATCGAGCACGATTCGATCCTGGACAACCTGCCGTTGCTACGTGCCGCCGGCTTTACCGTCGATCTGGTGCAGCCCTGCCGTGCGGGCTATATTGAGCCTGCCGCGCTCATCGAGCTGCTCGGCGACGACGTCGCACTCGTGAGTATCATGGCAGCCAACAACGAAACCGGCGTGGTGCAGCCCATCCGCGAGCTTGCCGCGGCCGCGCATACCGTGGGCGCCCTGTTCCACACCGATGCCATCCAGGGTTATCTGCATATTCCGCTCGATGCCGCCGAGCTGGGCGTTGACCTGACCGGCGTTTCCATCGCCGATCCGGCGACGAGCGAGAAGACCGCTTCCTGTCTCTTATACACATCTGACGCTGCCGACGACTAGTCGAGTGTAGA
>URIK01000191.1 GCA_900547855.1 uncultured Collinsella sp. | reverse complement strand
CTACACTCGACTAGTCGTCGGCAGCGTCAGATGTGTATAAGAGACAGGTCATCGTGCCCACGTCCTTTCCGTTTTGGGTGGCGACGGTATGGAGCCTAGGACGTGGGGCTTTCCCAGGGGCGCAGGGCGCTCTGGGCGGTCGGTAGTCGTCGGCAAACGGCGGGTCGAGTTTTCAACAGCCCTGCTCAACTGACCAAAACCTTGCCAAAAGCTTGACGGATGCTGTTGAAAAAAGCGTCTCTCGACCGATGTCGAGAGACGCTTGTGCGATGAGCGTTGGCGTGTGGCGACGCGAGCTAGCGTTCGACGATTAGAAGTCGGCGTTGCCCACGGTGCGCGGGTGCGGCAGGACGTCGCGGATGTTGCCCACGCCGGTCAGATACATGACCAAGCGCTCGAAGCCCAGACCGTAGCCGGCGTGCTTGCAGGAACCGTAGCGGCGCAGGTCAAGGTAGTACTTGTACTGCTCGGGATTCATGCCCAGGTCCTTGATGCGGGCCTCGAGCAGATCCAGGCGCTCCTCGCGCTGGGAGCCGCCGATAATCTCGCCGATACCGGGAACCAGGCAGTCGGCGGCGGCGACGGTCTTGCCGTCCTCGTTCATGCGCATGTAGAACGCCTTGATCTCGGCCGGGTAGTCGGTCACGAAGGTCGGGCGCTTAAAGTGCTCCTCGGTCAGGAAACGCTCGTGCTCGGTTTGCAGGTCGATGCCCCAGCTCACGGGATAGTCAAACTTGTGACCGGCGGCGACGGCCTGCTCCAGGATCTCGACGGCCTCGGTGTAGGTAACGCGGGCAAAGTCGGAGTTGGCGACATGGTCCAGGCGCTCGAGCAGACCCTTGTCCACAAACTTGTTGAGCATATTGAGCTCGTCGGGGCAGGTTGTCATGACGTCCTTAAGGACGTACTTGAGCATAGCCTCGGCGTTATCCATGTAGTCGTTCAGATCGGCAAAGGCCATCTCGGGCTCGATCATCCAAAACTCGGCGGCGTGGCGCGTGGTGTTGGAGTTTTCGGCGCGGAAGGTGGGGCCAAAGGTGTATACGTCGCCAAAGGCCATGGCAAAGTTCTCGGCATTGAGCTGTCCGGACACGGTGAGGCTCGCGTGCTTGCCAAAGAAGTCCTGGCTCCAGTCGACCTCGCCGGACTCGGTGAGGGGCGGATTTTTGGGGTCGAGCGTGGTCACGCGGAACATCTCGCCGGCGCCCTCGCAGTCACTCGTGGTGATGATAGGGGTGTTGACGTAGACAAAGCCCTGCTCCTGGAAGAAGCGGTGGATGGCGGCAGCCGCGACAGAGCGGATGCGGAACACGGCGCGGAACAGGTTGGTGCGCGGGCGCAGGTGCTGCTGGGTGCGCAGGAACTCGACGGTTGCGCGCTTCTTCTGCAGCGGGTAATCCGGGGCGCTGACGCCCTCGACCTCGATGGAGGTGGCAGAAAGCTCGAAAGGCTGGGGCGCATCGGGGGTCAGCTTGACGGTGCCGGTGCAGATGAGGGCAGCCGAGACGTTTTGATGGGCGATCTCGTCGTAGTTGTCGAGCGCCTCGCGGTTCATGACGACCTGCAGGTCGCGGAAGCAGCTGCCGTCGTTGAGCGTAACAAAGCCAAAGTTCTTCATGTCGCGGACGGACTTGACCCAGCCGGCGACGGTGACGGTCTGTCCGCCGAGCGACTCGGCGTCGGCGTAGAGCTGCGCGATTTTGGTGCGGTTCACGTATCCTCCCATAACGGTTGAATGATAGTTATCCATACAGTTCGATATTCTAGCAGCTCGGCTCATTTGGGCTATACAGATAAGGCATTGGCGGGATGGTTTTTCAAACGAAAAGCGCCCGCGGCCAAATGGTCGCGGGCGCTTGACGAGGTGCCTTTTGGCTGTGTGGCGCGGGGCCTGACTACTTGGTCTTGGCAACCAGCAGCGGGTCGCCAAGCTTGACGAGCGGGTTGCCGCCGATAAGCGTTCCAGACTCGCCGACATGGTCGATGCTCTTAAGACGATCGAGCTCGGAGACGATGACGGTCACGATGTCCTCGTGGCCAGCGGCCTTAATGGCCTCGCGGTCGAAGCTGATGAGCGGCTGGCCTGCCTTGACCACATCGCCCATCTCGACAAAGCGGGCAAAACCCTTGCCGTTCATTTCCACGGTGCCCAGGCCAACATGGATGAATACGCGAAGACCGTCCTCGGTGATCATGCCAATGGAGTGGTTGGTGACGGTGGTAGCGCCGATGCGGCCGTTGGCGGGCGCATAGATGGTGCCGGTAATGGGCTCGATGCCATAGCCCTGGCCAAGCATGCCCGAGGCGATCGTCTCGTCGGGGACCTCGTTCAGGTTGACGAGCACGCCGTTGACGGGGGCATAGATGACGCCTTCGCGGGTGGCGAAGCTTGCTGCGGGCGGAACGGACGCCTCGCCCGTCGAGGTGAAGGTGGACTTAAGCGAATCGAGCAGACCCATAGTTGCCTCCAACTTAAATTGGCGCATATCGCGCGTTTGGTTTGCCGGAAACGTTTCACATGTGTTTCGCGGCTTGGTCAACGCCCCTATTCTACGCTGCTCAACGATACCTCTGAACTGGGATTATGTGATATATCAGTTGAAGGGAAACTTATTGCCGGAGTGTTTCTGCGCCACGGGTTCAAGTGGGGTACGCTTGAAGGCGAAAAACAAGGGCGCATAATTTGCGCGAAGGGAGCACATATGATTGTCGAGAGCCATGCGCTGTGGGGCGAGGAGCCGACCGAGGAATATCCGGCGACATTTACGTATTTGGGTGCCGAGC
>URIK01000190.1 GCA_900547855.1 uncultured Collinsella sp. | reverse complement strand
CGAGATTCATGAGCGTCTCGTGGGCTCGGAGATGTGTATAAGAGACAGCCGATGGCCCCAGACCGGCGGGATAGACGGGTTCAGATGGGGCTTTGATGCATGGGTGGTCTGTTGTTGTGCAAATGGGTATCATACTGTGGTTATTGCATCGACTCTATGATGCATGTTTGTACGTTCCCGGCGGTCGGTTTGCCAGAAGCGCCCCGTCGGTTGTTTCAGACCCGTTTCGAAGAAAGGAAACAACACTAACCTATGGCAGCTAAAAAATCATCTCCCTTGAAGATCATTCCGCTCGGTGGCCTTGACGGCATCGGCAAGAACATGACGGTCTTCGAGTGCGGCGACGACATGGTGCTCGTCGACGCCGGTCTCATGTTCCCGGATGACTCCCAGCCCGGTATCGACCTGGTGCTTCCTGACTACACCTATGTCCTGGAGAACGAGGAGAAGCTCCGCGGTATCGTCGTCACCCACGGCCACGAGGACCACACCGGTTCGCTTCCGTATCTGCTGCAGGACCTCAACAACAAGGTGCCCATCTTCTCGAGCAAGCTGACGCTTGGCTTTATCGAGGGCAAGCTCTCTGAGTTCCGCATCCGCGCGCCCAAGTTCCGCGAGGTCAAGGGCGGAAGCCATGTCAATCTCGGTGGCATCTCGCTCGACTTCTTCTCGATGACGCACTCCATCCCCGGCGCTCTGGGCGTGTTCATTCGCACTAACCAGGGCACCGTTATGCACACCGGCGACTTTAAGCTCGACCAGACGCCCATCGACGGCGTTACGCCCGACTATGCCGCTATCAGCCGCTTTGCCAAGCAGGGTATCGACCTGCTGCTTTCCGACTCCACCAATGCCACGGTTCCCGGCTTTACCAAGTCCGAGGCCGAGGTTGGTCCCAATCTGCTGCACGCCATCAAGAACGCCCCGGGTCGCGTGTTCGTCGCGTCGTTCTCGAGCCACATTCATCGCCTGCAGCAGATCTGCGATGCCGCCCGTAAGTGCGGCCGTAAGGTCGTTGTGACCGGTCGCTCCATGCTCACCAACACCCGCGTCGCGCGCGAGCTGGGCTACCTCAACATCGACGATGCCGATATCATCGATGCCTTCGATATCGATAACCTGCCCGACGACAAGATCGTCGTCATGTGCACCGGTTCGCAGGGCGAGCCGCTGTCGGCCCTGTCCCGCATGGCCAATGGCGAGCACAAGACGCTCTCCATCCACGAGGGCGATACCGTCATCCTCTCAGCAACTCCCGTTCCCGGCAACGAGAAGGCCGTCCAGCAGGTCGTCAACAGCCTGGCCAAGCTCGGCTGCGACGTGTGGGATAAGAACCGCGCTCTCGTCCACGTCTCCGGTCACGGTAGCCAGGAGGAGCTCAAGCTCCTGATGGCCATGGCCAAGCCCACGTACTTTATGCCGGTTCACGGCGAGGCCGTGCATCTGCGCGCCCATGCCCAGCTGGCCCGCAAGATGGGCATCAAGGACGATCATATCTTTATCCTCGATAACGGCGACACGCTCGAGATGCGCGGCGGTATCGTCAAACGCGGTACGCCCGTCGAGTCCGGCGTCGTCTACGTCGACGGCCTGCGTATCGGCGATACCGACCCCATCGTCCTGCGCGATCGCCAGAAGCTCGCCAACGACGGTATGGTCACGGCCGTCGCCATCGTCTCGCTCAAGCACAAGAAGATCGAGGCCATCGAGTTCTCGGGCCGCGGCGTCTCGTTTGCCATCGACGACCAGTTCTCCGAGGATGCCTCCGCGTCCATTATGAAGACGATCGAGAAGGGCAAGTTCAGCTTTACGAGCAGCGGTTCCGATGCCATTCGCAAGGCCGTGCGCGACTCGCTCTCCAACTTTATCTGGAGCCGTACGCGCACTCGTCCGATGATCATCCCGGTCGTCATGGAGGTTTAGTTTGGCGCGCGGATCTGCACAAAACGCCAAAGGCAATAAGGCCAACAACCAACCGGCATCTGCTAAGGGTGCCGGTTCCCATCTGCGTGCCAATAAGGGTCACGAGTCCGAGTTCGATGATTTCGAGCCCTTGGTCGAGCCCTCGGCCAACCGCGATATCGCCGGCGTGGTCATTGCCGTCTTGGCGATTGCGTCCTTTATTGCCGTGATTTCGCCGGCGACTGCGCCCGTTACGGCTGCGGTTGCCGGTTTCTACCACTTGGGCTTTGGTCTGGGCGCCTACGTGCTGCCGATCGTCATTTTGCTGTTTGCCGCCACGCTCTTTTTAGGCGAGGACTCGCCGCTCAACGCGCGCTCTGTTGCGGGCGGCGCCGTGGTCTTTATCGCCGTCGTCTCCATTCTTTCGTTGATGGTGCCAGGTACGAGCGACTCGTGCGACCTTATGTTCACGCCGCAAAATCTGTCCGCCTCGGGTGGCTACATTGGTGCGTTTATTGCGAGTGCGCTGCAGAATGCCCTGGGTAAGCCTATCGCGATGGTGGTCCTGTTGGGCCTTGTCGTCGTGGGCCTGGTCATCATCGGCTTTTCGGTGGGCGGCGTTTTGCGCTCTGCCCGCGACCGTGCGGCAGATTTTGTCGAGCGCCGTCGTGCCGACGTCAACGCGAGTCCGTGGGGTGACGATGAGGCCCTGTCGGTGCCCGGCGTTGCCCGTCCTCACCTGAGCATTCTTCGTCAAAAGGGCTCCGATGCTGCCGTGACCACGGTCATGGGCAACGATGTGGACCCGGTTTTGGACGATGACGACGAGGACGAGGATCCGTTTGTCGACGTGTCCGATGCCGTGGAAGCTGAGCGCGCTAAGACGACGCTGTTGCCGCGCCGCCATGCCAAGAAGGGCAAGGCTGCGCCTAAGCTCAATAC
>URIK01000189.1 GCA_900547855.1 uncultured Collinsella sp. | reverse complement strand
TCTACACTCGACTAGTCGTCGGCAGCGTCAGATGTGTATAAGAGACAGGTCGGCAGAACCGTCGGCGGTGGAACCGGGATGCACGCGCCAGTGATACAACACGTGCGCAATATGCTCAAAACGTGCGCCCGACGCAAGGCAGCGGAGCGTCAGGTCGTAGTCCTGGGCGCCCGCAACGTCTTCTGGGGACGTGCCAATGCGATCAATAAGCGCCTTCTCCACCATCAGGAAATGCGTCACGCAGTTATGGCTATAGAGCAGGTCAACGTTGAGTTTGGTCTTAAAGACCGGCTGGCCCCACTCCCCCGTTTTCTGGAACATGTCCTCGTCGCAGAACAGGACCTGGGGACGCTCGCCCTCGGCAGCCTTGTTCAGCGCGGAAACATACTGGAATAACGCGTCCGGTTCCAGTATGTCGTCATGGTCCAAGAACGCGATGTAGTCGCCCGTCGCTTGCTCAATACCTGCGTTGGTGTTGAGCACAATGCCGCCGTTGCCAGGCAGCTCAATTCGACGAACCCGCTCGTCATTGGCGGCAGCCGCAAGATTGGCCACCGCATCCCATTCGGGCGAGGCGTCCATAAGCAGCAATTCCCAGTTGTCATAGCTCTGGGCTAGCACCGAGTCCAGCAGCTCGCGCAGGTAGACCCGATCAGTTTTATAGCACGGCACCACAATGCTCACGAGAGGTCTATAGGCAAAGGCCGCCGAAGCGACACGCTGGCACGCCAAATCGCCCGGCTTTGCGCGATGCTGCTCAAACCAACGTCGATAGGCTGCGTCGTCCGCACGCGCGTCCTTCATGCGGTTCCAACTGTCGTCGACCATGCCGTTGTACAGGCGACCATCCATGGCGCAAAAACCGCTCTGAATCTGCTCTGTGGGATCACTCGCAATCGCGACAAAATCCCGTATATCCTGAGGCATCTCTACGCTCAGATACGTTTTATTGACGCGGCAACCGTTGCGCTGCGGCACATCGACCTGCGATTCAAACACATGCACGGTGACATCGATGGCATTCATATGCGTATCGAAAATCTGGAGCTCAGGTGTGCACTGGAGGTCTCCATCCCAGGTAACCTCATAGCGCCACACCGCGCCGGCGTCTGCCGGTAAATAACGAACAGCATCGATCTCATAGCGACCGCAGCACTCGCCGCGCTGTGCATCGCGAACGAGTGCACACATCGCAGGCTTTGCTTTGTAGTTAATCTTGGATTCCAGCTTGGCCACGCGGCTATCGAGGCGAATGGAGCCCAGCCTCTGGCCACCGGATGCAAAAACGACATTCATCGACGAGCCATCCAAAAACGGAAGCACCAAGACAGCGAGCTCGCGCTCGTAATCGGAAACGGAAGGGCAAAGCGCCAGCACACGGCCATGATCGACCGGGAGCACTAGCGACGGCACACAAGAACCGCTCGTCGTCGCATGGGCAAACGACCGAGAACCCTCCCGCTCAATAAGCGCGACGACATCCTGACCGGCAAAACGAAGTAGCACAAACAGACGGCCCTGACTGCGGCAAAGTGCCAAACGCTTGATACTCATCTACACTTCTCGCTTTCCCAGGGCGTTCGCTGCCATGCGTTTGCAGGCACCCAGGCGCCCAAACCTCAAGACGTCGTAATCGAACATGAGCTTTTTGCATGCACGGGCATTGGGGGCCTTGCTGGTAAGCGCCGCACGCACCATAGCAGCAACAGAAGGAGCGCATTGTGCGAGCGCGGCATCGCTGCCCACAGCAGAATCGGCAAGCGCCGTGGCAACGGCAGCAAACACCTTGCCGCAGTCCGAACCCAGCAACCTGAGCGCATCGTACAGCACCAGATCGCATAGGAAGTACGCCAGGTCATCGGCATGTTGAGCATCGAGACCGTCGCGCTGCCAGTCAGCCAGCACCGCAGAGTAAATCTTCACGTGCTCCAGCAGGCGCGTCTCGTCGTCATAGCGCATGGTGTCCATGAGCGAGCCCTTGCGCGCCACGCGGTAGTCGTACAGCTTGTTCGAAATAAGCGCGGTCTTGCGCGAGCGACCGTACACGGCAAAATCGAAGACCTGGTCCTCGCCATACTTAACGGTTTCGTCGAACACGATCCCGTTGCCCAGCAAAAACTCACGCTTGCAAGCGGTGCGCCATGCAAAGGGGCGAGACGCTTCCTTAAACAGCAGGTCGGAGCCATAGCCTTCAAACGACACATCGCGCGGGCTCAGTACATAGTTAAGCCACGGATATCCCGCCTCCAGCGGATACGGATTCGCACCAAAGGTCAACACGTCGCAGCCCTCGCGCTCAAAGGCATCGACGATCACACGGCATGCATCGGGCGTAAACCGGTCGTCGGAATCCAAAAACGCGACGATAGGAGCCGTGGACGCAGCGATGCCGGCATTACGCGCACTCGACAGGCCGCCGTTGAGCTTATCGACCAGCGTAAAGCGCGCGTCCTTTTCGCAATAGGCAGCCGCAATATCGCGCGAACCGTCCGGCGAGCCATCGTTGACCAGCACGCCTTCCCAATCGGGCATGTCCTGTGCAAGCAGGGAGTCCAGGCACCAGGCCAGGCACTCCTCCACTTTATAGATGGGAACAACAACGGAAATCTTGGGGGTAGCCATAGTCACTCGCTCCTACTGTGCGACCGGAACGTCATCGGGATGCGGGTTGTCGCCGTAGGCGCGCTGATACGTCAGCACACGCCAGACCAGCGGCAGACCGCCGATCTTAAAGTAATGCTTAAACGTATTGAGCTTGCCCGGCTTCTTAAAGTCAAAGCGCGAATCGATATAGGCGCGGGGCGACTTGACCATCAGACGCAAGTCGGTCTCGCCACGCGGATCAAACAGCGACAGGTCAAAGCCTGTCTCTTATACACATCTCCGAGC
>URIK01000188.1 GCA_900547855.1 uncultured Collinsella sp. | reverse complement strand
TCTACACTCGACTAGTCGTCGGCAGCGTCAGATGTGTATAAGAGACAGCCTTCTGCGCGGCCTTGTTCGTGGCCGCAGCGTCAACCACGCTCTCGTCAGCAACGCCTTTCGCAAGGCCGGTGAGCTTGGAGAACTCCTCGAGCACCTTATTCACCTTGCCCGGACCCAGCACGATCTGCATCGTGTCGTCCTCGACCAGGCCCATCACGCCGTCGAGCGCCTTAATACCCTCCGTGTCGACGTTGCCCGTGTCTTTGACGGTCACGCGCAGGCGCGTCATGCACGCCGCGTTTGCGAGCACGTTGTCTTTACCGCCCAAAAGGTCCAGCAGCTTTTGAGCCAGCTCTTTGTTCGTCATAACTCCTCCTTGTATTGGGTATCTCGTCTAGATGTCATATCAGCTCACGCCGTGCACCTATTGGACATCGGCATTGCTCTTCTCATGGCCACTCACCGCAATACGGACATGGCCGTGCGCCCGTTCAAGAGCTACCGCAGCCTGCTCGGCATCGCAGTCCAACAGCACCGAGACAATAGCGGTTTTTACGTGGCCGCCGGCATCCGCAAGCGCCTGAACAGCGCGCTCGCGCGTGCAGCCGGTCGCCTCCATCACGATGTTCTGGCCGCGCACCACCAACTTCTCGTTCGTCTGCTGCACATCGACCATCAGGTTTTGGTATACCTTGCCGATCTTGACCATGGCACCGGTCGAAATCATGTTGAGAATGAGCTTTTGAACCGTTCCCGCCTTGAGCCTCGTTGAGCCGGTCAGCACCTCGGGACCGGGCACGGGCTCAATGGCAAGATCTGCGCTCTCCCCGATCTTCGACCCTTGGTTGCAGGCAATTGCAACGGTCTTGCACCCAGTTGCCTTGGCGTACGCAAGGCCGCCCACCACATAAGGAGTACGGCCGCTTGCCGCCAGGCCAACGACAAGATCCTTGTCCGAGAGTCCACGCTCCCGCAGGTCGCTCGCGCCAAGCTCCTCGCTGTCTTCGGCACCTTCGACAGCCTTGATAAACGCCGTCTCGCCTCCGGCAATGAGCCCGACAATCAGATCGGGTGACACGCCAAACGTGGGCGGACACTCCGAAGCGTCGAGTACGCCCAGACGACCGCTGGTGCCTGCGCCCATGTAAAAGACGCGCCCGCCGCGCTCGAGTGTCTCAGCAGCCCAGTCGATTGCTGTGGCAACCTGGGGCAGCACTTTCGTGACCGACTGGACGGCACGAAGATCCTCATCGTTCATCGTCGTGACGATTTGCAGCGATGTCATCGTATCGAGGTCCATTGACCTTTGATTACGCTGTTCGGTCGTGAATTTTGTTAAATCGAGCATTTCATTCACCTCATCTTTCCTGTTTCTCGATGTAGTTTTGCTTAATGACATGCGTCGCCCGTTCGTAGTCGCTGGCAACGTAAGCAGCGTACAGGGCATCGACAACCATAAGCTGGGCCATACGCGAAGCCATGGCACCGCTGCGGACCAAGGGTTCACTCGCAGCGACGCCGAGCACGGCATCGGCCATGGTGGCAAGCTTGGATGATCCATCTACTTTGGTAACGGCCACGACGGAACAGTTGTGACGTTGAGCCTCGGCGGTGCAGTCCAGCACCTCTTGCGTCAAGCCCGAGTAGCTAAAGGCGATTGCCATATCGCCCTCATGCATGTTCTTGGCACACAAGAGCTGATCATGCCAGTCGTCGTACAGATGGCACTCTTTGTCGACACGCATGAGCTTTTGCGCCAGATCGTGCGCGACCAAACGAGAGGCACCAATACCGAACAGATTGACCGCGCGTGCCCGCTTAAGACGGGCCGCGCATCGCTCCAAGACGGTGTAATCGAGCGTTCGCGCCGTCGCCTCGATCGTGCGCACGTTGCTTTTCATCACCTTCCCCACGATACGTTCGACGCTGTCATCCATGGAGATGTCCTCGAGAGCTATGTCTTTCTTGTCACCTAAGAGCGCCAGCTCGGCAATCAGTTCGCGCTGGAACTCCTTGTAGCCCGCAAAACCCAAACGCTTGCAAAAGCGCAAAATGCTCGAGGGCGAGGAGAACGTGACATCGGCAAGACCGCGGACGGACAGCCCGACCACCTCATGCGGATGAGCGCTTACATATGCGATGACATTGCGTTCCGCCGGGCTCGCGCTGAGCTCACGCTCGCGAAGCCGCAAAAGCAATCCGTTTGCCATCTCAAACACCTCCGTTGAGAAGAATTAAAGACCAACGAACGATTCGTACCGGATACAAACAGCTTTTGCGGTACATTGTGCCGCATCGTGGCGCACAAAGGGCGAGCGTTCTACCGCTCGCCCCTCAAATCCGACCGCTCGGAAATACGCGCGACACAAAATAATTCAACGAGGTCGCATTATCAGAAACGGGTTTGCTACCGGCTAGCGCCTCGCATGGGCGCCGATCGGCCGAGTCGCATGGCGTACCAACGCCGCTGCCAGCAATACCAACAGCATGGCGGTGACATAGCCCGCAGCATCGAATCCTAAATCGATAACGTCGAAATGCCTGCCGGGAACAAAGATCTTATGTACCTGATCGCCAACGGAGCAGGCGGCGCAAAAGAGCAATACGGGCACGCAACGGGAGCATACGCTCCACGGACGCCTGGAAAAGCAGACCACGACCACCGAGGCGAACAATCCGACGAAGAAAAACTCTACGGTATGGGCAACGCGACGGACGTTTGTGCCCACCCACATGCGAATGGAAGCAAGTCGGCCAGACCGGACATTCGAGGCAGCCGAATCGGCGCCCCCGGTCATTCCGTTCTCCGTCTGGGCTTCACCCGTGGCATCGGCAGCCTGAACGCCCGTAGCCTGACCCTCCACCACACGCGCAGTGGACTCGCTCAGCAACGACGTCTGCACCGCGTTTTGCTCCGTCAGCACCCAGATGCCCGCCAGCGTTGCAGCGAACAGAACGACCGCGGTCCATCCGATTATTTGTTTTACGCGCGCCAAGGGCCAACCTCCTTTTTTGAATATCAGCGAGTGTAGCCCCAAATGG
>URIK01000187.1 GCA_900547855.1 uncultured Collinsella sp. | reverse complement strand
ATCTACACTCGACTAGTCGTCGGCAGCGTCAGATGTGTATAAGAGACAGGGTCCATGGCCTCGACCTCAGCGTTGTCGGCAATCTCGACGGTGCAGGTAAAGCCGGGGTCGAAGACCTCGAGCTCGGCAGTGACGTCGGCGATGATGCCACGGGCGACCTGCGCCGCGGCCTCGGCGGCAGCGTGATCGGCATAGACCAGAACGGCCTTGCACTCACGGTTGATAGCGTTGTCCTTGGTGCCGCCGTTGAAGCTGACGATGGCGGGCTCGCCGGCAACCATCAGGCGGTCGATGATGCGGGCCATGATGAGGTTGCCATTGCCTCGCTCCAAGTGAATATCGCTGCCGGAGTGACCACCCAGCAGGCCGGAGATGTCGAGCGTGAGGGTGCTACCGGTCTTGTGCTCGCGCACGATGGGGCAGGTGTAGGTAACGACGACGCCGCCGGCGCAGCTGACGGTGGCAACGCCCTCTTCCTCGGAGTCAAGGTTAATCATGGTGCGGGCGCTAATCTGGGACTTGTCGAGCGTCTCGGCGCCGACCAGGCCAGTCTCCTCGTCGGTGGTGAATACGCACTCGAGGGCGGGGTGGGCAATCGAATCGTCGTTGAGCACGGTAAGCATAAGCGCGACAGCAATGCCGTTGTCGGCGCCCAGGGTGGTGCCGTTAGCGGTGAGGACGCCGTCCTTGACGACCAGATCGATACCATCGGTCGTAAAGTCGTGCTCAACGGAGCCCAGCTTGTCGCACACCATGTCGATATGGCCCTGCAACATCACGGTCGGGGCATTCTCGGCACCGGCAGATGCGGGCTTGCGAATGATGACGTTGTAGACCTCGTCCTGGTACACATCGAGGCCGCGCTCCTTGGCAAACGCGACCAGGAAATCGCTGATGCCCTTCTCGTTGCCAGACCCACGGGGGATCGCGCTGACCTCCTCAAAGAAATGGAACAGCTGGGCGGGCTCGTAGCCGGTAATCTTGTAGTCCATGGTGCCTCCTTGGCGCAACTGGTTAGACAATAAGACATGCGCCTTGTATATTCCCAGACTTCGTTTGCATAAACCAGTCGAAAACGCCGAGCGCCCTCGCATCATCGGCTAACGGTGAGTAAACGCCACTTTATCAAGATAAAGCAGGTTAGGCGGGCCGTGCTGAGGGGACGTTGGACCCTTTAACCAACCTCAACGCTTGATCAACGTTTATGCATACGCCATTGGTATGTTTAATGAGATTTTTGTCCTCCGTCACGACGTAATCGACGTCGATGCGATTGGCAACGCCCAGCATCAGGTCGTCCTCAAAGTCATTGTGATGCTGTTTGAACACAAACGAATCAAAGACCTCGTCTGCACCGACCGAGGCAATGATCGACTTTTGCCGAATCAGGCGGATGCACGCCCACGCCGTCTCGTCGGCACCGGCGATGGCTTCTGGAGTGAGAGCTCCCCCACGGCGGGCGTCGGCCTTCATCGTCCTTCCCAAGATGTAATAGACGTCTTTGACAGACAAGGAGGACGAGAAGAGGACGATATCCTCCGCTTCCGCTGCACGAGAAAAGAGCTCGACTATCGGCCTGGTCGCATTCGTACGAGCAAGAAAGTAATCTAGCCAGACGTTCGTGTCTATTAACAGTTTGAGCGTATGCTTCGTTCCGACGCCGCTCATGATTCGATCCAATCGCTAAATCTCTCGCTCATCATTTGGTCGTATAACTCGTCATAATCTAAGGCTTCATCGGAGCTCGGCCTCTGAATCGAGAACCGTTCGTAAAAACTCGAAACTAACGCAGCCCCTTCCGAGACGCGGGACGAACTCGCCTTCGATCGTATGTCGTCAGGCAGGACTTCGTCATCATTCTTTTTTGCGACGGGCATATGACCGTTCTCGGTCAAGTACTGCCACAGCTCCCTCACAGCTTGTGACGGCGTCATGCCAATATGAGTCAGTACGGCGTCTCCTGCCTCTTTGAGCTGGCGATCTATACGCACGTTCATCTGAACTGGCCGCGTGTCGAGTATTGATGTAGGCATATCAACTCCTTTGCTATACTGAATCTCAATTTCAGTATAGCACGACAGATTGAAGCACATTTCAATAGAAACGGGGGCGCCTCCTTATCGGAAACGCCCCCGTTATACAAGGTATGCTTAATCCCTACAGCGCGCCGGAACCGGCTTGCATCATGCCGCCGGGGCCCGAGGTCACGCCGCCGCTCACGGGCGCGGCGTTGCCGGTGTGCGGTACCGCCGGGGCGGTATCGCCACCAAGCGTGCCCGCCGGACGCGGTGCCGGGATCTCGCCCGTGCCGCGGCTAAAGACAAACTTGCCATCGGCCACGTCGCACAGGACGGTATCGCCCTCGCCCCACTCGCCAGCCAGCAGTTCCTCGGACAGCGGATCCTCGATGAGCTTTTGGATGGCACGACGCAGCGGACGCGCGCCGTTGGTGAGGTCGGTACCCTCCGCCACGATCTTGTCGTACGCCGCATCGGTGAGCTTGATGTTCATGCCGTTGGCAATCAAACGCTGACGCAGGTCGTCCACCAGCAGGTGCGCGATCTTGGTGAGATTCTCGCCCGAGAGCTTCTGGAACACCACGATGTCGTCGATACGGTTGAGCAGCTCGGGGCGGAACAGGCGCTTGAGCTCGCCCATCGCGCGGCCGCGGATCTCACTCGAGGTGAGGCCCTGCTCGCCGGTGGTGCCAAAGCCAACGCTCGCATCCTGCGCGATCTCGCGGGCGCCCACGTTTGACGTCATGATGATCACCGTATTGCGGAAGTCGACCGTCTTGCCCTGGCTATCGGTCAGACGGCCCTCCTCCAACACCTGCAGCAGGATATTGAAGATGTCGGGGTGCGCCTTCTCGATCTCGTCGAACAGCACGACCGAGTACGGGTGACGGCGAACAGCCTTGGTGAGCTGGCCGCCCTCGTCGTGGCCCACATAGCCCGGGGGGCTACCGATGAGCTTGGAGACCTCGAACTCACTGCCATACTCCTGTCTCTTATACACATCTCCGAGCCCACGAGACGCTCATGAATC
>URIK01000186.1 GCA_900547855.1 uncultured Collinsella sp. | reverse complement strand
TCTACACTCGACTAGTCGTCGGCAGCGTCAGATGTGTATAAGAGACAGCCATGAGCTCATCGGTGCGCTCGCGATCCATCATGCAAAATAGGGCGTCGTAGAGCGGGCGCATGTACGGATCGATCTTTTCCTCGAGGGTGCCGGGCAAAAAGCCCAGGTTCTCCCCCGCCTCGACAACCGGACGCGTCAAGATCAGACGGCCCACCTCGTGACGCTTGAGTGCGGCAACAGCGAGCGCCATGGCCAGATAGGTCTTACCGGTACCGGCAGGACCCAAGCCAAACGTGATGGTATTTGAGCGGATGGCATCCACATAGCGCTTTTGACCGAGCGTCTTGGGGCGAATGACGCGACCGCGATACGAAAGCAGCACGTCATCGCGAAGCGACGTAGCCTCGTGCTCACCGTCGCGCAAGACGGCCAGGCAGCGAGAGACATCGTCGGCAGAAAGCGTGCGCCCGGAAGCAGCCTCACGAAAGGCATGTTCGAAAAAACGCGCGACCAGTTCGACCTCGTCCGGGTCACCGCTCACGGCGATGCTGTCGCCACGGGCGACCACGTGGGCGCGAACTGAGCTCTCCAGCGCACGAAGGACGCCGTCGCCGGCACCCAAAACGCGCGAGGGGTCAATACCCTCGGGAACGGTAAGTCTAATCTTCGAGGCTTCCATGAACCTCCCTGCGCGCATGGACCAAGCCGGAATCATCGACTCCGATGATAGCAACATCGAGCAGGCACGGGGCTGTAAGTCCACAGGTATCGTCAAGACGGGCATGATGGAACGAACCGAGCGTCAGGTTGTCGCCATACTCGAGCACCGCACGCTCGACCGTGCCCACGCGACGACGAGCGTCGGCAATGGCGAGCTCCTGCGCGGCGGCCCGCATACGGCGGCTGCGCTCGGCCATAACCTCGGGCGGCACTTGGTCGGGCATGTCGGCAGCAAGGGTACCGGGACGTTTGCTATAGCGGAACACGTGCATACGCGAGAAACCCACACGGCGGCACAGCGCCAGCGACTCCTCGAATTCCTCGTCCGTCTCACCAGGAAAACCGACGATGACATCGCACGAAAGAGACACCTGGGGCAAGTTGGCGCGAATCATGCGCACCGTGTCCTCAAAGGCCTCGGCGCTATAGGGACGGCCCATGCGATGCAGGGTCGCCGTGCAGCCGGACTGCACGGGCAGATGTAAAAACGGGGCGATACGCTGCGGATAGCGCGCCATAACCTTAAGCAGGCGCTCAGAGATATCCATGGCCTCGACCGAGGAAATGCGCACATGCGGAATAGACGTGCGCTCCATGATGGCCTCGAGCAGCTCGTCGATTTCGACATGCTCGTCAGTCGCGCTCTTGCCATCGTAGGCGCCCAGGTTCACACCGGTCAGCACCACCTCGGGCACGCCGGCCTCCTGGGCCTCGCGAACTTGCTCGAGCACGAACTCGACGGGCACGGAGCGCTCGGGGCCGCGTGCCTTCCACACAATGCAATAGGTGCAACGGTGGTTGCAGCCGTCCTGAATCTTCACGCCCAGGCGAGAGCGACCGAGCGCATCGACCACCTCGCCATCGCTGCAGGCGGGAACGCTATCGGACTCAACGCCCAACACCTCGCAGACACGTTCGGCGACATCGATCTTGGACGGCTCGGCGATCACGCGATCCGAAAGCTCCAGCAGCTCCTCGGGATGCAAATTAACCACGCATCCGGTCACGACCACATAGGGCTCGTTTGGATGGGCCAGCGCATGACGAACGGCCTTACGGGTCTTGGCCTCAGCCTCGCCCGTAACGGCACAGGTGTTAATGACGATCAGATCGGCATCCTGGGGCTCCACAATAGCAAAGCCCAGGCGCATAAGATCGGCAGTGATACGGTCAGACTCAACCCGGTTGACACGGCAGCCGAGGTTGACGACGGAAATATGGGGTGCGAGCACGCGGGCTCCTTAATCGAGGATATCGTCGAGGGCACTCTTGATACGGTCGGTCACCGACTTCTTACCAGAAGCGACGTCATCGCCCATCTCATCGGCAAAAGCACGGAGCAGCTCGCGCTGCTTATTGGAAAGATTGGTGGGAACGACCACGCGCAGTTGCACGATCAGGCGGCCACGCGAACCGCCACCGCCAATGCGCGGCATGCCGTAATTATTGAAGCTCACGGTATCACCGTACTGGGCGCCGGCGGGAACCGTCACCTTAACGACCTCGTCGGGCATAATGCCCTCGACCTCGATCTCGCAGCCAAGCGCAGCCTGCGCAATCGAGATATCGCTCACCAGGTACAGGTCGTCACCGTTGCGCTTAAAGCGCTCATGGTCGGCAACGCGCACGTTGACAATCAGGTCGCCCGAAGGCTCGCCGCGAAGGCCGGCCTCGCCAAAGCCGCTCACACGCAGCTGGCGACCGGTCGAAACGCCGGCGGGAATATCGATGTCGATCTTTTCATGCGAAGGCGTGCGGCCCTGACCGTCGCAGGTCTCGCAGGGATGGTCGATGACCGTGCCCTCGCCATGGCAGTCGGGGCAAGGCGAGGAAGACTGAACCTGGCCCAGGAACGAACGCTGAACCGTCGTGACGTAGCCCGTACCGTGGCAGCGGCCGCACTGCTTTTCCTGTGCGCCCTCTGCCCTACCGGTGCCGTTGCAGTCCTCGCAAGGAGCAAGGCGGTCATAGCTGATCGTCTTTTTGCAGCCGAGCGCCGCCTCCTCGAGCGTCACCGAAAGCGAGATGGCCATGTCACGTCCGCGACGACGCTCACGACGGCTGCGGGCGCCACCGCCGGCACCGCCGCCAAAGAACGACGAGAACAAGTCGTCCATGCCCATGCCACCAAAGATATCGTTGATATCGACGTAGCCCGAACCACCAGGGCCGTCGGCAGTGCCGTAACGGTCGTAGTTAGCACGCTTCTGCTCATCGGAAAGAACGGAATAGGCCTCGTTGAGCTCCTTGAACTTGGCCTCGGCCTCGGGGTCGTCCGAAACATCCGGATGTACGCTACGGGCCTTCTTTAGAAACTGTCTCTTATACACATCTGACGCTGCCGACGACTAGTCGAGTGTAG
>URIK01000185.1 GCA_900547855.1 uncultured Collinsella sp. | reverse complement strand
ATCTACACTCGACTAGTCGTCGGCAGCGTCAGATGTGTATAAGAGACAGAAGCTGGCCTCCTTCCGGCGCGGTTTCCTCGCACCGATTCTACAGCGCGCCCCGGTGTAGCTGTGCGGGAGGTGGCCCGTCGCCCACTTCTTGGCCGCGCCCACCGTGACCCCCGCGAACTTCGCGGCGGCGGTCGGCCCCATGCCGTCCTCCGTCGCCAGGAGGAAGAGCTCGACCTTCTCCCTGCTGTACATGCGAACCTCCAGTCCGGACCGCCCCGCGGTCCAACTTTCTGTCCGCACCCCCAAACAAACCCAAGGCTCGGAAATCGCAGCCACGCCAGGTAGGGGACAGGGTAGATCGTTTTGGGGATACTCCAGGTGAGGGCGAACAACACAAGGCATAGGGACATGCCCCATCTCGCCGATATCTTCTTAAGGACGGGATCGGTCAACGCCACGATGCCGGTACATGCGGCCATGCAGTAGATGATGCCAAAATTAACCGAATCGTCGACTGAGACAAGTGTTGTTGCCAGCCAGACGACGAGTGCTGCTAAGGCGTATTTGGCGGCACGTTTGATATTGTTGCGCGAAAGGGTGCACATCCAACCCGCGATAAACAAAAATACCCAGCTGATGCTGGCGCGCCAGATGTCTTGAAAGACGGTCTGGGTAAACCAGGGCATATCCCAGTCGTACAGGTAGGCGAGATCGTAGCAAGCGTGAAAACCTGCCATTGAAATCATCGTAAATCCGCGGACGGTATCAAAGATGGCGATGCGTTTTTGCATTACGAGAACCGGCGCATCAAGCCGACGACTTTGCCCAAGATAACGGGATTCGTTGCATAGATAGGCTCCATGGTGTCATTCTCGGGCTGCAGGCGTACACGTCCCTGCTCCTTGTAGAACGTCTTGACGGTCGCTGAACCATCAATCATGGCCACGACAATTTCGCCGTTCATGGCACTCTTTTGTTCACGGACGATGATGTAATCGCCATTGAAGATGCCGACATTGATCATTGAGCTCCCATGTACCTCAAGGATAAAGGAACCCTGATCGGTGGCGATTTCGGTCGGGATAGTAAAAGTGTCTTCGATATTCTGCTCGGCCAGAATGGGAATCCCAGCCGCGACGCGACCAACGAGCGGTAGCGAGACCGTTCCGCGAGGTGCGGTGGGCTCGTCAGATTTAGAAATTGAGACAGAGGAGCCGTCCTCGTTAAAGAGTTCCAGGGCGCGCGGTTTGGTGGCATCGCGCTTGAGCAGCCCGCGCGCCTCCAGGGCAGATAGATGGGCGTGCACGGTGCTGGGGGAGGAAAGGCCCACGGCAGAAGCCATCTCGCGCACGCTGGGCGGATAACCCTTCTCCTGCTGATATTCCTTGATGAAGTCGTAAATTTGCTGCTGACGCTTGGTAATTTTGCGAGCCATCAGGGCATCCTCTCTACCCATGTCAAACAAATGTTCGAATTTTGCTTGACAGGAACAACTGTTCGAAGATAATAATAACCGAACATTCGTTCTCGCGCTAGACATTTTTGTCCGCGCGGCTTGATAAAACTGTTCTCAGCAAAACACGCGAGAGGAGAACATGATGAACGCAACGAATATGGTCCAGGGAAACCTCGCCCTTAAGCTCGAGACGCCTGCAGAACCCACTTTTACGGTTGTTCAGGGTGGCCGCTCCGGCTTTCAGCCTCTGACCGTAAAGCCTGCTCGCAATCAGAAGGCTGTACTCGCGCCGGCCCGCGTTGCCCTGAAGGTTCCGACGATTGTCGCCGTTGCCGTTGCGCTTACGCTCTTCGTTGTCCTCGCTACGTCGGTCTTTAGTGCTCGTCACGCCGCGTATGCCGAGTCCGTTTCCAACGTTACCTACGAGACCATTCGCGTTCAGCCTGGTGATTCTCTTTGGTCGCTTGCCGAGGAATATCCAATCGCAGGCCTTTCCACGCAAGAGGCTTCCGACATGATCCGTAGCGTCAATCATCTGGAGCATGGTTCGCTCGCCGCCGGTGCGCATCTTAAGGTTCCTTCTCGTTCGTAATCATTATCGCGCTGCGCATGGTACCCTTGTTATCGTTTAAGAGGAGGTACCATGCGCTGTCCCAAATGTGGCAAGGCACATACCCGCGTCGTTGATTCCCGTATGCAGGAGTCAAATAACACCATTAAGCGCCGTCGCGAATGTTGTTCGTGTAACTACCGCTTTACAACGTTTGAGCGATGCGAAGACCCAATCGAGGTCATTAAGTCAGACGGAACCAAGCAGCGGTTCGATCGCAATAAGCTGCTCGTCGGCTTGATGCGCGCCACCATCAAGCGCGATATCGACACTAAGAAGCTCAATGAGATTATCGACGATATCGAGGTCGAGCTGCGTTCTCGTACGCTGACGGCCGTCACGTCCCATGAGTTGGGTGACATGGTGCTCAAACGCTTGGCCAAGATCGACAAGGTGGCGTACATCCGCTTTGCCTCGGTCTACCGCGATTTCAAAGACGTCGATGAGTTTCTGCAAGAGCTCGACAAGCTAAGGTGATTCCATGTCCAGCATTACCGTCAACATAAAGCGTCTCGACTCCACCGTCGAGCTTCCCAAATACGCCCATTCCACCGATGCCGGCTTGGATCTGCGCTCCAACGAGGACTGCGTCCTGAAGCCCTTCGAACGCCGTCTGGTCTCTACTGGGCTGGCCATCGCCCTGCCCGATGGCTACGCCGGCTTCGTCCAGCCCCGCAGCGGCTTGGCCATCAAGCAGGGCCTGTCTATAGTCAACACGCCGGGCCTCATCGACGCCCACTACCGAGGAGAACTCAAAGTCATTCTCATTAACCTAGACCCCACGAGCAACATCCAAATCAACAAAGGCGACCGCATAGCCCAACTCGTCATCCAAGAAGTCCCCACGGTCAACCTCATAGAGGTAGACGAACTAGACAAAACCGACCGAGGCAACGGAGGCTTCGGCTCCAGCGGCGTGGCTTAGTCGCATAGCCTCTTACGTTCGCTCACCTGTGGGAGAGCCCTATATATCATCCCGTGCTCAAACATTCTCGCGTTGCTGCGAAACTGCGCGCGGGACGA
>URIK01000184.1 GCA_900547855.1 uncultured Collinsella sp. | reverse complement strand
ACGAGATTCATGAGCGTCTCGTGGGCTCGGAGATGTGTATAAGAGACAGCGGCGAGCCCGCTCTACGAGCCGCCGACGCGCATGCCCGAGCTCGTGCGCGCGAGCGATAAGATCCTGCACCATACGTTCGATGCGGGCGAGGGCGTGCTGATTCCGGCGGAGATTCTCGAGCACGCCAAGCGCGGCTGCCGCAACTTCGTGATCCTGCAGCCGTTCGGGTGTCTGCCCAACCATGTCGTGGGGCGCGGGCTCATCCATGCGCTCAAGGAGCAGTATCCCACGGCGCAGTTCCTGCCGCTCGACTACGATCCCGACGTGAGCTTCGCCAACGTGGAGAACCGTCTTCAGATGCTCATCATGAACGCCAAGGCGCAGGGGTGCGGTGAGGCGCATGGCGAGACCGCGTAAGGACGCCGATGCGCCCGATGCACGCACCCGTATCATCGAGGCGTTTTGGGAGCTCATCGAGAACAACAGCATCTTCGAGCTGTCGGTTGGCGAGGTGACCCGCGCCGCCCAGTGCAATCGCGGAACGTTTTACTACTATTTTCACGATTTCGATGAACTCGTCGCCATCGCCATAGCCCAGCTGCTGCAGGATAACGAGCTCATCACCGATGCCCTCTGGCATTTTTCGAGCGAGGGCGACCTTTCGGCGTTCGACCGGCGCGACGTCCGCTGCCTGCTGCGGCGCATCGTCATCACCATGAGGGCGGGTGCCGCCGAGCAGGTCGTGCAGGGCATCCATACGATCATCATCGACCGCGTGAGAGAGATCGTCCACCCCGACGGAGAAGAGCTCAAGGCAGATTCGAGCTTTGCGGTGGGCTTTCTGGTCTCGGGCATCATGGGCTTTGTGATGGCGGTCGGCTTTGCCCGGGAGGGCGGCGAGGAGATAGACCTCGAGCAGCCGGGGGACAGCGCGTGCGCGTACCTGAGGGCGGTCGCCATGCAGACGGTGGAAACGGTCGCGCAAGTCGAGGGCGTCGATACATCCGAGCTGCTCGAACGCGTCTCCAAGGAGGCCGATGCCTATCGCGCATCGCGTGCGACGAGTCCCGACGTGGTGAAAGACGCCTAGGGTTTCTCTTGCGGGGCGCCTGTCGCGCATCGCGCGGTGAGTCCCGCGATGCGGTCATAACCTGCATTCATGTGAGCCGGGTTTATAGATATTCCTCCAGCTGTTAACATAGACAACCTGTGGGTAAAGAGACAAAAGCGCCGCCGACGGGCGGGCGTTTTGATTTCGATGAACTCATGTAAGGAAACGAGCATGTTAGATAGATTTACCGATCGAGCGCGCAAGGTCATGTCGATGGCCAAACAGGAGGCGCTCGATCTGCACTCAAATAAGGTGGGCACCGAGCACCTGCTGCTCGCACTCGCCAAGGAGGACGAGGGCATCGCTGCCGAGGCGCTGCGCTCGCTTGATATCTCCTACGACGACATCATGGACACCCTCAAGGAGGTCCAGACCACGGTTCCCGAGCCCAGCGAGGAGACCGAGGCTGCCAAGCTTGCCTTTACGCCGCTCGTCATTAGCGTGATGGAGCGCTCCTTCCGCGTGGCACGTGAGAACAACCAGACCTACGTGTCGACCGAGCACCTGCTCATCGGTATCGTCGAAGAGGGCAACGGCATGGCCATGGACATCCTCATGCGCCTGGGTGTGTCGTCCGCCTCCATCAAAAAGGCTATCGAGAAACTTACCGCCAAGGACCAGGACAAGAAGCGTCCGCTCGCCGGCGCCGGTGCCGGGCGTCCCGGTGCGGGCCTGCCGTTCTTTAGCGGCTCGGACGCGTCGCAGCAAAAGGGGAGCGGCACCGATACGCTTAAGCAGTTCGCCACCAACCTTACGCAGAAGGCGCGCGACGGCGAGCTCGACCCTGTAATTGGTCGCGAAAAGGAAGTCCAGCGTATGATGGAGATCCTTTCGCGTCGCACCAAGAACAATCCGCTTATCTTGGGCGACCCCGGCGTGGGCAAGACGGCCATCGTCGAGGGTCTGGCTCAGCAGATTGCAGCTGGCAACGTGCCCGAGAACCTTATGAACCAGAACATCTGGACGCTCGACCTGCCGGGCCTCGTTGCGGGCGCCAAGTATCGCGGTGAGTTTGAGGAGCGCCTCAAGAACGTGATCCAGGAGGCCACCGAAGCTGACGACGTCATCCTGTTTATTGACGAGATGCACACCATCATCGGTGCCGGCTCTGCCGAGGGCTCCATCGACGCGAGCTCCATGCTCAAGCCCGTGCTCGCGCGCGGTGCCTTCCAGATTATCGGCGCCACCACGGCCGAGGAATTCCGCAAGTACCTCACCAAGGACCCGGCCTTCGAGCGTCGCTTCCAGACCATCGATGTCGAGGAGCCGAGCGTCGAGGACACGGTCAAGATCCTGACCGCGCTCAAGCCGCGCTACGAGGAGCACCACCATGTGCGCTATACGCAGGGTGCTATCGAGGCCGCCGCGAACCTCTCCGACCGCTACATCCAGGATCGCTTCCTGCCCGATAAGGCCATCGACCTCATTGACGAGGCCGGCGCCCGCGCCCGCATCGCCGCCAACCGCGCGCCCGAGCCGGTGCGCGAGGCCGAGCATCGCGTGGAGGAGCTTAAGGCCGCCGCGCAGGAGGCCACCGAGAGCGACGACATGAACAAGGCCGCCGAGATCACCGAGCAGCAGAAGGCTGCCGAGATTGAGCTCGCCGAGGCCAAGGCTGCCTGGACGGCCGAGCTCGACGCCAGCCCGCTCACCATCGATGTCTCCCAGATTGCCGACATCGTGTCCGTGACCTCGGGCGTGCCGGTGTCCTCGCTCACCGAGAGCGAGAGCCGCCGCCTGCTGCAGGCCGAAAGCGTGCTCAAGACGCGCATCATCGGTCAGGACGAGGCCGTCGAGGCCGTTGCCAAGGCCGTGCGCCGCAGCCGCTCGCCGCTCAAGGACCCGCGTCGCCCCGGCGGCAGCTTTATCTTCCTGGGCCCCACCGGCACGGGCAAAACCGAGCTCGCCAAGACGCTCGCCGAGTATCTCTTTGGCAGCAAGGACGCTGTCTCTTATACACATCTCCGAGCCCACGAGACG
>URIK01000183.1 GCA_900547855.1 uncultured Collinsella sp. | reverse complement strand
ATCTACACTCGACTAGTCGTCGGCAGCGTCAGATGTGTATAAGAGACAGGCGTAGCGGTCCACGAACTCGTGATCGTACAGGTCTTCGGCTACCAGCACATGTGCGATACCCAGCAGCAACGCCAGATCGCATCCAGGACGTACGCGCAGCCAGCGGTCGGCAAGCGCAGCCGAGCCACTGCGCCGGGGGTCAACCACGATAATCTTAGCCCCACGTCGACGGGCATCGTTGAGCGCATCAACGGCCCCCATCGTCGACGAATCGACAATGGAGCGCCCCAGATACATGATGCAATCGGTATGCGCCAGGTCGGAGGCGGGACTATAGCCCAAGCTGTGCTCCCAACCGGTAAGTCGGCTTACCTCGCAGGCACCGTCGGCACCGTACACGTTGGGCGAACCAAGCGCATGCATAAAACGATACGCCCAGTAGCGGTCGAACGAGGGCACGCCGAGCGTCATACCCAGCGCTCGCGGACCATGCCCGTCAACAATCCCCAAAAGGCGCTCGGCAATCTGAGCAAACGCCTCGTCCCACGAAATCACATCGAACCCCGAGCCATCAGCTCGTCGGCGCATGGGGTGCACAATGCGGTCGCGCTCGTCAAACGGCATTGCCAGGCGATGCCGTCCGCGGGCGCAGAGGGCACGCGCCGCGCACGGATGCCCCACAACCGGTAACTCGGCAACCACGCGACCGCCCTCAACGCGTGCCGCAAAGGCGCAATCGGCATAGCATCCCCCGCATGTGGTCACCACGGCGCGACCGTCGCGCTTCACAGCAGATGCCATCTCGATTACCCCTTTCATCAGCCAAACACAACAGGCCAAAAGCACGGCAACGAGCCCCAGACCCAAAAAGCCTCCCGCACGGCAACGCCCCGCGGGAGGCCCAACATCAAACAGACGATACCTTACGCCTCGGACTTCTTGGCGTAGACAAACCAGTAGCCGAGCGCGATCAGAACCGCGCCGCCCACGATGTTGCCCAGCGTGGCGGCGGACAAGTTAAACGCAATGCCCGCAGCGTTGAGCGCATCGGCGCCGGCGACGTCGGCACCATAGCCGCACGCGTGCATCACGGCACCCATAGGCAAAAAGTACATGTTGGCGACGCAGTGCTCAAAACCGCAGGCCACAAAGGCGGCGATGGGCAGCAGAATGCCCACAACCTTATCGACCACGGTCTTACCGGCGGTACCGATCCACACGGCCAGGCACACAAAGATGTTGCACAGGATGCCGCGGAAGAAGATCGTCACCCAGTCGATCGTCACCTTGCCGGCGGCGACGCTCACCATGGAGTTGGCGACCGCCTCGCCGTTGAGCTTATAGATGCCGGCCATGTACACCAAAAAGACGATGAACAGGGCACCGACAAAATTGCCGACCCACACGACGACCCAGGCCTTAAGCATCTGAACCAGGGTGATCTTTTTGCTCTTGAGTGCGCAGACCATAAGCGAATTGCCGGTAAACAGCTCGGCGCCGCACACCAGCACGAGCACCAGGCCCAGGCAAAAGCACAGACCGCCCACGACGCGCTGAGCGCCCCAGCCCAGCGTGCTGTCGCTCAAGAACACGGTAAAGAACAGGCCGCCGAAGGCGATAAACGCGCCGGCGAACATTGCCAACAGAAAGGCCTTAGCGACCGGCAGGTTAGCCTTGGTCACGCCGGCGGCCTCGGTCTTGGCCTCGATCGCGGCGGGCGCCAGGCAATCGGGAGCGGGGTACTCCACCTTGGAATCTGCCATGTCAATCACTTCTTTCCTAATCAGCAGGGACAAGCGCTCCTACTGCTCTTGCCCCAAGCGGACAAAGTGGGAAAAGTCGTTGGCGGCCACGGCGTCGTACACGGCGTCGACGGCCTCAAAGACCTCCGGGGACATGGGGTTATAGAACTCCGTATCGCCCGGCTGAATCCCTATGAAGACGATATCTTCGCACGATTGCTCGATTTCCTCGATCAGAATCGACAAAGGGAGCGAATGCGTGGTGAACATCGACTTGCGGGCCACGTCACGTTTGTCGAGCAAGCGGATGGCGCCAACGGGCAGCGCCATGTCGGCGGCATCGACCAAAACCAAACGCGGCGGACGCTCGCGCTTGACCTCGATGATGTCATCCTCGGGCGTTTGGCCTCCGTCGATGGTGTACCAGCCGGCAAGCGGCGCGTCCTCCATCTTTTTGGAGAGCACGGGGCCGGCGGCATCGTCGGCACGCAGCACGCTTCCCGCCGTGAGCACGATACCCGCAAACGGGGCGCCGTTCACACGACCATCCACAACGCGAACCATTACTGCAACCTTCCCGTCAGATACACACCCGACACATCGCGCACGCGCTCAACCAGATCGCGAAACTTCATTAAGAACGCGACCTGCTGAGCATGCAGGCCAAAGTCGTCATCGAACACCGAGATGCCGGCCTTGGCCGACCCGCGAAAACCGCGCTCGTCGAGCAGCGTGTCGCAGGCCTCGAGCAGCGACGGCACCGCCGCCTTGTCGAGCTGGCACTCGCCAAAGGAGCGGATGGCCTCAAACTTGGTCTTGGCCTCACCCTCCGGCAGCGCGTCGACGAGCGAATAGAACACATCCACCGGCACCGACAGGCGCGGCTCAAAGCAGTCGAGCACGCCGGTGTGGTGGCCCACGGCGAGCGTGTAGTACAGCACGTCGCAGGCCTCCTGGGGAACGTCTTCCTCGGTCTCCACAAACTTACGCGTGAGCTCGTAGAAGACCACCTGGTCGGGCGCATGACCCAGGCAGGGGTCGGCGACGCCCTCGGCAGCCTCGTCGCTTGCGCGCGAGGCGTCGCCAAAGGAGCCGCCGAGCATACCGGGGCCCGCAAAGTAACCAGAGCGGTCCGTGAGCTCCATCTAGCGACCTCCGGCCAGCACCAGATCCTGCAGCGCCGAGTAGACCTCAACGCGGCGAGGATCGTCCTGCTTGTCGATGAGCAGCGCCATGGCACCGCGGATATCGCCCTTGGGTGCGCCCTCGAGCGTATCCATAAACTCATTGGCCAGGTCGCGACCTGTCTCTTATACACATCTGACGCTGCCGACGACTAGTCGAGTGTAGAT
>URIK01000182.1 GCA_900547855.1 uncultured Collinsella sp. | reverse complement strand
ATCTACACTCGACTAGTCGTCGGCAGCGTCAGATGTGTATAAGAGACAGCTTCCCTGCGCCGCCGACCTGCCGCGCTTTATGGTCGACACGGTCGCCGGCGCCTATGCGCCCGCCGATGCCAAGCTCATGATCGAGGGCTTCGGCGCCGCGGCCACACGCCCGGTCACGCTGCGCGCCAACACGCTCAAGGCGACCGCCGAGGACATCGCTGCGGCGCTCGATGCCGCCTGCATCGCCCACCAAACCGTTACCTGGTATCCGGACGCCTTTATCCTGCCCGAGGCCCAGGTTTCAGATCTGTGGGATCTCGACATCTACCGCGACGGCAAAATCTACCTGCAGAGCCTGTCATCCATGATGCCGCCGTTGGTCCTGGGCGCCCAGGCAGGCGAGGACATCCTGGACATGTGCGCAGCCCCCGGCGGCAAGACGACGCAGATCGCCGCCCTCACCCAGGGACAGGCGCACCTCACCGCCTGTGAGATGAGCATTCCCCGCGCCGAAAAGCTCGAGTCGAACCTCCATCGCCAGGGTGCCAAAAACGTGCCCGTCATGCGCATCGACGCACGCGAGCTCGACGAGTTCTTCCGCTTTGACCGCATCCTGCTCGACGCTCCCTGCACCGGCACGGGCACCGTCATCAGTGGCAACGAGAAAAGCCTGCGCGGCCTCACCGAGCAGTTGCTGAGCAAGTGCGCCCGCTCGCAGCGAGCACTTCTGGACCGCGCCATGGGGGCCCTCAAACCGGGCGGCACGCTCGTCTATTCCACTTGTTCGATCTTGCCGCAGGAAAACGAGGACGCCCTGCAAGAGGCCCTCGACAAGCATATGGACTGCGAGCTTATCCCCCTCGACGGCACGCCAAGCGAAAGTGAAGCACGACGCACCCAGGACGCCGGCGAGGAGCCGCATATCGAGAGCAACGCTCTCACCGAGGCCATTGCCGCGGGTCAGGTATCGGCCATCGTCAACGGCCTGCCCGGCACGCTCACCATTCCGCCTAGCCGCGACTTTGAGGGCTTCTACATTGCCCTGATCCGAAAACGCAGCTAGCGCACGGATCCAAAACTCAACAAGCTATCTCTGTGCGCGTTTGCCCTGCTGGTCGCGATGCTGTTTAAGCATCGCGCGCTCCTTGCGTTCGGCCCTTTTGCCCTTAATGGCCGTGACCACAAAGTAGATGACCGCGGCGGCAACGATTGCGGCCACACACAGGCCGATCGAGCCAAACATTGCTGTCAATTCCATACCGCGTCACCTCTCTTTTAAACGGGGCTTTCAAGATAGCACCTCGATACCCGCCACCACAGCTCCTTCACGTTCGCCGGCCCTTCGGTCTAACGGATGGCGCGGCGGGGAAAAATCAACTCGTCAAACGATTTAGCATTCGCAATTCCGGCTGCATCGCGCCGGCCATCATCACATAGAATCGAGCCTCCATGGATACCCTCAACGATCTAAATGAGCGCGTCGACGCCTTCGTCGGCACCAGCTCCTTCGACACGCCTGCGGCGGCAAACGACCAAGCTCCCATCGATGTGCCCGCCGAGGTTCACGAGGACATCGTCGCCTCGGTCGATTTTTCCGAGGTCGAGCTTGCAGACGAGTTCACCGAGCCCCAAATAGCCGTCACGCCCAACGGCCTGCTCCCTATGGAGCCCCTGCCCATCGACGGACGCCTGCGCAAGGCTGCCCTTCGCATGCCCGACGAGATCGAGGAGGCCAGCGGCTTCACGCTCTTTGGCCGACGCATCAAGTCGCTCATTTACACCACCGATGTCGCGGTTATCCGCAACTCCAACGCCGACGCCGTCTTTGCGGTCTACCCTTTCACGCCGCAGCCCGCCATTACGCAAGCGCTGCTGACCGTCGCCGAGTGCCCGGTCTTTGTAGGCGTGGGTGGCGGAACTACGACCGGTAAGCGCTCCGTGCAGATGGCAGCCGTCTCCGAGATGCAGGGCGCGGCGGGCTGCGTGGTCAACTCCCCCGCCACTGCCGAGATGGTCGAGCACATCACCAACATCGCCGACATCCCCGTCATCGCCACGGTCACGGAGGATGATGAAATCACCGAATGCAAGATTCTTGCCGGTGCGGCCATCATCAATGTGGCAGCCGGTGCAAGAACCGCGCAAGTCGTGGCAAGCATCCGCGCGCATCATCCGGAAATCCCGATCCTGGCTTCGGGCGGAGGTCGTGAAGACCGTATTCTCGCCACCATTGATGCGGGCGCCGACGCGATCACGTGGACGCCGCCAAGCGCGCAACAACTCCAGTCGCAGATGATGGCCAAATACCGTGGAGAAGTCTGAGCGGCAGTTACAATCCGACCAACCAATATCAAAAGCCTGCGGTGGAGACGAGTCTTCCATCGCAGGCTTTTGGCTACTGCAAAGCCTCTAGTATCGTGAGGAGCCGGTCGGACGGTTGTGCGTCGAACGGATCAAGCAACGTCACGTCCATCCTGTTCGGCGAGGTCAGCGATAGTCGCGTCCAATCACAGGAATATTGCGCGTTGTGCGATCGTGCCGACTGGATGAACCGTCCACGCAGTGCGGCGCGGGTATCGTGGGGAGGAACATCGATGGCCTCATGTGCTTGTGACTCGTTGACCAACGTGCGCATGGCTCCGCGACGGCACAGCGAGGCGTACAGCGCGCCGTTGGCCACGTCATGGTAGTCCATGTCCAACTGTTCCAACTTGCTGACGGAGAGTCGGCTCCCCGCACGGTTGCGGAGCATGTCGAACAGCCGTCGTTTGGCAAGCCAATCGACCTTGTCGGCGAACGTTTCGCTAGCCCCCGAGCGGAACGCCTCTATGACACGCCTCCATTGGCGAATCACCTCATGCACGTCCGTGCGCGGCAACGAGGAGCACACTTCGGGATGTTGTCCAACGAATCGTTCGACGATTTCAAGATAACGTTCCTGAATCGCTACGGCACCGCCTTCCATGACAGTGCCGTCTGCCATGTCGAAGGACGCTTCGACGCCCGTCAGGTCACGGCTTACCTTATGGTTGGCCGCACTGGCGTCAGCGAAGGAGAATCGGGCGAACCCGGAATCCTTGCCTTCGCGCCCGGCCTGTTCGATGACGCACAACTGTCTCTTATACACATCTCCGAGCCC
>URIK01000181.1 GCA_900547855.1 uncultured Collinsella sp. | reverse complement strand
ATCTACACTCGACTAGTCGTCGGCAGCGTCAGATGTGTATAAGAGACAGGCTCATCGACCGGCGCGGACTCGGTGGCGGCGTGCGCCGATGTGGTCTGCGTCTTGCCCTGCGACTCGAGCCAAATGATGGCGTCCAAAACGTTGCCGTCGGCGGCGTCGAGCGCGGCCTTGGCATCGGTGTAGCTCACGTTGCACTTGGTGCGGATGGTTTCAACTTTTTCGAGGTCGTCCATGATCTGTCCTTTCGTTCGATGGGCGCGAGCGTTGCGTTCGGCGGCCTGCGTTGCGCGGCGCCGCCCCGCCCCTTGTTCGAACTCTATAGTGCAGGTTATAGATTAAGCGATTCTTGAGCCAAGATTAATGTTGGATGAGTTTTTGGGTAGCGGTGGGAAAAGTATTAGACCTCGATAGCGGGGGATGGGGTGCCGGTGCAAAACGGCGTCAAAGGTTGGTCGAGCAGGCGGTTTCTCCATTGATGTCCGCACGGCATGGGACACTTACCCTGCCGCCCTGCTCTGCCGCGGCGGCATGTACCCAAACAACGACCCTCTAAGGAGTTCGATACCAATGAGCGATAACACCAAGCATCTCGCAAAGAAGTGCGTCAAGGACGCGGGGCCGTGCCTCGCGTTGTGCCTTGCCGGCGCAGCGGTCGCGCTGCTGGCTGTTCTGGGGCCATTCGACGTGCTCCGAAGTGCCAGTTCTCTGCACGTTTGCATGGCCCTTGCCGGCGCCATGATGACCGGCGGCGTGCTCGATCTGGTTTTTTGGGTGCTTGACCCGTTTGGATGGAAGAACGAAGGGTAAGCCCTAAGGGATGGAAGGGCTGGAACGGTTGGCTTAGTGATCGTGCAGAATGTGGGCTAGCGACTTACAGGGAAGTGGTAATCCGATGACGGTCTATGTAACAGGCGATATTCATGGCGGCGCTGACATGCAAAAGCTCCGCGATTGGGAGCTTGGGGATAGCCTGGCGAGCGACGACTATCTCATCATCGCGGGCGACTTTGGCTTTCCCTGGGACTTTTCTACCGAGGAATGTGCCGATATTGCTTGGCTGGAGTCGCGCCCCTACACCGTGCTGTTTGTCGACGGCAACCACGAGCGTTTCGATCACTGGGCGGAACGCCCATGGAGTTGTGGCACGGTGGGCTGACGCAGCGCCTGTCGGATACCTCGCCCATACGGCGCCTGACGCGCGGCGAGGTTTTTGAGCTCGACGGCTCAACGGTCTTTACCATGGGCGGCGCCACGAGCGTGGACAAGGAATACCGCATTCCGTATTCCAGCTGGTGGCCGCAGGAGCTGCCGGACGAGCGCAACTTTGAGGAGGCGCGGGCAAAGCTCGACAGCGTGGGCTGGACGGTCGACTACGTGATCACTCACACCTGCTCTACGCGCATGCTTTCGTCCACGCTTTATCCAGCGTCCGGCTGGAATTGCCCCTCCGTTGATCGGCTTACGGCATTTTTCGATGAGCTGGAAGACCGCTTGGACTACAAGCGCTGGTACTACGGGCATTTTCATCGGGATACCAACCCGGCCGAGCGTCACACCGTGCTCTACGACTGCATCGTTCGCTTGGGCGACGAACTCCAGCCCTGGGATGTTGCGTAGAGGCGGGGTGGCTGGCTACTCGACCGTTACAGTGATGTTCTCCCGATGCGCGCGGATGACGTCCCAGCTAAAGTGCTCGACCAGCTGCTCGGCAGAGCGCGGTGTGGCGTCCGGCGCGATGCCTGTTTGCCCGGCGAGCCATCCCAGCAGCGCCTCGGGCGTGCCAAAGCGTGCACGTAGTTCGCCCAGGTCCAGGTCGCGGTCTCGCTTGGATAGGCGGCGGCCGTCCGGCGACATGAGCAGTGGAATGTGCGCGTAGCGCGGCGTGGGAAGTCCCAGCAGATGTTGCAGGTAGATCTGGCGCGGCGTGGAACCAAGCAGGTCGCATCCGCGTACGATCTCGGTGACGCCCATGGCAGCGTCGTCGACCACCACGGCCAGCTGATAGGCAAACACGCCGTCGCTGCGGCGCACCAAAAAGTCGCCGCACTCGGTGGCGAGTGCCTCGCATTGGGCTCCGTACGTGCGGTCTACGAATTCGATCACGTCGCCCGCGAGGTCGTCGACGGTGGGCACGCGCAGGCGCGTGGCCGGAGCGCGCAGAGCGCTGCGGCGGGCAACCTCCTCGGCAGAAAGGTCTCGGCAGGCGCCGCGGTAGATGGGCGTGCCGTCGCTGGCGTGCGGCGCGCTCGCGGCGTGGAGTTCGGCACGCGTGCAAAAACAGGGATAGGTGAGGCCGGCGTCTTGCAGCTGGCGCAGGGCGTCCTCGTACAGATCCAGGCGATCGTGCTGGTAGTAGGGGCCTTCGTCCCACTCGAGCCCCAGCCAGGCCAGGTCGTCAATCAGTTGAGCGGCAAGCTCGGGGCGCTTGCAGCGATCGTCCAGGTCCTCGATACGCAACACGATGCTGCCGCCCTGGCTGCGGGCCGAAAGCCATGCGCACAGGCAGCTGAACACGTTGCCCAAGTGCATGCGGCCCGAGGGCGACGGGGCAAAGCGGCCCACGACGGGGGTGGGCACTGCCGTTGCTGGTGCGTCCGCGGCGTGTGTTGCTATGTTGCGTGCGTTGATATCCATGCGGACGAGTATAGCGCGGGGCGCGGTGGGGGAGACGCTGCCGTGGCCTGCAAGTTGCCGAGGCCGCGCGTTGCGCGTGCCGGACCACCGGCTCGACAGCTCGATCGCCGCCCGCCAGCCCAACCCCTCAAACGACAGAAACCCCGGCAGCTCTTCGCAACTGCCGGGGTTTCCGCGGAAAAGGGGGACATGATCCTCGAGCGAACGGCAAAGGGGCAAACCGTTTTCGCTCAACTGCTTTATGCCCCTCAGCTGGCGGCTCAATCAGCGCATGCCGCGCCCACACAAAGCCGCTACACCTGTGACGGAGCTATGAAGTGGTATCTATTGCTGGCGCAGGCCATGCCAAGGAGTGTCCTAGATTGCCGGCAGATAAGGAACGTCCCTAGGTGCCGGTCGCGGGCGTGACTTTCGTCCCGTTTGATACTCCGCTGGCCTAGATGTTCGTCATGTGCGCCCGTAAACGTGGGACAATGGCGTTACTGGTATCACCTGTCTCTTATACACATCTGACGCTGCCGACGACTAGTCGAGTGTAG
>URIK01000180.1 GCA_900547855.1 uncultured Collinsella sp. | reverse complement strand
CCTCGAGCTCGGGACCACCGTCACCGTACCTCATGATGGAACCCTGGCCGAATTTCTTCTCGATCTCGGCCTTGGTGGTGGCAATCATCTCATCGCGCTCTTTACCCGTCGTGCGAGCATGAACGGTACGTACGGGACCTGAATTCTTGGCCATGAATAGCCCTCCTCTTAACAACCTGCATCGATAATAAACGAACGGCTGTTCGTGGTCAACCGTTCAGGCCAATCATATGCAGGCGGTCTTTCCAAAACCCAACCAAACGCCGACCAAACACTGACCAAATACTTGACCACAAAGGACCAAATATGAACAAGGCAGGCAAAAATACATCTACAACCAGCACAAACGCTAAATTTGTCAGAGGTCCCTATCTCCACAATTAAGGGGCCCTAAGGCCCCTTAAAACATGTCTATTCCATAGAGTTGAGCACAAGGGCAATGCGCCCCAATGCCTCCGCGACCGCATGGGCACGAACACACGAACGGTCGCCCTCATAGTGGCAGCGCACAGAGTCCACGACCGGCACGCCCCCATCGGCGGAACGATGCGCCCAGCCAATATAGAAAGTGCCCGCCGGATCGTCCTCAGAGCCACCGCCGGGGCCGGCATAACCCGTTGCGCTCACTGCAATATCGCTCTGGTACAGCTCCAGCGAACCCACCGCCATCTCGCGCGCGGTCTGATGCGACACCGCGGTATAGCGGTCGAGCGTCTCCTGCTCAACACCAAGAACGCGATGCTTAATCTCATCGCAGTAAGTCACCGCACCGCCACGCAACACCGCCGAGGCGCCCGGGATATCCGCAATCGTCGAGGCGATCATACCCGCCGTCAGCGACTCAGCCGTCGAAACCGTCACGCCCCGAGCGCTCGCGCGCTCGACAATATCGCGCGCCAGCTCCTCATTGTGTGCGGAAATCTGCTCAAAAGAGACCGTCATACCCACCAGGACCTAGACCGAAAAGACGATCTTGCGGCAGTTCCAGAAGTACTGGGCGCCCGAGATAACGGTCAAGACAACGGCAACGGCATACAGGAAGCGCGACACCGAGTAGATGCCGAGCGTCAGCGCCACCGGGCCAAGGTGCAAGCCGGCCATAGCAAAAACGCACAGGTAACCGCAGATGGAGACCATCGTGGTTGCCGTCTTGTACTTGCCGAGCTTATCGGCCGCAACGACCACGCCGGCCGCACTCGCAACCATGCGTAGGGCGCTCACCAGCAGCTCGCGGAACAGGATAATAAACACGGACCACACGGTTACGGCGCCAAAATCCAAGAACAGCAGCAGGGCCGAGAACACCAGCAGCTTGTCGGCGATGGGGTCCAAGAACTTGCCGAAATCGGTGATCTCGTTGCGCGAGCGTGCCAGATAACCGTCGACCTTATCGGTGCACGACAGGATCACATACAGAATGAAGGCAGCGGCGGCGAGCGGACCGTCAAAGGTGCTCCAATCCGTACCGGCAACACTCGTGTGAGAAAGCGCCGACACGATCATGAACACCGGGATAAAGACGATGCGCACGCACGTCACGATGTTGGCGGGCGTCCAGACACTCGTCAGTTCCTTATTGCTCTCGTTAGCCACGACGCTCTCCTACTCCACAACATGACCGATAAGCTCATAGCAGAAGCTATCGGTAAACTCGACGGTCAGAATATCGCCCACGGACGCCTCGCTGGCGTCCAGATGCACCGCGCCATCGGAATCGGGCGCCTGGAACCAGGCATGGCCGATCAGCTCGGCGCCATCCTCGGTCTCTTCGATACCGTCGACGATTACCTGGGCGCGCTCGCCCACATGTGCGGCGGTGGCGGCAAAACCGAGCGACTCGGCCAGGTCCATGGCCTCCTGGGCGCGCTCGAGCTTGACCTCTTCGTCGACCTGACCCTCCATCTTAGCGGCCAGGCTGCCCTCCTCCTGCGAGTAAGCAAAGACACTCGTGTAGTCAAAGCCGACGGTGTCCATAAAGTCGATAAGGTCGCGGAACTCGTCGTCGGTCTCGGTCGGGAAACCGACCATGGCCGTGGAACGAATCACGATGCCGGGGATGCGCTCGCGAAGGTCGCGGAACAGATCCTCGAGCTCCTGGCGCGAACCGGAGCGACGCATGGCCTTGAGAATGCGCGCGTCGCAGTGCTGCACGGGGATATCGATATAGGGCAGCACCTCGGGCGTATCGCGAATCGTCTCGATGAGTTCGTCAGTCATGCCCTCGGGCTGCAGATAGAGCACGCGGATCCACACGTTATGAGGACGCACCGCCTCAGCAACGGCCTGCAGCAGCTGCGCCAGATTGCGCGGCGCGCCCTCGGCGAGGTCCTCGTCGGCGAAGTCGGTACCCCAGATGCCCGTGTCCTGACCGATCAGAACGATCTCGCGGACGCCACCGGCGACCAGGTCGCGTACCTCGGAGATGATGCTCTCGGCATTGCGCGAGTGGTAACGACCGCGGATATACGGGATCATGCAGAAGCTGCAGAAGCGGTTGCAGCCATCGGAAATCTTGACGTAGGCGACAGCACCCTCGACGGTACGTTTGACCTGCGGGATATAGGCTGCAATCTCACGCTCGACACCCAGCACGCCATCGATGACCGCCACGATGCCATCTTCCTCGTCGGCCTTCACAAAGGCAGCGACCTCGGGCAGCTCGTCAGGCAGGTCATCGCCATAGCGCGACGGCACGCAGCCGCACATGACGATGGGGCAAGAACGAACGCCGTCCTGAACCTCGTTGGCGAGCTCGAGCGTGGTCTCGATGCTCTCGGACGTTGCGGAGGCGAGGAACGAGCAAGTATTGACGATGGCGATATCGGCATCCTGCGGGTCGAATGCCTCCTCGTAGCCCGCGGCGGTCAAAAGAGAACGCATGCGGTCGGTGTCAACCTCGTTCTTAGCGCACCCGAGGGTGATGTAGAGCACGGAGCCCAACGGTGTATCCATGTTGGAGAGCGGTCCTTTCGATTGATATTAGCGGTAGTTGGTGAACTGCAGCGGCTGGCCGTAGTCCTGGTCGCGCAGGAACTGAATCACGGTCTGCAACGCGTCCTTCGAAGCAGAGGAAACACGCAGCTTGTCGGCCTCGATGGTCACCTTGACCTTGAGCTTTTGATCCTTGATGTCCTTGTTGATCTTCCTGTCTCTTATACACATCTGACGCTGCCGACGACTAGTCGAGTGTAGAT
>URIK01000179.1 GCA_900547855.1 uncultured Collinsella sp. | reverse complement strand
ATACGAGATTCATGAGCGTCTCGTGGGCTCGGAGATGTGTATAAGAGACAGCGAACAGGTAGAGGTTGCGGTCCATGAGGTGGCCCGTCACGCCGGCGAGAGCCTCCGATATCTGCGCTGCGGAGTGTTTTCGTCAATAGCTTTATGAACATTTCGCTATGCTCATTTTGAGCACTTCGCTGAGCAACATGCCGACGTGTTCAGAATGGCACGGCCACTGGCCGGCTGGCCGTGCTGCCTCTTCCTATCCTAATACGGTATTTCCCGATCTCCTTCATCCGTAGGTCGTGTCGGCGGCTGCCAGGGATCGCCGTCGAACCCCATGTCCTCATCTGTGGCGACGCAGTCCTTGCAGACGAACCCTGCACAGAGCTCGTCGAATGCCGCATGGCCCACGTAGAAGTCGTCGAGCAGCGTCACGGGACATGCCCCACGAGCTTTTGCCTTTCGCATGGCCAGATCAAACGGATTCTCACGCAGCATCCGCGCCCCCTTTCCCCAGCATGAGCGCCTCCTCCATGCGGCGGCTCGCCCCGCCGAACTCCACAAGGCGACCGTGATGCACCACGCGATCGATCAGGGCGGCCGCCAGCTTGTCGTCGCCGAGCACGGTGCCCCACTTCCCGAACTCGATGTTGGTGGTGAAGATCACGCTGCGCCTCTCGTAGCAGTCCGCAACCACTTGGAAGAGGAGCCGCGAGCTCTCGACGTCGATCGGCACGTAGCCGAACTCGTCGAGTATCAGCAGGTCGCACTTGGCGATCTCCTTCATCAGCTGCTCAAGCGAATGGTCGCGCGACGCACGCGACAGCGCGAGCGCAAGCTCGGCTGCGGTGAAGAACCGCACGGCGCGCCCGGCCGCCACGCATGCGCTGCCGACCGCTATCGCCAAATGGGTCTTGCCCCGTCCGGTTTGGCCATGGAACACGAAGTCCTGTGCCTCGCCGATAAACTCAAGCGAGCGCAAGTCGGCCTCCCCGTAGCCATCCGGGAAGACGACTTGCGAGAAGTCGTAGCCCTCGAAGGACTTGACCTGAGGGAACCTCGCGCGGCGGAACAGACGGGCGCGCTTGTTGCGCTCACGCGCCTCCAGCTCGGCCGTGACCAGGTCGGACACGCATCTCGCCTCGGCAGCCGTGGCGGATTTAAGAAACGAATCGATGACTTCGTTCGAGAAGTACAGCGCGCGGGCGAGCTTGCGCAGCTCGGCGGCGTCGCCCTTGCTCCTGAGCGCCATGTCACGCCACCTCCCCGATGCCGACCGCGCGGTCGTACGCCGCCAGGTCGACCTTCTCGTCATAGACGATCTCGCCCGTGGCGGCGCGCGCGCAGGCCAGCGATACGCCCGCCTCGTCGATCCGCCCGGTAAGGGCCAGGCACTCGCTCATCGCCGACACCGTGGCGTCCCAGCCGCTTACCGCGCTCTGATTGCGCATCACGCGCAGTTCGGCACGCAGGTCCGGTTTGGGCAGCGAGTCCATGTGCTCGCGCAGCTTGTCGGGCATGGCGAAGCGGACCTGGCTGTTCACCCAGCCGCCCGTCTTGACGGCCAGCACAGCGAGCTGGCTTGCGGGGTCGGACGTGTCGGTCGGGGCTTTGCCGTAGGCGCGCGGATGCTCGCAGACGAATTCGCCGGCGGCTGTGTACAGCGTCACGGTCGTCGCGCGCATCGCGGCGATCAGCTCGCGGCCGGCAAGCGACGGGTCGGACGAGTAGGAATGCTGTCCGTCGAGCTTGACCTTGCCCTTCTTGTCAGCCTTGGGACGCTCATAGCGCACGATGTCGAATGGCTTCTGAGGGAGGCCCGCCATGGCGAACTTGTCCTCCACGAACAGCTGCTCCTCCGGCTCGCCTTTGAGGTAGTGCTCCTTGGACAGCTCCATGCACATGGACGGCAGCTTGGCGTTGTACTTGGCCGGGTCGGTCATGTGGGGGACGGGCACGAACAGGTTGGAGCGGAGATAGCGGACCTTGGCCTCGACGGATCCCTTCTCATGGCCCGCATTCGGGCTGCAGAACGAGAACGCGAAGTTGTAGTGGGCCGCGAACGCGCCGAACAGCTCTGTAGTGCGCACTCCCTCGCAGACGCGGCGGCCCACACCGGTCGCGTTGTCGAACACGATGCGCCCGGGCACGCCGCCGATGAACTCGAAGATATTCCTGAGCGCCTGGCATACGCACTCGGCGTTCTCGCCCGGGAAGACCTGCGCGATGCCGATGTTGGAGTACGGGAACGTGAGCACGAAGTAGCTCAGGCGCACCTTGACGCCGCGGACGGAGAAGTCCGCCTCGCCGAAGTCGGCCTGAGCCTCGCCCGGCACCCAGCGCTGGTCCAGGTAGTCGTCTGCGTCGGAATGCCCGAGCTCCTCGCGCAGCGTTCGCACGTAAGCGCGCACGGTCGATTCGCCGACCTTGACGCCCTCCTCGGTCGTCAGGCGCACCCAGATGCGGTGCGCGGTGTGGCGCTGCTTGCGCCACTCGCTGCGGTCGCCCTCGAGCCAACTGATGATGAGCGGACGGTACGGGTCGAGTATCTTCGTGCGCTTCTTGATGGCGGGCATCTTCGGCGACAGGTCATCTTCCGCCAGGCAGTTGTACACCGTGTTGCGGCATACTCCCACCTTGCGGGCTATCTCGGCCACCGTCTCTCCCTGCTTCTTCAACTGCCGTATAGAATACGCTTGTGACATGCTGATCATCCTTTCCTGCCTCCTCAGTCGGTTACAGCCAGCAACGACTAAGTTAGCGAATTGCGGTGGTCGGCATGTTGCTCATCAAAGTGCTCAAATGTTACTCAGCGATGCGTTCACTTTTAGCGTAGCGGAAACAGCCCTTTTCTCTGCACCCAGGAGGGTGGCAGTTCCTTGCCGTCGGCTCCTTCTAGATGCTGGTCTCTTCTTATCGCTAGTCATTCGCTTTCTTATTCTCTGTTGCCTTCTGGTTTTAATCTCCTTTTGCGGATTTACCCGCTCTTCTTCTGTTCAATGAATTTGAAGAAGGGTATTCTTGAAACCTATTCTCAGCGAAAGGAATTCTCATGTCGATTAGTTTGAGCGGTCGTAACTATCTGAAGCTTCTCGATTTCACTCCTGACGAGATTCGCTACCTTATCTCGCTTGCAAAACAGTTCAAGGCTTTGAAGTTGGCTGGCACGCCGCATCGTTATCTCGAAGGCAAGAATATCGTGCTCGATAAGACGGCGTACCGACTTAACGGTGCCGATGAGTTATGGCGGCAGCTTGCCGCGATCAAAAACAGCTAACG
>URIK01000178.1 GCA_900547855.1 uncultured Collinsella sp. | reverse complement strand
CGGCATACGAGATTCATGACCGTCTCGTGGGCTCGGAGATGTGTATAAGAGACAGATCTTGTACGGATCGGTCCAGCCGGCATAGCGCTCGATGTATCCGGTCGAGTCCTCGTCCTCAACGCTCAGGACGCGATAGCTGTAGACGGTATCCATAAAGCGCTTGGAGCCCGGGTTCATGATGGGGGCGTCCAGGCCCGCGCCGAAGGCGGCGGCCAAAAAGACCGAACCCAGCAGCGGGCGGGCAGGCAGGCCAAAGCTGATGTTCGACACGCCGAGCGCGCATTTGACGCCCAGGCGCTCCTTGCACAGGGACATGGCGCGCAGGATCTGCTCGGCCTGGCGTTGATTGGTCGAGGCGGTCATGACCAGGCAGTCGATGAGGATGCGGTCCGGTCCGATGCCGTAGCGGGCAGCCTCGGCCACGATGCGCTCGGCGATGGCGAAGCGAGCCTCGGCGGTATCGGGGATGCCGCCTTCGTCGAGCGTGAGGCCAACGACGTTGGTGCCGTAATGGGCGACCAGCGGAAAGATCTCATCCATGATCTGCTGTTTGCCATTGACCGAGTTGATGATGGGCTTGCCGGCGTAGCGGCGCACGGCGGCCTCGACGGCTGCGGGGTCGGTGGAGTCGATCTGCAGCGGCAGCAGCGTGGAGCCCTGGAGCTGTTCGGTCGCCTGTTGGATGATCTTGACCTCGTCGATCTCGGGCAGGCCCACGTTGACGTCCAGAATGTCGGCGCCCTGTTCCTGCTGGCTGATGCCCTGGCTCACAACGTAGTCCAGGTCGCCGTCGCGCAGGGCCTGCTGCAGGCGCTTTTTGCCGGTGGGGTTGATGCGCTCGCCGATGACGGCGATCTTGTGGCCGTCGCAGGGAAGGTCCACGACCGTTTGGGCGCTCGTGACCGACATACTGGGCTTGCGGTGGCGCGGGCTGGGCGTGTGGTTATCGATAAGCGTGCGCAAGGCCGCCGTGTGCGCCGGCGTGGTTCCGCAGCAACCGCCCACAACGCTCACGCCGTCGGCGATCATGCCAGCGACGGCCTCGGCGTATTCGGGGGCTTGGATATCAAAGACGGTGTTGCCGTCGTCGTCCACATGGGGGAGTCCTGCATTGGCCTGCACCATAACGGGCTTGTCGGTAACGGTGAGCATACGTGCGGCGAGTCCTCGGAGCTCGGCCGGTCCTTGGCTGCAGTTGATGCCCAAAACGTCGGCGCCGATGGCGTCGAGCGTGATGGCGGCCACCTCGGGGCTCGTTCCTAGGAAGGTACGGCCGTCTTCCTCAAAGGTCATGGTGGCAAAGACGGGCAGGTCGGAGTTCTCGCGGCAGGCGAAGACAGCCGCCTTGATCTCGGCCAGGTCGGTCATGGTCTCGATAATAAAGAGGTCCACACCCGCGGCGACGCCGGCGCGCACTTCCTCGGCAAAGAGGTCGTAGGCCTCGTCGAAGCTCAGAGTACCCAGGGGGCGAAGCAGTGCGCCGATGGGGCCGATATCGCCGGCGACGTAGCGGGCGCCGGCCTCACGGGCGCAGGTGACGGCCGCGGCAAAGACGTCTGCCACGGTGGCAGCACCGTCGAGCTTGTGGGCGTTGGCGCCAAAGGTGTTGGCGGTGATCACGTCACAGCCAGCCTCGACATATTGACGTTGGATATCGGTGATAACCTGGGGCTCCTCAAAGTTGAGCAACTCGGGCAGGGCGCCGGCCTTCATGCCGGCCGCTTGCAACATGGTGCCCATGCCGCCGTCGAACAGCAGGTGTCCCGTGCCCTCGATGGCCGCACGCAAGCGATCGTCCTTAATGCACAGATCGCCGATCGTGCGCGTCTTGTACGTGGCACCGTTGCGACGTGCGGCATCAACGGGTGCCGCCAATGCAGTGCCGTCAGAATCATGAGTGATAAGCGGAGTAAACATTGAGGGCTCCTAATGGCTGGAATAGCAGGTGGTGTGGGCGGCGCGGAAGCGGCAGTGCTCGCGCATGCGGCAGATATTGCAGGTGGGGCGGCTCTGGGCGTCGTGGACTTCGCCGTCGAATAGGCCGATCACCGCGGTCACGCTTTTGGTGGGCATGAGCAGGCTGGTGGGTGTGACGGTAAGCCCGATGAGCCGCGTGGCGTTGAGCGCATTGACGATCGAGCGCTGGGCCGAGAGTGGGCAGTCGCCGTAGCCGGGACTAAAGCGCCAGTTGCCGGCGAGCCCATGAACGGCGGCGCCCGTCTTGACCTGCTGGTCCATTTGCTCGACGGCGGCTTCCACGTAAGCGGAGCACGCGGCGTCGAGCACGGCGCCCTCCAGGGGATGTTGGGCTCCCGTGGTGCGCAGGCGACGCTCGGCGTCCATGCCGAGGGTGCATGCCATGAGCGCGGCAAAGCGGGCGTCTTTGAGATGTCGATAGATATCGCGACCGCGCAGCTCAACGTTGGTGCCGACCAAGCGAATGCAAGGCTTGCCCTGCTCGTCCACGCCCGTGGCATCGACGGCAAATACGCGGCGCACGCCACGGGGCTCAATGTCCAGTTCCAGACGCTCGACCACAAGCTCAATACGTCGTGATAGTTCGGGCTCAATCTGCTGGCCGCCGTAACCCAGATACCGCAGCATCTCGGCACGGTCGACACGGGGATGGTGCGCAGCATCGACACGGTAAAGCGCCGGCGACGCAAGGTCGGCCGGAACTTCGACAGCGATTGTATCGATGTGCGGTTTTTCCATTACCCCAGGCGCTCCATAATGGTCGCGGCGATCGCAGGACGGTTCATAGTGTACAGGTGCAGGCCGTCGGCGCCGTGCTCCTTGAGGTCGCAAAGCTGGCGGGCTGCATAATCTACACCAGCTGCCTGCAGGCTCTCGGGGTCATTCTCGTACTTGGCGAGAATCTTGATGACGGGGGAGGGCAGCGACGCGCCGCACATAAAGACCATGCGGCTGATCTGTGACTTGCCCATAAACGGCATGATGCCCGCGGTAATGGGCACGGTGATGCCGGCCTTGTCGGCAAGCTCGCGAAAACGGTAGAAGCACTCGTTATCAAAGAAGAGCTGTGTCACAAAGAAGCTCGCGCCGGCGTCCTGTTTTTGCTTGAGGTGTTCGACCGAGAGGTTGAGATCCTCACAGGCAATGTGGCCCTCGGGGTAGGCTGCGGCGCCCACGCAAAAGCCGGCGTCGACGAGCTCGGGGATGAGGTCGCGGGCGTAGGCGTAGTCGGAGGCGGGCTTGTCGTCCTCGGTCGCGCCGGCAGGGAGATCGCCACGCAGGGCCAGAA
>URIK01000177.1 GCA_900547855.1 uncultured Collinsella sp. | reverse complement strand
ACGAGATTCATGAGCGTCTCGTGGGCTCGGAGATGTGTATAAGAGACAGTCTCGGACACCTCGCCAAGCGACACCTGCGCCGTACCACCCGTGCCGAGCATGCCTTTCAACCGTGCTGCCAGGGCATCGGTCACCGATCGAGCAGCCGTAACAACCAGCAGCGCTTCGCGTTTGCAGGCCTGGACGATCTTGTGTGCGTCCGCACGCTCCAAACCCGTCACGATAAACACGCTGAACGCGCACAGGCACGCCGCGACCCCGACCAGGGCGCTCATAGCTCCACCCGCATAATGCGTCGGATGACCACCAGGGCGACGGCGTTGAGAGCAAGTCCCAGCACCACGGCACCGGCACCCGCCGGCGTTACAAGGCCGCGGCGAAAATCGGCCGAAAGCAGCACCAGCACCGCGCACATACCCGCCGGCATCGCCGAGACCATGTGTGCCGACATACGAGCCTGCGATGTCTTGACGTCCAAGCGGCGCTTGAGCTCAATGCGCTCCCCCACCATGCTCGACGCCTCGGATAACAGGTCGGCGAGCGGGGCACCGGTTCGCTGCGACACCTTGAGCGCCAAAGTGACAAGCGAAAGGCCGGGGGCATCGATACGGTCGAGTAGGTCATCCAACGCATCAGTCGCCGAGACGCCGCAGTCGATCGCCGCCGCCACGCGCAAAAACTCGGTATGCACCGGCTCTTGCGCGTGGGCCCCCACAAACCTCATGCCCTGGGCCAGTGAATGACCCGAGGCGAGCGACATGGAGAGCGCCGTAAAGGCCTCGGGCATGGCTTCTTCCACATCGTGTTGCTCGCGGCGACGGTCGAAAGTGTCGCGAGCGGCGCCTACGCCAAACGGCGCGAGCAGCCCCAGAACAAAGCCGATAGGCGACAGCGATACGACAGTCAGGACAATGCCGCAGACGCCACTCGACAGCAGCAAGCATGCCAGGCGCGCCTCATCATCCTCGATGACAAGGCCAAGGCGATGTGCTGGAATCAGCAGCGCCCAGGAGCGGGCAGTCTTTTTTAGCAGGTCGTTTTCTACCAGCTCGCGCGGCAGTTTCTCGGCCACCGACTCAAGCGTATGACGGGCCAGCTCCGCCGGCGGCACGCGCGGCGCACGAGGCTCCGCCCCGCACGCCACCGCGGCAGAAAGCCCCGTCAAACCCCCTACGACGAGGGGCACAACGATCTCCACTCGTCCACCTCCTCTTGCGTGAGCGTTCCCGAGCGCAGGCCCTCTGCGATAAACGGAGGCTCGCGATCGAGCGTCCAGGCGCGCGTGGCGGCATCGAACGTCACGTAGCGCTCAAGCTCCACGCCGCCTGATGCGCCGCGTCGCACCCCCGAATAGGAGGACACGAAACGCCTGCCGTCCGCATGGCGCTCGGACATCACGATGCCGTCGAGCGCCATGGCAATCTGCTCCTCGATAAGCTCGCTCGGCAGGTCGATGCCATAGCGCGCAAGCAGCGTCAAACGCACCACGGTCTCCTGCTCGGTGCCCGCATGAAGCGTGGTGAGCGACCCATCGTGCCCGGTGTTCATGGCCTGCAGCATGTCGCAACATTCCGCACCGCGCACCTCACCCACCACGATGCGGTCGGGACGCATGCGCAGGGCGTTGGTCACCAGGTCGCGGATTGTCACCGCGCCCTCGCCCTCAATTGAAGCCTCGCGTGCCTCCAGGCGAACCACATGCGGGTGATGCGCAAACTTGAGCTCGGCGGAGTCCTCGATCGTCACGATGCGCTCGCCGGTGGATATTTCGCACGATAGCGCGTTGAGCAGCGTGGTCTTGCCCGACCCCGTGCCACCTGCAACCGCCAGATCCTGACGCAGCGATACCGCGCACGACAGCAGCTGTGCATACCAAAGCGGTAACGACCCCAGGCCCACAAGCTCGTCCAACGAACAGATGCGGTCTGAAAACTTGCGGATGGTGAGAATTGGCCCATCGATCGCCACAGGCGGAATCACCGCGTTGACGCGATAGCCCGTCTTGAGGCGAGCGTTGACAATGGGGCTGCGCTCGTCGATGCGCCTGCCCAGCGGCGAGATGATGCGGTCGATGAGCACGCGGATTTGCTCGTCATCCTCAAACGCATGCTCGATGGGATATAAGACGCCACCGCGCTCAAAGAAAGCCGATCGGCAGCCGTTGACCATGATCTCGGTGACGGTGTCGTCCTCGATGAGCGGCTGCAGCGGGCCCAGGCCCACCACGTCGTCCAGGATCTCATCGATGATGGTCTCGCGCTCGGGCGTCGCCAGGTCGGTCGCCTCCTCCACGTTGAGCGCCGCCTCCACCGCAGGACGCAATTCCGAGCGGGCGCGCGCCGGATCGATGTATGCGCTGATACGCGCCACCTCGTCATAGCCCATGCGGTCCATCACGGCGCGCTTGGTGCGGCGCTTGACGGCACGGTGGCGCCCTGCGTCAACAGGCACTGTCGCCGCGGCCGCGCCGGCCGCCTTAATCCTTGTTTGCAAGCTCATCGCGAATCACCCTCGCGCGACCAGGGAAGACGGATGCGCGGGCGCTCGGTGCGCGTCGCGCGGTCGGTGACCATGTCACTCCAGGGACCGATGGCGCAGCCCAGCTCCACGAGCATCTCGCGCGTGGCTTCGCGCACGCTGGTGGCAAAAGCGCTGGTCTGGCCCACCGCTTCGTCAGCACGGCCGAATGCCATGAGCGCCGCCAAGTCCTGCCCGCCGTCGGCGATGCGGATCTTGGAGCTTAACGCACAGGTAATCTCAAAGCGCATGGCGACATCCTCGTCGGCGCCGCGCGCGCCAAACCGGTTGAACACGGCGCTCATGCGCGTACGTGGCACGCCCACACGGCTCGCCAGCTCGATGACGCGTGCCGCGGACGTCGCAGACGACACCGATGGATCGCCCACGACCAGGCAGCGGTCGCTTGCCGCCACTGCGGCCGCCACGGCGTCGCCCCAAAAGACCGAGGTGTCGACAAGAACCACGTCGGATTCACGGCGCAAGACGTCTAGCAGCAGCTCCACCGGACGTGCCATGAGCTCGGCCTGTTCGGGCGCGGCGACCGGACCCCAAAGCGTAACGCCCGGGGCCACGCGCATCGAGGCGGCCACGATGTCCGACTCGGCAAGTGCGCCCGCAGCCGATGACTCGATAAGCGTCGCCATGTCGTGCGGGGTATCGGCACCCAGCAGGTCGTAGAGGTTTCCAAACATCAGGTCCAAGTCGAGCACGGCAGCACGCAGGCCCAGCAGCGACGCCGCGTGCGCCATGGCGGCGACGATCGTCGACTTGCCGCAACCGCCCGAACCC
>URIK01000176.1 GCA_900547855.1 uncultured Collinsella sp. | reverse complement strand
CCGAGATCGACACTCGACTAGTCGTCGGCAGCGTCAGATGTGTATAAGAGACAGGACGTCGACAGGCGGGGTGGTTCCCCGCGTACGTGCCATCTGAGTAACCGAGGGGAGGGCGCACATGGGAATGACGGGTGCATACGAGCGCAATCTCGATGCAAAAGGTCGTCTATCCCTGCCTGCACCCCTTCGCGAGGAGCTTGGAGAGCACGTTCGCGTGTTCAAAGCCCTGGATGTCGATGCTCTGTACGTGTTCTCTGCCGAGGCCTTCGATAAGTGGGTCGAAGGACTCTTCGCGGGTCGTGAGGGCCACGAGGGTTTTAACCCGCGTGACATCAACGACCAGAAGCTCATGAGGGCGATCAACAAGCGCACCACGTCGATGGACGTGGACAGCGCCGGTCGTATCGGTCTTTCCGAGTCTCTCCGCAAGCAGGCGAACCTCGACCGCGAGGTCACGGTTGTGGGCAACTACGACCACCTTGAGGTTTGGGATCGCGCCGCGGCCGATGAGGACGATGACGATGAGGCCCTGCTGGACCTCTTCTTCTCGTAAGGGCAAGGCACGGGTAACGGATGGAGCGTGGGATCTTGACACAAGAATATCGGCATGAACCTGTCATGCTCGGCGAAGTGCTTGAGTCGCTGCGGCTAAAGAGCGGCTCCGTTGTCTGCGATTGCACCCTTGGCGGTGCCGGCCATTCGGTAAAGATGGCCGCGCAGGTGGGGGAGACGGGCCTTTTGCTCGGCGTCGATCAGGACGACATGGCCCTCGAGGCCGCTGGTGCCCGTCTGGACCGCGAGGTTCCCGGCGTTCCGCACCAGCTGTTGAAGGGCAACTTCGGCGACTTGGACGAGCTACTTTGCTCGGCCGAGGTGCCCGGGGTCGATGGCTTCCTGTTCGATTTGGGCGTTTCGTCGCCGCAACTCGATATCCCTGGCAGGGGCTTTTCGTATAACGAGGACGCCCCATTGGACATGCGGATGGATCCGGGTAATAACACCTTAAACGCAGCTGAGGTCATCAACACCTATAACGAACACGACCTCGCCCGGATTCTACGCGTCTACGGCGAAGAGAAGTTCGCCTCGCAGATCGCGCGCGAGATCGTGCGCCGCCGCGAGCAAGAATCGATCGAAACCACCGGCCAATTTGTCGAGATCATCAAGGCGGGTATCCCGGCTGCCGCTCGTCGGCATGGCGGACACCCGGCCAAGAAAAGTTTCCAGGCCATTCGCATCGAGGTCAATCACGAGCTCGATGTGCTCGAACGAGGGCTTGATGCCGCCACCAGGTGGCTCAACCCGGGCGGACGTATCTGCGTCATCTCGTATCACTCGCTCGAGGACCGTATCGTAAAGAACCACTTTAAGGAGATGAGCCAGGGGTGCACGTGTCCGCCGGAGATTCCGGTGTGCGTGTGCGGCAACGTGCCGATACTCAAGGTCATCACCCGCAAACCCTTGGTTGCCCAGCCTGATGAGGTTGAGCGCAACCCTCGGGCGAGATCAGCCAAAATCCGCGTGGCGCAGCGTCTGTAGGCGCGACCGCGCGATATTGGACCTCCCGCTCGCACCATAAACGAAGCTTAAACACACTACCAACGTACTCGGGATGGGAGGCGGCATATCATGGGCTACAACACTTCAAGCGCAGCACTCGCCTATGATATGAACGCCATGCCCGCCTATCGTGAGACGCCGCAGGCCCCCGTTGCTCCCCGTGAGCAGCGCACGCCGCGCTTTGATGTCTACACGGGCGCGGGCCGTCAGGCAAACCAGGCGGTAAGCCCGGTTTTCATGAGCGTTCTTAAAACGTTTTGCATCATTGCGGCTATCTTCATGACGATCGGCGTCGCCCGCGTGGCGCTCGCCGGCGTTACGGCCCAGGTGCTCAACAGCAACGCCGAGCTTACCAACACGCTCGAAAAAGCGACCGATGAGAGCTCCGACCTGGAGGTCATGCATTCGGTCTATGGCGCCGACACGCGCATTCGCGACCTTGCGGGCGCTTATGGCATGGTGGAGCCCAGCGAGAGCGTTACACTTGACTTTTCGCAGGATGCAGCCGCGGGCGCCAACGCGACCGCGACCGCTCAGTAGCAAGACGGTAGCTGAGTATGACAAATGACTATCGCCGCGGTTCCGATGGGGGCCGCGGTTCTGGACGTCCCTCGTCGCGGGGACGTTCTGGTTATCAAGGAACGGGTCGGCAATCTTACAACGCCGGGCAGTCCCGTGGCAACGACCCGGCGTCGCGACTTCGCGGCTCGGGCGGCCCTCAAGTGCATAACACCAGGTCGCGCAAGAGTTCGTCGACCGAATGGCTCACAGGCGCGCCTCTGCCTCGCCGCAAAGCCGTCATGGGCTTCATCGGGCTTGGCTTGGGCTTGGGCGTCTTTCGCCTTGCCGACTATCAAATTGTCGAAGCCGATAAACTGCGCGAGCGTGCCGATGCGCGCCGCCTGCTTGCGCAGACCCTCTATGCCAAACGTGGCACCGTCTACGACCGCAATGGTAACGTGCTGGCGTCGTCGGTCGAATGTCGCAACATCGCCGTGAACCCGCAGCTTGTCGAGGATGTTGACAAGACGGTGTCGGCGCTGGTCAAGGCAACTGGAATCGATAAAAAGACCTGCCGCAAGCTCGTTGAGTCCGATGGAACCTGGGTGTATATCAAGCGCCAGGTGGACGAAGACGATGTTGCGGCGCTGGAGAAGAAGAACCTGCCCGGCGTGCTTTTTGAGCAGGCCATGAAGCGCGTATATCCATACGGCAATCTGGCATCGCAGGTGCTGGGTGTAGTGAATGTAGACAACGACGGCTTGACGGGTCTCGAAAAGCAATACAACAAGCTTCTGACCGGCACGAACGGTTCTCTCGTACGCGAGCGCGCGAGGGACGGCAGCTATATCGCGGGCGGTGCCTATAAAAAGGTGGCTGCGGTCGACGGCGTTGATATCGTGACGACGCTCGACGTCAATATCCAGCGTGCGGCCGAGGATGCCCTGGCAGAGGCAGTTGAGAAGACTAAGGCCAAGAACGGCTCGGCGCTGGTCACCGATCCTACGACAGGCGAGATTTTGGCAGCCTGCTCGTACCCGACCTACGACCAGACCGATCTGGAGAATGCCAAGACCGAGGATATGAATCTGCGCCTGGTCACCGACGCCTACGAGCCCGGCTCGGTCTTTAAGACGCTCGTGGCGGGCGCCGGCTTCGACTTGGGCGTCGTGCGATCGAGTACGTCGTTTGAGGTGCCGGCGAGCATCAAGGTGGGCGACGATACCGTCACCGATGCCGACAAGCGCGACTATGCCATGACCATGGATGTGCGCGAGATGATGCGCCGTTCGTCCAACGTGGGCTTTGTCCTAGTGGGGCGCA
>URIK01000175.1 GCA_900547855.1 uncultured Collinsella sp. | reverse complement strand
CTACACTCGACTAGTCGTCGGCAGCGTCAGATGTGTATAAGAGACAGGTACCGGCTTCTCGGTCGGCTGGTCGGCGACAGGGGTCTCGGTGGCGGCAGGCGTCTCGGGCACAGACGGAGCTGCAAGCTCGGTCAGAGCCGCGGCCTCGCGCTCGGCAGCACGACGGCGGGCGCGCACCACCTGAGCCTCGCTAATCTGCGCCAACGCACGCGCCTGCGCGACCTCATCGGAAATCGGCTCCGAGGAGTCAGCTGCAACGGTGCGCTTGACGCGCGTCGTGCGCGTGGTACGGCGCTTGGGCTTGGTGACCTCCTCGCCGTCAGCAGCAGACTTGGCCGTGCGGCGCGTACGCTTGGGCTTTGCCGGAGCAGCCTCCTCACCAGTTGCAGGCACGGCCTTCTCAGCCGCTGAAGGCGTAGGCGTCGAAGCAGCCTTAGGCGTCTCAGGAGCCGAGGCTTGCGCGGGCGCCGCGACCTGGTCCAACGCAACCGGTGCAGCGGGAGCGGCTTGCGTCGTCGTTATTTCGTTTTCTTGCTGTTGATCAGACACAGTGTTTGCTCAACTTTCTTTTCAAGCCCTGTGATCACATGCTCCCTGCATAAACCTTCAGGGCGGCTAAACAGTCTAGCTCCGTCAAATACCGACGGACATCATTGATCTGTATCGAGATATTTGCGTCATATACGCAGCGTTAGTGTAACACAACCGCAACCACCTGCAACTTAGTCATTGAGGACGTTCTTAAACGGCTAGTCAAAAGGGACAATCTTTGGTTTAACACCCACAAATCTGACTGCCTCCGCCAAAACTGTGGCGGTTTACTACGATGAATCGCTCAACCGCGATCACTCCGAAACTTGTTGAACTAAAACCGCAGGTAGATGCCTTGCACTTTTTTGCGAAAAGCCGGCGTAGTTGGAATTTCTCATTTCATCGTAGTAAACCGGCATAGTTTCGTATTTCCAGCAGTTCCAAATTCGTCAATACGTCGGCGTTTGCAAAAAGCCCGACCTCCGTGGGAGATCGGGCTTTCAAGGCTTAGTTAAACCAAGTCTGTACGGTCAAATGACCCGTAGCTTACATCTGCTCGGGCGCGGAAACGCCAACGAGGGTGAGCACCAGGGCGAGCGTCACACGGACGGCATCGCAAGCGGCCAGACGGGCACGCGAAAGCTCGGGGTCGACGGGACGGCCCTCGCTCGGCAGCACCTGACAGGCAGCGTAGAAGCTGTGGAAGTCGCCGGCGAGTTCCTCAGCAAAGTGCGTCAGACGGAACGGGGCGCGGTCGCGAGCGCAGCTGGCGATGAGATCGGTGAGCTCGTTGAGCTTGCGCGAAAGGGCGAGCTCGGTCGGGTCGGTCAGCAGCGAGTAATCGACGTTCTCACCGATGGCCTTGGCGGCGACGGCCTTCATGCCCATCTCGTCAGCCTGCTCGGGCGTAACGTCAGCGGCACGGCGCAGGATGGAGCACACGCGGGCGTGAGCGTACTGCACGTAGTACACCGGGTTGGAGTTGTCGCGCTTCTTGACGGCCTCAATATCGAAGTCGACCATCTGGTTGGAGCTCTTGGAGATGAGGGTGTAACGGGCAGCGTCGGAGCCGACCTCGTCGACGAGCTCCTGCAGGGTCACCATGGTGCCCTTACGCTTGGACATACGGACGGGCTTGCCGTTGCGCAGCAGGTTGACGAGCTGGCCCAGCAGAACCTCAAACTTGCCGGGGTAACCCAAGGCATCGCAGACGCAGCGGACGCGCTCGATGTAGCCGTGGTGGTCGGCGCCCCAGATGTCGATGACGTGGTCGACGCGCTGGAACTTATCCCAGTGATAGGCAACGTCGGAGGCGAAGTAGGTGTACTCGCCGTCGGACTTGATCAGAACGCGGTCCTTGTCATCGCCCAGGTCGGTGGAGCGGAACCACAGGGCGCCGTCCTTGGTGTAGAGATAGCCCATCTTGTCGAGCTTCTCAAAAGCGCGGTCGACGGCGGAGGTGCCGGCGGTCTCGCCCTCGGTGTCCTTCACATACAGCGAGCGCTCGGAGAACCAACGATCGAAGTCGCAGTTAACGGCATGGCAAAGGTCGCGCATGTTGTCGACCATCTTTACATAGCCGCGCTCGCGGAAGCTCTCCATGCGCTCCTGCGGATCGGCGTTGACCCACTTATCGCCGTCGGTGCGCCAGAACTCGGCGGCCTCGTCGATGATGTAGTCGCCGCCGTAGGAGTCCTTGCCCAGGGTCTCGGCAAAGTTGTCCTGATACGGATGGGTCTCGGGATGCTCGTCGTTCTCGTCGGCAACAAAGGCGTCGCGGTCGGCGATCAGCAGCTTGTGAGCCTCGTCGATATCCACGCCCTGCTTGGCGATGATGTCGGCAAGCTGCATATAGCGCGTGCTGATGGAGTTGCCGAAGGTGTTCATCTGAGAGCCGTGGTCGTTGATGTAGAACTCACGCTGGATGTCGTAACCGGCGTGATCCATAACGCGGCAGAGCGAGTCGCCCAGCGCGGCCCAGCGGCCGTGGCCGATGTGCATGGGGCCGACGGGGTTGGCGGAAACGAACTCGACCTGGGTCTTCAGGCCACCACCGACGTTGGACTTAGCGAAGTCCATACCCTTCTCGCGAGCCTCGCCAAAGATGGCATTCTTGACGGCAACGGAGAGGTAGAAGTTGATGAAGCCGGGGCCTGCGATCTCGACCTTCTCGATCGCGGGGTCCTCGGGCATATGGGCAACGATGGCCTCGGCGATCTTGCGCGGGGCGCAGTGGGCCAGCTTGGCGGACTTCAGGGCCATGGTAGAGGTCCACTCGCCATGAGAAGTGTCAGCCGGTCGCTCGATAGCGCAATCGTCAAGTTCAAATGCGGAAAGGTCGCCGGCCTCCTGGGCCGCAGCAAGCGCAGCGCGTACCAGCTCTTCAATCTTCTCGGGCATAGATCCTCCTTGTGTTAAAGCCCCCGAGCTCTTGGTCACTCGTAGGGCAAAAGCCAGAGTTTGTAGCACTCTATCACAAGCGACGGGCACTGTCGCAGGGTAAAGCTAATAGATATTGCATATGCACAAAAATGACTACAGCTTGTATGGAGTCACTCAAAGATGCCGGTCTGCCTGCAGATTATGCAGGCGTTGAAAATGCATAAAGGTGTGAATGAGCTGCGTCTGTTATCGAATACTCTTACCTATCAGAGTTGTGTGCTTTTCCTGCATAAAGTACGGGTTTGCGCACGTCAGCGTGTTATTCTAGACATACGTAAATTCGTATAAGTTGGAGGTAGCATGTTCTCAATCGGTCAACACGTCATTCATCCGGGCCAGGGAGTCTGCACCGTCGTCGGTTTTAGGGACGACACACCTGTCTCTTATACACATCTCCGAGCCCACGAGACGCTCATGAATCTCG
>URIK01000174.1 GCA_900547855.1 uncultured Collinsella sp. | reverse complement strand
GATTCATGAGCGTCTCGTGGGCTCGGAGATGTGTATAAGAGACAGATATCAAGGTGCACATCGGCACCGACCTTACCCGCGGCCTGGGCGCCGGCGCCAACCCCGAGGTTGGCCGCAAGGCTGCCGATGAGTCCCGCGACGACATTGCCGAGGCGCTCGCTGGCGCCGATATGGTGTTCATCACCTGCGGCGAGGGCGGTGGCACCGGTACCGGCGCTGCTCCCATCGTTGCCGATATCGCGATGAACGAGGTCGGCGCACTGACCGTCGCCGTCGTGACCAAGCCCTTCACCTTCGAGGGCCGCAAGCGCAAGAAGAGCGCCGAGGAGGGCATTAAGACCCTCTCCGATTGCGTTGACACCATGATCGTCATCCCTAACGATAAGCTGCTCGACATCGCCGAGAAGAAGACCACCATGCTCGAGGCCTTCGCGATTGCCGATGGCGTCCTTTCCCAGGGCACCCAGGGCATCACCGACCTCATCACCGTCCCCGGTATCATCAACCTGGACTTCGCCGATGTTAAGACCATCATGAAGCAGGCCGGTACCGCCATGATGGGTATCGGTACCTCTTCTGGGGATACCCGTGCCGTCGACGCAGCCCAGCAGGCCATCTCCAGCCCGCTGCTCGAGAGCTCCATCGATGGTGCCACACGCGTGCTGCTCTCCATCGCCGGTTCCAAGGACCTGGGCATCCAGGAGATTAGCGACGCCGCCGACGTTGTCGCCAACGCCGTCGACCCCGAGGCCAACATCATCTTCGGTACCGTTGTCGACGAGTCCCTGGGCGATCAGGTGCGTATCACCGTCATCGCTACGGGCTTCTCCGACTCCAACGTCAACCGTCAGGACGAGCTCTTTGCCGCTCAGCAGTCTCAGAGCAAGGCCGCTGCCTCCGTTGAGCCGCAGCGCACCGCTCCGGCCACCAGCCCGGCTCAGGCCGCTCCGACCCGCAACGTCGGTGGCACCGAGCTTCCTAACTTCGGCAACGATCAGTTCGAGCTTCCCGACTTCCTGAAGCGCGGCAGCTTCTAAGTCGTTCTTTGCATTGTTGTGCACAGGGGCGTGTCCGTATGGACGCGCCCTTTTTATTTCGACTTTGTAAACTAGAACCTCCAATCTCTTTACGTTCCCTTTACGATTGCCTCCAGCGCAGCGGGTATCCTTTTAGAGAAGTATGACAGCCGTATAAACGCGGGCTGTAGCGGCGATGCCGCGGTACTTGTGTTATTAGGAGGCTTTAGTATGGCAGCACGTGCGGACAACGTTTCGCGTGTCGACCATGATGGAGTTACGTTGGTGGAGGGCGCGACATCCGATGTTCGCTTTGCCTTCACCGAGCGCGCCGGTGGTGTTTCCGAAGATGCGTACTCCTCACTCAACTTGGGCTCGCATGTTGGCGATGACCCCTTTGCTGTTCAAGAAAATCGTCGTCGCGCGCTCGAGGCTATGGGTGCCGCCGAGTGCGAGCACAATCTGCTCGTTCCCAATCAGGTCCATGGCGACCATATCGTTGCGGTGACCTCGAACGGCGCCGATGACCTTGAGGACGTTCGTGAGCAGATTGCCGAGGGCTGCGATGCCATCGTCTGTACGGCGCATAACGTACCCGTGCTGCTCTGCTTCGCCGACTGCGTTCCCGTGGTTCTGGTGGCCCCCGGCGGATTTGCCGTGGTGCACTCCGGTTGGAAGGGCACGATTGCACGTATTTCCGCCAAGGCATGCCAGGCGCTTTGCGATGCTGCCGGCTGCGATGCGAGCGTCGTTTCCGCCTATATCGGCCCCCATATTTTGGGTGACGAATATGAGGTATCCCAGGAACTCATGGATCGCTTTGCCGCCGAGTTCTCGTGCATCGATGCGAGCACCTCTCGCATGCTCGATCTTTCCGCTGCCATTTGCGAGGCGCTGGTCGATGTCGGTGTCGACGCGGAGAATATCGTGGATACCCAGCTTTCGACTGTGCGTCAGAACGACCGCTTTTATTCCTACCGTAACGAGGGCGGCGCCTGTGGGCGCCATGCTGCGATCGGCGTGATGCTATGAGAAAGATCGTATCGATCCTGAGCGCCGCTGTGCTTGCGCTTACGCTGTGCGCCTGTTCTTCGGGATCTTCTACCTCTTCGATTACCGTTGCCGGCTCCACGACCTGCCTTCCTATTGCCGAGATTGCGGCCGAGGGCTTTAAGGAGGAGACCGGCATCGACGTGCTCGTTTCCGGTTTGGGCTCTTCCGCTGGCATCGAGGCCGTCAGCGCCGGCACGGCCGATATCGCCAGCTCCTCCCGTGGACTCAATGCCGACGAACAGGATCTGGGCCTAACTCCCATCGTCATTGCCCACGACGGTATCGCGGTCATCGTGAACGACGATAACCCGGTCGATAACCTCTCGACCGAGCAGCTCCGCGATATTTACGCCGGCAAGATCACCAACTGGAAGGAAGTCGGCGGAGAGGACCTGAAAATCCAGGTCATCAACCGAGACGAGGCTTCTGGTACGCGTGAGGCCTTCCGCACCATCGTGATGGACGGCACCTCGTTCGATCGCCGCTCGGCCGTTCTTTCGGGCACGGGCCAGGTGCGCGACGTGGTATCTCGTTCGCGCGGGGCCATCGGCTACATTTCGCTGGGCTTTGTCGATAGCCTCAACGCCAAGACCTCGGTCAAGGCCGTCTCGGTCAATCATGTTGAGGCGTCCGAGAAGACGGTCGCGAGCGGCGGCTATCCCATCTCGCGCGACCTATACTTCTTTGTGAAGGGTGCTCCTTCGCAGCAGGCGCAGGATTACATCGACTACGTGACGTCCGAAAAGATGGACAAGCAGATTCGCGAGGCGGGCTTTATTCCCGTCACCAACGACGAGAAGGGGAGTGAGTAGCATGGAAGCACAGGAAAACTCCCAGACTGAGCAGAATGCTCAGGCGCCCAAGAAGCGCGAGCTGGCGCTCGTATCGCGCAGTACCTATATCAAGGAGAAGGCGCTGCAGTGGATCTTCTTTGCCTGCGCGTTCTTGGCGGTCGTTACCGTCATCCTGATTTTTGTCTTTACCACGTACTCGGCGCTGCCCGTCTTTACCGACATCGGTCTGGCGGACTTCTTTAGCTTTATGTGGGCGCCCTCTGAGGGCCACTACGGCATCATGTCGCTGCTTGCCGGCTCAGGTCTGGTGACCGTCGGTGCGCTCGCCATGGGCGTGCCGCTAGGTGTGGGTACGGCCGTGTACCTGGTCGAGATCGCCGGCAAGCGCGTGCGCAAGCTTATCAGCCCTGCCGTCGACCTGTTGGCCGGCATCCCTTCTATCATCTATGGCTTCTTTGGCATGATCATCATCCGTCCGTTTATCGCGCAACTGACCGGTGGTCTTGGTTCTGTCTCTTATACACATCTCCGAGCC
>URIK01000173.1 GCA_900547855.1 uncultured Collinsella sp. | reverse complement strand
TCATGAGCGTCTCGTGGGCTCGGAGATGTGTATAAGAGACAGATAAGGTTCATGGCGATGCCGCCGATGATCTTGAGCATCGCAGCAAAGCTGTTGTAGTCAGACGCCGTCGAATCGAAGGACGTAATGCCCCACAGGAACGAAACGGCGGTCAGAACACCACCGGCAACGACGAAGACCAGCATGTGGCTGACGCCGTTCATGAGGTGCTTGTAGATGATGTGACCGATGGACTCCTTCTCCTCGACCTCATCCTCGATATCGGCAGCAGCTGCAACCGTGTCGTCACCCTTGGCGGCGAGCGCGCGGTCAATCAGCTTACCGGCGGCCTCAACGGACAGGGCCTTGGAAACACCAACGGAAACCATGGGCTTGCCGGCGAAACGCTCAGCCTGGACATCCTTGTCGGCTGCGACGACAACGGCCTTGGCGCCAGCAATCTCGCTCTTGGTGAGCTCGTTCTCGACACCGACCTGGCCATGAGTCTCGACCTTAATGGTCAGACCGCGCTCGGCAGCTGCCTTCTCCAGCGCCTCCTTCGCCATGAAGGTGTGCGCAATGCCGGTCGGGCAACCGGTGGCGGCGATGATGTCAAACTTAGCCATGTGTCCCTCCTTCTTGAGTACAGCGCCCGCGGGCGCTCCCCTACACGCGCTTCGATGCGCGTTTTTCCACAACTGAAAGATACCAACCTACCGTCCGCGTGAGAAGAGGCAAGGTGCAATTCTCCGGTGAAAGGTTCTTTCATAACCGTAAACGGTAGGTGAAAGTTTACCATCAACACTTGAAACGGCAAGGTGTATCTTGTAATTGGAAATGCCCGTATACTATGGCATTGCAAATCAAATTGGATTTTCATGCCAACCAGGAGCCATCCATGACCGATAGTAGCAAGAGCGCACTTTCCCTCATAAGCACCCATCAGGGATACAGCGAGTCCGAGCAGCGCATTGTCGACTATATATTGGAGCACCAGTCCGAGGCGCCACGCCTCACGGCCGCTCAACTCTCGCGCGCCGCCGCCACGTCCGAGGCGACCGTTTCGCGCTTCTGCCGAAAGCTTGGCTTTGGCAGCTTCCGCAGCTTTCAGTTTTCGTTGGCGAGGGATTTGGAAAGCCAGCGCAACGAGGGCCTGACTGACGAGGTCTCGCTCGACAATATGGAGCAGAGCCTCAAGAACATCCTGGCTGCCAAGGTGAGCGAGCTTAATGCAACCATCGACGGAATCGACCACGATACGCTGGCGGCTGTTGTGCATGCCCTTAAACATGCAGGGGTTATTGAGTTTGCAGCTGTGGGCAATACGAACGCGGTCGCGCTCGATGCGACGTTTAAGTTTTCGCAGCTGGGCCTGCGCTGCATGGCGAGCACCATTAGCGAGACATCAATCGGCTTTGCGCTCACGTTGCGCCCGGGTGACGTCATCGTGCTCATCTCAAACTCCGGCAAATCGCGCCGACTGAATCGCATGGCAAAAGCGGCTCGCAACTGCGGCGCAACCGTAGTCGTCATCAGCAGCGACAGCAAGTCTCCGCTTGCTCGTTTGGCAGACTACACCTTTAACACCGTGAACCACGAAGCGCTGCTGACGACGGGCGACTTTGCGTTCTCTAAGATCAGCGCCACGATGATCATCGAAGTCATCTACAACTTCCTGCTGCCCGAGATTGAAGACGCTCGCGAGCATATCAGCTACTACGAGGAGCTCATCCAGCCGGATAAGGTCGTTGAGTAAAACGCGTAGTGGGACAAAAATTTCAGTCCATTTTGTCCCACCAACACCGCTGATACGACCTAACCTCGAGCTTCTTCGAGCATCTGCTTCGCGTGGGCCAAGCTTGCCTCGGACTGATCGCCGCTCAACATGCGGGCGATCTCGGCGGTACGCGCTTCACCGGTTACCTCGTCCAAATGCGTCTGGGGAACATCGCCCGGTTCCTTGCTGACGACATAATGCTTGTCAGCCATGACGGCGACCTGCGCCAAGTGGGTTACGACAATCACCTGATGCGTAGCGGCGAGATCTGCCAGCACGCCCGCGAGCGCACGCGCCGAGGAGCCACCGACGCCAGCATCGACCTCGTCAAACACCAGCGTATCGACACCGTCCGCGTTACCGAGGACAACCTTACTTGCCAACATGACGCGGCTGAGCTCGCCGCCCGACGCAATGCGGCGCAGGGGACGTGGAGTCAAACCGGCACCGCTGCGGTATAGCAGCTCGTAGCTCGAAGGACCAACGGGCGTCCACTCAGCACGGGGAAGATCGCGCGACTCCCAGACGAGCTCGGCGCCGCCCATCTCCAGGCGAGCCATCTGGCGGCCAACCTCGTGACAGAAGCGCGGGGCCGCCGTATTGCGGGCGCGCTTAAGTGCCTTGGCAGCGGCAAACAACTCGCGCTCAGCGCTCCCGAGTGCCTCACGCGCCTTTTTGATCTGTTCATCGCCATCATCGACCAGGGACAGCAGCTCTTGCGAGCGATCGCGCATGGCAAAAACATCGTCCATGGTGGGGCCCCACTGACGCAACAGGCCCTTGAGGTCGGAATACCGCTCACGCATGCGAGCGAGCTCGCGCGGGTCGAAGGCGACGCCATCGCGATAGGCACGAAGCTCGTTCGCGCAATCCTCAAGTGAGATACAGGCATCCGAAAGCGCATCGGCAATGTCGCCCAGTTTGCGATCGACGGTAGCCATTCGGGAAAGTTCTGCCACGGCGCTGTTCACGGCGTCGAGCGCTCCCCCTTCGGAGGCAAGCGATGCATGGGCATCGTTAGCTGTGGCAACCAGTACCTCGGCATGTTCGGAGCGCGGCAGCAGTTCCTCGAGTTCCTCATACTCGCCCGGTTTGGGGTCGACCTCGCCGATGCGCTCGAGCGCAAAGCGCGCTTCCTCGACGCGACTCCCCCGCGCACGTGAGGCCTCCTCGACGCGACGGACCTCCTTGGCTGCAGCGCGCGATGCTTTAAAGCAGGCGCGGTACGCATCCAGCGCCTCGAGTGCCGGGCGCCCTGCCCATGCATCGACCATCGCAACGTGATGCGCCGGATCGAGCAAGCGCTGGTGCTCGTGTTGGCCGCACAGATCCATCATCACACCAACGCGCTCCGAAAGCTCGCGCACACTGGCGATGCGGCCGTCAATCTTCACGCGGCTGCGGCCCTCGGCAGAAAGGCTGCGCTGGACCGTGAAGCCTTCCGTGTCGTGCGGGCCGTCAAATAGCCGTGCCTCGACGCTCGCCAGCGCCTCGCCCTCGCGCACCGTCGACGAATCCGCGCGCTCACCCAAAATAAGCTTGAGGGCCGAGAGCAGCGCGGTCTTGCCGGCGCCGGTCTCGCCGGTCAGGACAGTCAGACCGGCACTCGGCACCAGCGTCGCCTCGCGAATGAGTGCAATGTTAGAAACCTGCAGCTCATCGATCATGACGGACTCCGTAGAAAACGCGGCTCACCGAGTTATAGAAGCTCTCGGGGCCATAATCGAGCAGCAGCACCTGTCTCTTATACACATCTGACGCTGCCGACGACTAGTC
>URIK01000172.1 GCA_900547855.1 uncultured Collinsella sp. | reverse complement strand
ATCTACACTCGACTAGTCGTCGGCAGCGTCAGATGTGTATAAGAGACAGCGTCACGTCAAAGCGCCCCACGAGCGGCTCGAGCTGCTCGCGAATGGTATCGGCACTCGTGCTGTCGGGGAAGCGCGCGTCGATGACCTGCTCAATATGGCCATCCGCCACGCGGATGACGCCGGGATTGCAGGTGAGCGGGCCAAACGCCGGACTCGTCGCATCGATACCTAGGCCGCGGCCATAGGCATCCGCGTGCACAAAGGCCAGGAACTTGACAAACTCGTGCTCGGCAGGCGTCAGCAGGCGCTCGCCGCGGGCACCAAACGCGTCCTCGGCCTCGCGCAGATACGACACGATCAGGCCGACGGCATTGATCGTCCCCTCGGGCATCGAGGCGTGACCGCCAATACCGTGGGCGAAAATCTGCACATGACCATTGTCGAGAGCCGTGATCTCCAGGCGGTCAGCATTCTCGACCGGCGCCGGCAGCTCATCGGCGGCAATCGCGAGCTCGCAGATGGACTGCGACGGAATGGCATTGCTCGCCTCGGCGCCGCTCCACGACACGATGCGCCCGCCGTCGATCTTGGGACTCACGAACGTCGCCCCAAACTGGCCCTTCTCGGCATTGCAGACTGGGAACTCGGCATCGGGCGTAAACAAAAAGTCGGGGTCTGCCTGGTTCTCCAGATAATGGTGAACGTCGGACATGCCCACTTCCTCATCGCAGCCCAGCAGCGCGCGGAAGGTGTAGCGCGGAACAATGCCGTGCTTGAGCAGGTACGCGCCGGCATAAAGCGACAGCACTGCCGGGCCCTTGTCGTCGATCACGCCGCGACCGAGCAACCAGCCCTCGCGACGCTCCATCGCAAACGGGTCGGTATTCCAACCGGGGCCGGCGGGAACCACGTCCACGTGGCAGATGGTCGCGAGCTGCTTGTCGCCGCGGCCCGGGATATCGGCGATTCCCACATAGCCCTCGTCGTCGCTCGTCTGATAGCCGAGCTTCTGCGCGATGCCGAGCGCGCAATCGAGCGCGTCACGGACCGGGCGGCCAAACGGCGCGCCGGGCTCCGCATCGGCAGAAACTGCCACGGAAGGATAACTCACCAGCTGCTCGATATCAGCGACGACATCCTCCCAGACCTCGTCGACATACTCAGCGACGCTCTGCTCCACCTGATTCATGGACGACCTCCTTACCAATGAGCGACGGGTACGCCCGCCCCTCACATTATGTCTATTAGATAGCGAAAAGTTTAGCAAGCTCGGCCACCGAGTGCACCACCGCATCGGCGCCCGCGGCCTCGTGCTCCCCCGGCGCTGCCGCGCCCGAATAGATGCCGATGCACGGCACGCCCATCGCGTGTGCGCCCTCCACATCGTTAAAGCGATCGCCGATCATCACGGCATCGTCGGCCGTCGCGCCGAGCGCCGCCAGGGCATCGCGAACCGAATCGGCCTTGGTCTCGCGTCCCTGCGGCGGATTCATGCCAACCACCGCCTCAAACTGCGAAAGCCCCAGCTCGCCCACCATGTCAATGCACTTTGCCTCCATGCGTGACGTCGCCACGACCAAGCGATGCCCCTGCGCGACAAGGCCATCGAGCAGCTCGGGGATTCCATCGAACACGGGATACTCTTCCGGTCCCAGCTCATCAAAAAAGGCACGGTACTCGTCAGCCACCACAAGCGACTCCTCGCGGGAGAAGCCATAAAAGTCGTGAAAGCTCTTCCACAGGGGCGGCCCGATCATGCGGCGCAGGTCACCCATCTGCGCCTCCGAAAACCCGCGCGCGGCCAACGTCTTGCGCGTCGAGCTCATCACCGCCCGGCCCGTATCGGCCACCGTGCCGTCAAAATCGAACAGCACAACCGGCCGCCTGTATATCTCCAACGCCTCCATCGGCATTCCTCTTCCCCAGTTGATGATTTCCACACCGACACTTCAAACTGTTGACTATTCAACAATTGAACCTAGAAATGTGGAACGACTCCACTATACTTGTCGCACTTTGCTCTCAGAAGGCGGCGCGCAAGCGCCCCAATGAAAGGTGCAATTATGTCTTTTGCCATCATAACCGACTCCACGTCGGACATCTCCCCCGCCCGTGCTCAAGAGCTTGGCATTTACGTCATTCCACTGCATGTGATTATCGAGGGCGAGGACCTGCTCGACCAGGTACAGATCACCGCCGAGGAGTACGTCGCCCGCATGGCCGGCTCCGAGCGGCTGCCGCACACCTCGCAGCCGAGTGCCGGCGAGTTCAAGGCACTCTTTGACCGCGTGCGTGCTGACGGCCACGACAGCGCGATCTTTATCTCGCTGTGCAGCGAATGGTCCGCCTGCTATTCCAACGCATGCCTGGTCGCCGAGACCCACGAGCTCGACGTGCGCTGCATCGATTCGCGCACCGGCTCGGGTGCCGAGGGCCTGCTGGTGGAGTACGCGCTCGCCATGCGCGAGGACGGCCGCAGCCTGGACGAGACCGAGGCGCGGATCCGCGCGACCCTGCCCGACGCGCACCTGCTGCTGATTCCCCGCACGCTCGAGAACCTCGTTAAGAACGGCCGCGCGCCCAAGCTCGCCGGCCAGCTCACGCAGATGCTCAATATTCGCCTGGCCGTTTCGCCGGAGTGGCAGTCGGGCGAGATCAAGGTCATCAAGAAGGGCCGCGGCGCCAAGCGCATCGTCGCCAACACCATGGCAGACTGCCTCGCGTTTTTGGACGAGCACCCGGGCTCAAGCGTGCGCGTGCTCACGACCGGCGCCGCCGAGGAGCAGGAACTTGTCAACGAGGCGCTCGCGGGCCAGGACTACGTAGACGCCGGCACCGGCCCCATCGGCTGCACCATCGCCACCCATGTAGGCGTCGATGCCATCGCCATCAGCTACTGCCCCCGCTGCCAGCCAACTCACTAGGGACGCCCACATCATTTACGGTGAAATAGGGACCGTTTTGGCTTATTAGCTGTCAATCAATCCCTATTCCACCGCAACTTAGAAGCAGTTCATTTGGGACGGGGCTAAAATGACTGACACGTAACGTTACGCACCGGTCTTTTTAGCCCCGTTCCATTTTTGCTACCCTACATCAGCCCGCTCAGGGCAATGTCAACGGCCTCGTTGAGGTCGTCGGTAATGTGTACCAGATCCGGATCGAGCGGGCTGATCATACCGGCGCTCATCACCGGGCCGTTGGGCCAGTCGAACAGACCCCCTCGCGGTACCCACTGGACAAAAAATGGCAAATATGAGTACTGCCACCAAATTAGTAGCAGCAAAATCTCGCCGGAATCGATCGTTTCGATTAATTTCACGCCTTGCCAAGGCTCAAAATGCCGTGTTTGGTGGGTTAGATATATAGAATAATGTCGAATTGGTATTCTATTCTTGCCAAATGTAATGAGACTACATTAACAGCAGTACTCACATTTGACGTTATTTGACCACGGGGTCATTCGAAAACCCCTCCCCACGCCGCCAACCCGCCCCATAGCCTGTCTCTTATACACATCTCCGAGCCCACGAGACGCTCATGAATCTC
>URIK01000171.1 GCA_900547855.1 uncultured Collinsella sp. | reverse complement strand
ACGAGATTCATGAGCGTCTCGTGGGCTCGGAGATGTGTATAAGAGACAGCAGGTTCTGAAGAAGAACGAGGGTCACAAGAAGTTCGTGCTGCACGACGGTCCTCCGTACGCCAACGGTCCGATCCACATCGGCCATGCCATGAACAAGATCTCCAAGGACATGATCAACCGTTACTGGATGATGCAGGGCTGCGAAGTTCCCTATGTCCCCGGTTGGGACTGCCACGGTCAGCCGATCGAGCACAAGGTCGAGGAAAAGCTCGGCACCGAGAAGTTCAACCAGACCTCCACGGCCAAGATCCGCGAGCTTTGCAACGAGTTCGCTGTCGAGAACATCGAGCTGCAGAAGGCCGGCTTCCGTCGCTTGGGCGTGCTTGGCGACTGGGACAACCCGTATCTGACGCTCTATCACCAGCACGACGCCGCCGACATCGAGGTCTTCAAGGCCATGTTCGATAAGGGCATGATCTATCGCGGTCACAAGCCGGTTCACTGGTGCAAGCACTGCCACACCGCGCTGGCCGAGGCCGAGATCGAGTACTCCGACGAGACGAGCCCGTCCATTTTCGTGCGCTTCGAGATGACTTCCAAGCCCGCCGGCCTCGAGAACTTCGACGGCCCGGTTGACTTTATCATCTGGACGACCACGCCGTGGACCATCCCCTCCGACCAGGCCGTTTCCCTCAAGCCCGGCGCCGCCTACGTTGCCGTTGAGCACGATGGTCGTGCCGAGGTCATGCTCGAGGACCTGGCTCCCAAGTGCTGTGAGGAGTTTGGCTGGGAGTACACCCCGGTTATGGTCGACGGCAAGCCCTATGTGGTTCCCGCCGAGACCTTCCACCACATCCACTACAAGCAGCCAATCTTTGACGGTGTTGAGGGCGTGGCTCTGCTGGCCGATTACGTCGGTGTCGATGACGGTACCGGTATCGTCCACAACTCGCCCGGCCACGGCGTCGACGACTACTTTGCCTGCCTCAAGGAGGGCATCACCGACATCTGCATGCCGGTCGATGACGACGGCAAGTTCTACACCGGCGAGGAGTTTGGCACCGGTGGCCCCTTCAGCGGTATGGATACCGATGAGGCCAACCCGCACATCATCGAGTTCCTGCGCGAGCGCGGCACCCTGGTCCTCGAGAAGAAGATCACGCACAGCTATCCGCACTGCTGGCGCTGCAAGCACCCGGTGCTCTTCCGTGCTACTGACCAGTGGTTTGTCTCTATGGACAAGACCGGTTTGCGTGAGCAGGCTGGCAAGGAGGTTCGCGAGAACGTCAAGTGGTATCCGGCTCACGCCGCCAACCGCATCGGCGCCATGGTCGAGCAGCGTCCCGACTGGTGCATCAGCCGTCAGCGCAACTGGGGCGTGCCTATCCCCAGCTACACCTGTGCCGACTGCGGCGAGAAGGTCATGAACGACGCCACGCTCGACGCCGTCATCAAGCTCTTCCACGAGAAGGGCTCCGACGCCTGGTTCACCGACGCTCCCGAGAGCTACCTGGGCGAGGCCTGCGTCTGCCCCAAGTGCGGCGGCCATCACCTCAAGGCCGATAAGGACATCCTCGACGTGTGGTGGGATTCCGGCGTCTCCTGGAAGGCCGTCTGCGAGTACCGTCCCGAGCTGGAGTATCCGGCGGATGTGTACCTCGAGGGCTCCGACCAGCACCGCGGTTGGTTCCAGAGCTCGCTGCTCACCTCGGTGGGTGCCAACGGCCATGCTCCGTACAAGGCGGTCGTCTCTCAGGGCTTCACGCTCGATGGCCAGGGCCGCAAGATGTCCAAGTCGCTCGGCAACGTCATCGACCCCAACAAGGTCTGCGACGAGATGGGCGCCGACATCATCCGCCTGTGGGTTGCCTCCGTCGATACCAGCTCCGACGTGTCCATCGACCACGAGATTCTCGCTCGTACGTCCGATGCCTACCGTCGTTTCCGCAACACGCTGCGCTTCCTGCTCTCCGAGCTCGAGGGTCAGTTTGAGCCCGAGACCGACGGCGTCGCCTTTGCCGACTTGCTGCCGCTCGACAAGCTTATGGTTGCCCGTCTGACCCAGGTCCAGGCCGAGGTCGACGACGCCTACGCCAGCTATGAGTTCCCGCGCGCCTACCGTGCGCTCTACGACTTTGTGGTTACCGAGCTTTCCAACGTGTATCTCGACGCCCTGAAGGACCGTCTGTACTGCGACAAGCCCGGCTCGCTCGAGCGCCGCAGCGCCCAGACCGTGCTGGCCGAGCTCTTCTCGATGCTCATGCGCGACCTGCAGCCGATCCTGTCCTACACGGTCGATGAGGCCATGGCCTATGCGCCCGCCGGCTGCGTCGATCACCAGAAGTACGCCGCGCTGCTCGATTGGTACAAGTCGCCCATCACGGTCGACGAGGCCAATGAGTTTGAGGGTGTGCTCGAGGCTTCGCTCGAACTCCGTAGCGCCGTGACCAAGTCCCTTGAGGATGCCCGCTCTGCCGGCACCTTCACCAAGAGCCAGCAGGTTCGCGTCAAGGCGGTCGTTCCCGCCGAGATGTACGCGCTGCTGACCGGTGATAAGGCCGTCGACCTGGCCGAGTTCTACATCGTTTCCGATGTTGAGCTGACTCAGGGCGAGGAACTCTCCGTTGCCATCGAGGCAGCCGAGGGCGAGTGCTGCGACCGTTGCTGGAACTATCGCACCACCGTCGGCGAGTACAACGGCCACGCGCATATCTGCAAGAGGTGTGCGGAAGCCCTTTAAGGCACGGTAACTCGGCATTTTAGTTATAGAGAGTATTTGGGCGCCCTCGGCCCATTTGCTCCGCTGAATAAAAGCGGCATTCTGTTTTTCGGAATGCCGCTTTCTTTTTATGCTGGTTATTTATCTGGCGTTAGCGAATATGTCGTGCGCTCTGCGTGTGGCAATATAAGATGGTTACTTGCGTTAAACGGATTTCGAGTTCTTGAGGGTAGGGGATTTCTTTGGGTCGTGGTGCGGATATGACGCCTCCTTTGCGTTGGCGGTTAGGTGTTGCTGGTGGGGTAGCGCTCGTTGTGTTGCTTGTTGACCAGCTGACCAAGCTTGCGGTTCGTGCCGTGGGCGATGCTCTGCATATGACTGTTATTCCCGGCGTGATCGATTTTCTGTTTGTCCGCAATATCGGAGCCGCCTTTAGCATGGGCGAGGGGCATGGTGTTGCGTTTGCCGCGCTGGCGTTGGCGGTCATTATCGCTATTGCCTTGTACTTGCTCCGTGCGCCTCAGCTCGCTCGTCTTGAGGTTGTGGGCATGGCTATGGTTGCGGGCGGCGCCATCGGTAACGCGATCGATCGCCTTATCTTTGGCTTCGTGACCGATTTCATCGCCACCACCTTCATCGACTTTCCCGTCTTTAACGTGGCCGATATTGGCATTACGGTCGGCGTCGTGCTGGCGCTCATCGGTTACATGTTCTTGAGTCCCGCGGCCCGTGAGGTCGATGCGACCGCCGAGCTCAACGCCCGTGACGAGGCCCGCGCTAAGCCTGTCTCTTATACACATCTCCGAGCCCACGAGACGCTCATGAATCTCGT
>URIK01000170.1 GCA_900547855.1 uncultured Collinsella sp. | reverse complement strand
TCTACACTCGACTAGGCGTCGGCAGCGTCAGATGTGTATAAGAGACAGTGCTGGGGGAGTAGGCGAGGAACCGTCGTCCTCTGGCAAGCCCGGGGAAACTGCAGCCCACTTTTCGACCGAATTGTGGGCTGCAGTTTCCGGTTGAGGCCTTTGGCGGATAGTACATCCCGGAATAGGGGCTCAAAACGGGTTGCAGTTTCCGGTTGATGGCTATAGCGGAAGCCGCATCCCATTCCGAGGCCCCAAACCGGGACGCGCTTTCCGGCGCATGGCCGGCACCGCCAGACTGCCGGGTCCCATCGAAGTTGCGGTGGAATAGTTCCTGTTTTGGAGGACTGGAGCCCCAAACAGGAACTATTTCACCGCAACTCATAGAGGGGAGGGTGGCAGCCGCCTCTGTTGGCTTGTACTCGTGGTGAGGTCGTGAGCCTGCAAAAGGTGTGCGTGCGCTTGTCGTTCGCATCTGCTATCATTCCTAATCTGTGCGCTCATGCGGGCGTGGCGGAATTGGTAGACGCGCCAGATTTAGGTTCTGGTGGGATTCCCGTGAAGGTTCGAGTCCTTTCGCCCGCACCAACGCACCAGCGTCGGCCTCGGTCGTCGCGACACTTTGTTGCATAAAGGTACCAGCACCTCAGATAAGCTGGGCAGTATGAGGAGGAACGTGTTGAACATCACCGCTTCTGACGTCAAGGACGCCAAGCTCACCGCTACGGTCACCATCCCGGCCGCTGACGTCGACGCCGCGATCAAGAAGGCCTACAAGGACACCGCCAAGAAGTACCGCTTCCCGGGCTTCCGTGCCGGTAAGGCTCCCCGTCCGGTCATCGACTCCGCACTTGGCGCCGAGGCTACCCTCGCTCAGGCCACCAACGACCTGATCGCCGCCAACGAGCCCGCCGTCCTCAACGAGCTGGACATCGTCCCCACCAAGAACGGTGACTACAAGGAGCTCGACCTCGCCAAGGATCACGAGGACTACACCTACACCGTCGAGTTCTCCCTGCGTCCTGCTGCTGAGCTCTCCTCCTTCGACGCCGTCGAGATCGAGATGCCCCCTGCGGAGGTCACCGAGTCCGAGATTAACAACCAGGTCGAGATGCTCCTCAACTACCGTGCCACCTTCGAGGACGTCGAGGGTCGCGCCGTCGAGGCCGAGGACTACGTCACCGTCGACCTCAAGGCCGTCGAGAACGCTGACAGCTTTGCCGCCGAGGGCCGCATGCTCATCGCCGGTAGCGACAGCAACCCCAAGGAGTTCAACGAGGCCCTGATTGGCGCCAACGTTGACGACGTCAAGACAGTCACCTGGACCGACGAGGTCGAGGAGGGCGAGGAGGCCGAGACCCACACCGTCGAGGTCACCGTCAAGGGCATCAAGGTCCGCAACACCCCCGAGCTCACCGACGAGCTCGTCAAGTCCGACTTTGGCTTCGACAGCATCGACGCTATGCGCGACGCCATCAAGATCGAGATCGAGCAGGACAAGGCTTCCCGCCTCCCGGCCGAGAAGGAGAACCGTTGCGTCTCCGCTCTCGCCGAGCGCCTGCAGCTCGACGAGATGGACGCCGACTACGAGCAGTCCGTCTTTGAGGAGCTTGGCCAGAACTTCCTGTCCAACCTCGCCGCCCGCGGCATGACCCTGGACACCTGGCTGCCCGCTTCCGGCTTGACCATGGAGCAGTTCATCGGCGACCTGCACAAGCAGGCCAACGACGTTGCCCGTGAGTCCCTGGCTCTGGACGCCCTCGCCCGTGAGCTCAAGATCGAGGTCACCGAGGACGACATCAACGCCGAGTTCGAGAAGGCCGGCGTCAAGGACGTCGAGGCTTCCAAGGCCGAGTTCATCGCCGATGGCCGCATGCCTGCCGTCCGCGAGTCCATCCGTCGCTCCAAGGCCGTCGATCACCTGGTCGAGAACGCCAAGGTGACCGAGGTCGACGAGACCGCCAAGGACGCCGAGTAATTCTCGCCACCTTGCCCGCGAGCGCATGGGTGCGCCCGTGATGGGGTAAAGTTATACACCGGTTATCCGGTTGCTTCGTACGGTGCCAGCCAATGCATAGCATGCGGGCACCGTACGTTTATCTAGAATCAATTTGGTCCGCAAGAGAGAAATGGAGATGCGTATGATCGCTAAGTTCGATTCCGCCCTCGTGCCATACGTTATCGAGCAGACGCCGCGCGGCGAGCGCAGCTACGATATCTATTCGCGCCTGCTCAACGACCGCATCATCTTCTTGGGCGAGGAGATCAACTCCGTCAGCGCCAACCTGGTCGTTGCCCAGCTGCTGCATCTTGAGAGCCAGGATGCCGAGAAGGATATCTCGCTCTACATCAATTCGCCCGGTGGCGAGGTCTACTCCGGCCTGGCGATTCTTGACACTATGAACTTCATCAAGCCGCAGGTCTCGACCATTTGCGTCGGTATGGCCGCGTCTATGGCCGCCGTGCTGCTTTCGGCTGGCGCCAAGGGCAAGCGCTTCTGCCTGCCGCACTCCAAGGTCATGATTCACCAGCCCAGCGGCGGTGCCCAGGGTCAGCAGACCGAGATCGAGATCGTTGCCGAGGAGATTAAGAAGACTCGCCGCGAGCTCAACCAGATCTTGTCCGACGCCTCGGGCCAGCCCATCGAGAAGGTCCAGGCCGACACCGAGCGCGACAACTACCTGACCGCTGCCGAGGCCCTAGACTACGGTCTGATCGACCGTATCGTCACCTCGCGCGATCTCGCCGCGAAGGACGCCTAGGATGGCAGGTAACATGCAGGACAACTTTGACGAGAACGGCAACCCCATCCGCTGCTCCTTTTGCGGAAAAGAGCAGGGCCAGGTCCGTCGTCTCGTAAAGGGCCCGACCAACATCTTTATCTGTGACGAGTGCGTCGCCGCCTGCTCCGAGATCCTTGAGGAGTCGCTGGCTTCGGACTTTATGGACGCTGCCCGCAACGGCAATCTCCCGGGTTTCCTCAACGACCACGGCCAGGCTGCCTCTCAGCCCGCCGTTGACCCCGAGACGGAGGGTTTTGAGCTTGAGGACGACCGCCAGGTCATCACGCACGTTCCGACGCCGCACGAGATCTATGACGAGCTTTCGGCCTATGTTATGGGCCAGGAGGACGCCAAGCGCGCCATGTCGGTGGCCGTGTACAACCACTACCGTCGCGTGATCGAGGGCGGTGCCGCGGTGTCCGCCTTTGACGAGGCATCGGGTATGGGCGGTCAGTTTGACGACGATATGGACGAGGTGGAGCTCGCCAAGTCCAATATCCTGCTGCTCGGCCCCACCGGTACCGGTAAGACGCTGCTGGCCCAGACGCTCGCACGCATCCTCGAGGTGCCGTTTGCCATCGCCGACGCCACCGCGCTCACCGAGGCCGGTTACGTTGGCGAGGACGTTGAGAACATCCTGCTCAAGCTCATCAACGCCGCCGATGGCGATATCGAGCGCGCGCAGGTGGGCATTATCTACGTGGACGAGATCGACAAGATCGCCCGCAAGGCCGAGAACCTCTCCATCACCCGTGATGTCTCGGGCGAGGGCGTTCAGCAGGCACTGCTTAAGATCTGTCTCTTATACACATCTGACGCTGCCGACGACTAGTCGAGTGT
>URIK01000169.1 GCA_900547855.1 uncultured Collinsella sp. | reverse complement strand
CGAGATTCATGAGCGTCTCGTGGGCTCGGAGATGTGTATAAGAGACAGCCTCTTGCATGTTGCGGCGGATGCCCGCCTCGTCGTATAGATGAAACGGCGTAGGGAACTGCTCGACGATATGCTCGAGCGTTTCCTTGTCCACAAACGGCTGTTTGGCCGTGTACGCTTCGTTGGGGGTCAATGCCATGTCCCGTAAACCTCGCTATCCAGACGGCGCCATCTGCGCATCGAATCCGCATAGCGTGGACCCAATGTCCGGATAGCGCTCCCGCATTGCTGCAGACAGTCCTGCGGGTGTTTCCCGCAGGCCCACCAGGTTGTTCGTGCCCGAAAAACCCAGTTCGGCGGGTTTCGCCTCCCCACGGGGTCAAAGTCTGCCGACTCGCCCGCGGATCTTCGTGCCCGCGCCTCTATCAAGTGGTAACGACCCTACCATGTTACACTTTACCAAACAAGAGTATTCGTATATAACGTTTAAAAAATGCAGGGATATGCTGGAAATAAGGGTGTGGCAATCTTGCGGCACAATAAGATGGCAACTGGCGCGCACCTATGAAAGGAACCTTTATGACCGAGCTCCAAGAACTCCGTCGCTATCGGCGCGATCTCCATCGCATTCCGGAGCTCGACTTCGATCTTCCGCAGACTATCGCCTATATCGAGGGCGTGTTGGCGCCGCTCGCTTGCGAGGTGACCCATCCGTGTCCCAGCTGCGTTTGTGCCTTTTTCGATGCCGGTGTGGGCGCTACGCATGCCACGGCGATTCGCGCCGACATGGACGCCCTGCCCATCGCGGAGGCGACGGGAGCTGATTTTGCCTCGACGCATCCCGGTAAGATGCATGCGTGCGGTCACGACGGTCACATGGCCATGGCGCTCGCGGCGGCGACTTTTGTCGACCGCACGATTCGTGAGCAGCCGGGCGCCATCAAGCGCAACGTGCTTTTCGTGTTCCAGCCTGCCGAGGAAACGACCGGTGGCGCCAAGACGGTGTGCGAGAGCGGCGTGTTCGAGCGCTATGGGGTTGACCGCATCTTTGGTTTCCATGTGTGGCCCGATCTTCCTGCCGGTACGCTGGCGAGTTGTTCCGGTCCGCTGCTGGCGCGTTCGAGCGAGACACATGTGCACATTCATGGGACGAGCATCCATATCGCCAAGACCTACGGCGTTCCCGTTGGCGAATCGCACGATGCGGCATTGGCGGCTGCCAAGTTCTTGGTTTCCGAGCGCGAGCTCATGGACGAGTTGGGCGCCGATGAACCCTGCATTGGTAAGTTCGGCCTGTTGCAGGCCGGCACCGTCTGCAATGCGGTGGCAGGGGAGGCCCATGTGGCTGGCAGCCTGCGCGTGTTTACGGACAGCACGTTCGACCGTGCGCGCGAGGGCGTGCGCCGCGTGTTGGACGAGGCCTGCGCCGCAACAGGCTGTACGTACGATCTCGACTTTGCCGAGGGCTATCCGCCAGTCGATAACGACCCCGAGCTGTTTGCCTGCATTGCGCCTGCCTTGTCCGAGCTGCAACTTGTGGACGAGCCGCTGCTGATTGCCGAGGACTTCGCGTTCTATCAGCGCCATCTTCCGGGCGTGTTCTTCTTGCTGGGCACGGGCGTGCCAGAGGGACAAGAAAACCCGAGCGATTCGGATGGCTGTCCCGCCTATGCCACGAGCGCTCTGCATACCGATACCATGCTCTTTGGCGAGGAAATTCTGCTCAAAGGCCTCGATGTCTACAAACGATTGTTTCTGCTTGGTTAATTGGCGAAGGATACCTGCTCTAGAAAACACGAACAGATGTACGGTATAATAGAGATGTAAGTCTATAGAAACGTTTGACGTTATTAACGTAAGGCGATACTATGATTGCATCGTAACGAGCGCTATCGGGTCTGTTTTGAGTGGAGACAGGGGATGGCTTGGAATGTCGAAATCGTCGATTATCACAAGTGATGAGACTGCGCCCGATTTGCTGTCACCGGTGACTCCTGGTGAGCTTCTCAAAGAGGAATTTCTTATCCCTATGGGCATTTCTCAATATCGCCTTGCTAAGGAGACCGGGATTCCGGCCCAACGCATTGGGCAGATTATCCTGGGAAGGCGTCGCGTGACGGCCGACACCGACCTTCGCCTTTGCCGCTACTTTGGCCTGACGGATGGTTATTGGCTGCGCGCCCAGATAGCGTTTGACCTCGAGGCGGAAAAGAGGCGCATCGAACCGGAACTGGATAAGATCGTTCCTGTCCAGCGGGCTATCGCATTGTAGTGCTCAAAGATGTTGAGGTTGGAGTGACGATGGGGCGACGCCGACAGACCGCCGTGTATAGTCCTGGTGGGTGCGGGTGCGGCTTGCTGCTGCTCCCGGTTATTGCTGTGAGCATTGGCGTGATGTTTGCGCTTGCCGGGTTGGCGGCAGCGGCACTCGTGTTGCTGATTGTGGCCATTGGCGTGACGATTTGGCTCTGCCGCAATCGCGAGCAACGCGGTGCCGATGGTAAGACCAATGTTGGATGGACCATCTTTTTGGTTATTGCCTATCTGCTGAGCATCAGTTACTTGGCGTTTTTTATCCTGCTGCTCATTAGCACCTTTACCGGGGAATCCGTCACGGTGGGCTAGGCTTCGACGAGCCTTTTGAGGATGAGGCGAGGGGGCGGATGGGACATGTTGTTCAAGACGGAGTGTGACGCGCGGGCGGCAAGAAGATCGCGATTCCCATCGGCAAGCAGGACGCGACCGTCTTCCGAAAGGTGATGAGCGCAAAAGGCGCCATCTAAGAGTTCGCGCCGGCGCTAGGGACGGCCGATCAGGAGCGGGCACTGCGTATTGCCCGAGTGCGGGCGAGACGGATGGTGGCGTGGATGATTCGCACTTATCTTCCTGACTTTCGGATTATTCACCAAAAATAGCTGTGCGGGCACATCACGAACAATCGCCATACAAGGCATAAACACGGGCGCGGGGCTTATCGGCTTCGTGCTCTTCTTCGCCATAAGAAACGACAACAGCAGAGCGGTTAGCCGAGCGCTAATTCTCGTCTGGAAAGCGAGTGGTATGATTCGACCTACAGGCTTATCAAACTGAAACGGCGGAATTAACATGGGAAATGCTGTTATAACGCTCAGGGATTTGATGCCGGTGGCGCACCCAGAGAAGACAAAGATCAAATTCAACATGAACGCTGGCGACGTGAACGTGCGCGCGTACGACATGCTGCTGAAGGACACCTCGACCCCCGAGAAGACCGATAGCGGCTCGCGATGGTACGAGATGAACGCGTGGAGGAGCGCGACGGGACAAGCGAATAACAACCTCAACCATGCGGATTACCTGCTCTCGTTCGCACAGTACTACACCTACGGGCCCGAGTACTTCATCTTCGGCGGCATGCACAAAGTGGAGAAGGCAGTACCCGAGGTGCTGGGCGGCGTGGGCTACAAGTTGACGCTTCTTCCCGACTACGAGGCCTACATCAAGCGCCTCATCATCAAGTTGAAGAAGCCTATCGGGCGCGACATCTACAACAAGTTCTACGAGAACACGATGCACGACTTCGAGCCCGTAGTGTACGAGTACTCGATGAGCCTGGGCAACGTTGCCCCTTTCCCTGGCTACAAGCTGTCTCTTATACACATCTCCGAGCCCACGAGACGCTCATGAATCTCGT
>URIK01000168.1 GCA_900547855.1 uncultured Collinsella sp. | reverse complement strand
AGCGTCAGATGTGTATAAGAGACAGGTCTTGGTCCGAGAGCGAGATTGAGCTCACCGAGGGCGATGACGAGGACGACGAGGCTCCGATTGAGACCGCAAAGACAACTTTGCTGCCGCGCCGCCATGCAAAGCGCGACCAGGTAACCGGTCAGCTTTCGATGGAAGACGACCCCGATAAGATCGACGAGTCCGAGCCGCCGTTTGCCGTGAATCCTGTCTCGGCAGCACCTCAGATCCCCGACTTCTTGAAGCATCCCAAGGTTGCCGATGCGCCTGCCTTGAGTGCTGTCGAATCGGCTGCGGCTAGCGATGGGGGAGCGGACGGCGGCGCCGCAGATAACGAGGGCGAAGAAGAGGACGGCCTCAAACTTCCGCCACTTGAGATTCTGCATGCCAACCCGCAGTCGGCGTCCTCCGCGTCATCTGACAAGGAGCTGGAACAGACTGCCGAGTCGCTTCAGTCCACCTTGCTGGAGTTTGGTCGTAGTGCCCGCGTGGTCGGCTGGATCGCCGGCCCCACGGTGACGACCTTTAAGCTGCAACCTGGCGAGGGCGAGCGCGTGAGCAAGATTTCGAGCCTCGAGGACGATATCGCGCTATCGCTTGCTGCCCAGTCCGTGCGTATCTTTGCCCCGATCCCCGGCACCTCGCTTGTGGGTATCGAGATCCCCAATCGCAAGCGCCAGAACGTCAACCTGGGCGACGTGCTTCCCTATGTGAAGGGCGGTCCGCTCGAGCTCGCCATCGGTCGAGATGCCGAGGGTACGCCGGTCGTCGCCGACCTTGCCAAGATGCCCCACCTGCTGATCGCCGGTACCACGGGTTCCGGTAAGTCGGTCATGATCAACTCCATCATCACGACCTTGCTCATGCGCGCCCTTCCCGAGGACGTTCGCCTGATCATGGTCGACCCCAAGCGCGTCGAGCTTGCGGGCTATAACGGTCTGCCGCATCTTTACGTGCCTGTAGTGACCGAGCCCAAGCAGGCCGCGAGCGCTCTGCAATGGGCCGTGTCCGAGATGGAGCGTCGCCTGAAGGTCTTCGAGCGTCTCAACGTGCGTAAGATCTCGACTTACAACGAAAAGCAGGCCGCCGGCGAGTTTGAGCATTACGATAACCCGCCGCAAAAGATGCCCTACCTGGTCATCATCATCGACGAGCTCTCGGACCTGATGATGGTCGCCGGTAAGGATGTCGAGGCCTCGATCGTGCGTATTGCTCAGCTGGGCCGTGCCGCCGGTATCCACCTTATCGTGGCCACGCAGCGCCCGAGCTCCAACGTGGTGACGGGCCTTATCAAGGCTAACATCACCAACCGCATCGCCTTTAACGTCGCCACGGGTATCGACTCGCGCGTCATCATTGATCAGATGGGCGCCGAAAAGCTCACTGGTTTGGGCGACATGCTGTTCTCAAAGGTCGACTGGGGCAAGCCTCGCCGTATCCAGGGCTGCTTTGTCTCGGATGACGAAATCAAGGAGATTGTCGAGTTCGTCAAGTCGCAGAGCGAGCCCGACTACCACGAGGAGATCCTGTCTGCCGTGGCGCCCGCTTCCATGTCCATGGCGGGCGGCGGCGGCATTGTCCGCACCGGAGTCGCCGAGCCGCAAGACGATGATCCTCTCATTTGGGAAGCCGCCCATATTGTGGTGGAATCGCAGCTTGGCTCCACATCTGGCCTGCAACGTCGTCTGAAGGTTGGCTATGCGCGCGCCGGGCGTATTATGGACATGCTGGAAGAAAAGGGTGTCGTCGGACCGCCCGACGGTTCCAAGCCGCGCGAGGTCCTGCTGGACGAGGAGGGGCTTGCCGCGCTGGAATCTGTCGACGCCGAGATGGTACGTGAAGATCGTGAGTTTGGAGGATTCTGATGGCTGCACGCTTTGGTGACATGCTGCTCGAGCAGCGTCGCCGAATGGGCCTTTCCATTCAGCAAGTCGCCAACACCATCAAAATCAGGCCGCAGATCATCGAGTTTTTCGAGACCGGTAACTTTGCTTCGATGCCGCCGCGCGGCTATGCGCAGGGCATGATTTCGAGCTATGCTCGCTTTTTGGGCCTCAATCCGCGCGAGGTCGTCAATGCCTACTTTGACGATCTGATGGCATATGAGCGCGAGACGTCGCAGCAGGGCGGTCGTTTTCAGGACGCCGCTGGCTACGTCAATTCGCGTTCCTCGGTCGATAACGGGCGCTTCCTGATGGTTCAGGGCGGTCGTTCGACCCGCTATGGACAGCGTCCTCAGCAGGCCGGTTATATTACCGAGACGGGTTCGGGTGAGGAGATTCGCTCACAGCGTGACCGGTTCCGCAGTACGCCGATGCCCGAGGACCGTGCACTTCCCGCTGCCCGCGGTGTAGCGCGTGACCCTCGTGCCGGCTACGGCGACGGCGGCTATTCCGATCGCGGTTACCGTGGTGCCTCCACCGGACGCTCTCGCGGTGGCTATGCGGATGCCGATACCACGCAGGTGACGCCGCGTCTTCGCTCTCAATCACAGCCGTATGGCCAGCGCTCTTCGGCTCCGCGTTCGGGCCAGCGTGGCTATCAAGGCCGCGGTGAACTTGCGCCCCGCTCGGGTCAGCGCAGCCTTCAGGGCCAGGGTGGCTATCGCGGCCGTTCCGATAGCAATCGTGGTCGTATGCCTCAGGGAGGCGGCCGCAGCAGTTCCAGTCGTGGACGCGGCGGATCACGTACTCCTCAAAACAACGGGCTCGATCCGCGTATCGTCTACGCCGGCATCGGTGCCGTTGTGCTGCTGTTGATTGTGCTCATCGTGGTGCTTCTGCGCGGCTGCGCATCTTCGGCGCCCGAGAACACGCCCGAGACGCCCACTGCTACCAAGATGACGACCAAGAAGTCTTCTAAGAAGACCGAAACGGTCGACGAGGACGATGACACCGATGAGGCGACGGATGAGTCGACTGATTCGGACGCCACCAAGACGACGGCCAAGAAGGAAGAGAACGAGGTCACGAAGGTCAAAGTCTCCGTTGCCAAGGGAAAGACCGCGTGGATTGAGGTCAAGGTTGACGGCAAGTCGGTCTATGGCGCCCAGGCGACTGGCCCCTTTGAGCAGGAGTACACGCCCGAGTCTTCGATCGAGATCACCACGTCCAAGCCTTCCGATGTCACCGTTACCAAGAACGGTGAAAAGGTTCGTTACGATACCAAGACCTCGGGCGTGGCGCGTGTGACGATCACCGTTCCCAAGAAGGAGACGTCTGATTCCGAGAATGGTGAAAGTTCTGATGGTACCGACACCACCGATGGTACCGATACCACCGACGGTACCGATGCCCAGTCCACGGATGGCGCCGATACCGCAACTGACGGTCAGACACCCACCGATTCTACCGACAATTCGTACGATAGCTACTAGGCCGCTCGTACGCGAAAGGAAACATCATGGCTAAAGATTCCAGCTTCGACGTCGTGTCCGAGGTCAACATGCAAGAGGTCGACAACGCCTTCCAGCAGACCACGCGCGAGATTTCCCAGCGCTATGACCTTAAGGATTCCGGCGCCACGATCGAGCTTTCGAAGGGCGACAAGCTCTTTACGATCAACGCCCCGGCCGACTTTGTCTCCAAACAGATTGTCGACGTGCTGAGCTCCAAGCTCATCAAGCGCGACATCGACCTCAAGGCTGTCTCGTGGGATGCTCCGCAGGCGGCATCGGGCGG
>URIK01000167.1 GCA_900547855.1 uncultured Collinsella sp. | reverse complement strand
CCACATGATGGCAACGCCCTCGCGGACGTCGTCGGCGCCGTAGCAGTTGACGGCGGCGCGGGGACCATCGGAGTAGGGGATGGTCTCGACGACCTTGAGCTCGCCCGTGAAGTAGTCGAACTGGGTCTTCACGTAGGTGAAGCCGTTGATGCGGGCGATGATCTGAGCAGCGTCCTTGCCCAGACCGTTGAGGATGACGCGCAGCGGCTTCTTGCGAGCCTTGTTGGCGTTCAGAGCCAGGCCGATAGCACCCTCAGCGGCAGCGAAGGACTCGTGACCTGCCAGGAAGGCGAAGCACTCGGTGTCGTCGGAGAGCAGCATAGCGCCCAGGTTGCCGTGGCCCAGACCGACCTTGCGGTCCTCGGCGACGGAGCCGGGAACGGTGAAGGCCTGGATGCCCTCGCCGATGATGGCGGCAGCCTCAGAAGCGGACTTGGCGCCACGCTTGACAGCGAGAGCGCAACCGAGGGTGTAGGCCCACTCGGCGTTCTGGAAGGCGATGGACTGGGTGTTGTTGACGATCTCACGCGGGTTGAAGCCCTTGTCGGTGCAGATCTGCAGAGCTTCCTCGAGGGAGGCGATGCCGTTGTCGGCGAGGCACTTGTTGATCTTGTCAGCGCGGCGCTCGTAACCTTCGAACGTAACAGTCATAGTTATTTCCCTCCCTTTCTACTCGTGAACCGGGAACACGCTGGCGACGGAGTGAGTCTCCTCGTCGGTGCGCGGGTCGATGTACTTGGCAGCGTTCTCCCACTGACCATAGTGGCCCATAGCGCCAGCGATGGCCTCCTCGGGGGTCTTGCCGGCCTTGACGGCGTCGGTGAACTTGCCGAGGTTCAGGAACTCGAACGCGATGATCTCGTTCTTGTCGTTGAGAGCCATGCGGGTGACGTAGCCCTGAGCGAGCTCGAGGTAACGAGCGCCCTTGGCCTTGGTGCCGAACATGGTGCCGACCTGAGAGCGAAGGCCCTTGCCGAGGTCGTCGAGGGAGGCGCCCACGGGCAGGCCGCCCTCGGAGAACGCGGTCTGGCTGCGGCCGTAAACGATCTGCAGGAAGATCTCGCGCATAGCAACGTTGATGGCGTCGCAGACGAGGTCGGTGTTGAGGGCCTCGAGGATGGTCTTACCGGGAAGGATCTCGGAAGCCATGGCGGCAGAGTGGGTCATGCCCGAGCAGCCGATGGTCTCAACGAGGGCCTCCTCGATGATGCCGTCCTTGACGTTCAGCGTGAGCTTGCAGGCGCCCTGCTGAGGTGCGCACCAACCCACACCGTGCGTAAGACCGGAGATGTCGGAAATCTCCTTAGCCTGGACCCACTTGCCCTCCTCGGGGATGGGTGCGGGGCCGTGGTATGCACCCTTGGCAACGGGGCACATGTTCTCCACTTCCTGTGAGTACTGCATGCCTCTCCTCTCTATCGTGTTGGCGTCCCGTCTGGGGGTCGTGGCTGGCGATTGCCGGGCGACCCTTCGAAAGGGACATGACATGCAGCCCCTATAATACCGCGAAATGCACGGAATATTCGGCGAACGGCTCAGTTTTCGTAGCGAGAAGTCCGGAAGTTTTAATTGAAACGGTTTAACTCTATGTTCTGTGGTCGCGAACTTCCGTAGAGGGGGTCCGTCTTGGGCAAGCTATTGGTCAGCTCTCGTAAGCATTGCGGGGGTTGACCTGTTGCAACGGTGCCGTTCGCCGCCTGATTACTGCCTTTGGCCGCGCGAGTGTATTGTTTTGCGTGAATGTTTTGATGGCACGCTTCAATCGTGCTGTATTGGATGGCAAGCAGATCCCGGCGAAGGGAGCGCCATGCAGCGCGTTTGGAGAACGGTTACCGGCTTTTACCATGTCTGTGCCCGCGGTACGGGCAAGCGGCTCATCTTTGAGGGCGATGACGACCGGTGGGAGTTTTTGGAGCTGATGCGCGAGTGCTGCCGCGAGGAGGGTGTGACGGTTATCGCCTGGTGCCTTATGGGCAATCACGTGCATTTGGTGCTTGCAGATTACGAGGACAGGATGAGCGCGGCAATGCACCGGCTGCTTTTGACATACGCGCGGCGGTTCAATAAGCGCACGGGGCGCACAGGCCATCTGTTCCAGAACCGTTTTGACCGGCGTTCGCTCGATACCGATTGGCAGGTGATGGAGGCTATTCGCTCCGTTCACGCCGATCCGCAGGAGGCGGGCATGAGCCTAATCGAGCGTTACCCCTGGAGCAGCTTTGCGGAGCATCTGCGCGCTTACGACAGTGATGCGGCAGATGCCGCGAGGGGATTTTCTGATCCTTCTTGCGTGCTTGAACTTTTTGGTTCTGCCGAGGGCTTTATTGCCTATTCGCTTTCGACGCCCGACGGTAGCGAGCCGGCGCTGTGCGATATGAAAGAGACAGAGTGGGAACGCCACGCCTTTGCCGACAAGATGGCGAAGGAGCTAGGGGTTCCGCTCAACGGGGTTAAAACTGTACCGCCGGCGCAGCGCGATACCGTTATTGTTGGATTGAACAATGCCGGCTTTACAGTGCGTCAGATTGAGCGGTATACCGGGATTGGCAAAAGTACCGTCTCTCGTATCGTGCGCGCTTATGCTCAGGTGGACGCGCAGGTCGAGGGATCGAAATAAAGGCAGAAAAGAAAATGGCCGAACCGCTCTTAGTCAAGCGATTCAGCCAACGAAATTCTTAAGATTTGGGATAAATACTACTGATTATTTTGCCCCTCGAGCATGCCGTTGAGGGTGCGCCAGGCGAGCTCGGCGCATTTGACGCGGGCGGGCATGTGCGAGATGTCCTGGAGCTGGGCGGCTTCATCCAGGTCTTCCAGGTCCTCCTCGGAGAGCTTTTCGCCGCGGATCATGGCGAGGAAGAGCTCTGCCAAGCGGTGAGCTTCCTCGACGGTCTCGCCGGTGATGAGGTCGGCCATGATGTCGGCGCTGGCCTGACTGATGGCGCAGCCGTGGCCGGTAAAGGAGGCCTCCTCGATCACACCGTTCTCGACGCGCAGCTGCAAGGTGAGCTCGTCGCCGCAGCTGGGGTTGATGCCGTCGTGCTCGTGCGTGGGGGCATCCATCTCGTACTTGTAGTCGGGGTGCGAGTTGTGCTCCATAAACGTGGTGGAGGTGTACAGATTACCCATTGAACGTGCTCCAAACGTGATGCAGGCCGGCGATGAACTTATCGATGTCGGCCTTGTCGTTGTAGAAGGCCACGCTGGCGCGGCAGCAGGCGAGGTTCTCGACGCCCAGCCAGGTAAGCAGCGGCTGCGCGCAGTGGTGACCGGCGCGGATGCACACGCCGTCCATGTCCATGATGCTCGCGACGTCGTGCGGGTGGATACCCTTGACGTTAAAGCTGACGACGCCGTGATGGTTGTCCCAGTAGATGGAGCCGATAATCTGGACAAAGTCGAGCTGCATGAGCTCGCCCATCAGGTAGTGGACGAGTGCCTGCTCGCGTGCCTGGATGTTCTCGTAACCCACCGTGTTGACCAGGTAATCAAGGGCGGCACCCGTGGCGAAGATGCCGGCGGCGTCCTGCGTGCCGGCCTCGAATTTCTCGGGAACGGGCGCCCAGACGGCGTCCTGCTCGGTAACAGAGTCGATCATTTCGCCGCCGGTGAGCATGGGCGGCATGGCGTTGAGCAGGCCCATCTTGCCCCACAGCACGCCGATGCCCATGGGGCCCTGTCTCTTATACACATCTCCGAGCCCACGAGACG
>URIK01000166.1 GCA_900547855.1 uncultured Collinsella sp. | reverse complement strand
ATCTACACTCGACTAGTCGTCGGCAGCGTCAGATGTGTATAAGAGACAGGCCGAGCACCTTGACGGGCTCGAACTCGCTCTTGGTGATGCGAGCGGCCTTAAGAGCGGCACCGTCGATCACAGCGCCGTCCTCGAACTTACGCTCGAGACGCTCAACGTTAACAGCGGTGTACTCGATACGACGGGGGTTACGGAAGCCCGGAAGCTTGGGCAGGCGCATAGCCAGCGGAGTCTGGCCACCCTCGAAGCCGGCACCCTTGGTGCCGCCAGAGCGGGAACCCTGGCCCTTCTGACCGCGACCAGAAGTGGTGCCGTGACCCGAAGAATTGCCACGGCCGACGCGCTTGCGGTTCTTGGTGGAACCGGGCGCGGGAGTAAGATCGTGAAGCTGCATTTGCTACTCCTCTACAATCTCGACAAGGTGCTTGACCTTGAAGATCATGCCGCGGACGGACTCGTTGTCAGCAATCTCGCGAACCTCGCGGATCCTGTGGAGACCGAGGGCACGGACAGTACGGACCTGGTCCTGCTTGCAACCGTTGGTGCTGCGGACCTGCTTGATCTTGATGGTGTCAGCCATGCTTAGTTCTCCTTACCGACGAACATCTCGGAGACCGTCAGGCCACGGCGAGCCGCGACGTCCTCAGGGCTGGAGAGCTCCTTGAGGCCCTCGACGGCAGCCTTGATGATGTTGAGGCCGTTGTCGGTACCGAGGGACTTGGACAGGACGTTCTTGATGCCAGCAAGCTCAAAGAGGGGACGCACAGCGCCGCCGGCGATAACGCCGGTACCCTCGACAGCGGGCTTGATGATGATGCGGCCGGCACCAAAGTGGCCGAGAACCTCGTGCGGGATGGTGCCCTGCTCGGTCACCGGCACGTGGAACATGTTCTTCTTGGCATCGAGAGATGCCTTGGAGATGGCCATGGGCACCTCAGCGGACTTGCCCATGCCAACGCCGACGTTGCCCTTGCCGTCGCCAACGACGACGAGAGCGACGAGGCTCATGCGACGACCACCCTTGACGGTCTTCGACACGCGGTTGATGTAAACGACGCGCTCCTCGAACTCGGAGGCCTCGCGCTGCTGCTTCTGATTACGAGCCATGTGCTACATACCTCCTAGAACTCGAGACCGGCGGCACGAGCACCGTCGGCGAGGGCCTTGACGCGGCCATGGTAGATACGGCCACCGCGATCGAAGGCGACCTTGGTGATGCCGGCCTCGATGGCGCGCTTGCCAACGAGCTGACCGACCTTCTCCGCAGCCTCCTTGTTCGAGGTGTGGGTGCCCTTGAACTCGGCCTCGAGGGTCGAGGCAGAGACGAGCGTCAGGCTGGAGCCCTTGCTGTCGTCGATGATCTGGGCATAGATGTTGGCGTTAGTACGGGTCACGCGAAGACGCGGACGCTCGGAGGTACCCGAGACCTTGCCGCGAACACGACGCTGACGACGCTTGAGGCCTTCCAGCTTCGCCTTATGCTTGTTCATACGTAAACTCCTAAAAAGGTTGATCTTGCCAGCACCTGACGGGGTGCTGGTCTTATGCGAGTGAGTCGGTTACGACTACTTGGCGGCCTTACCCAGCTTGCGGCGGATGTGCTCGCCAACGTAGTGGATACCCTTGCCCTTGTAAGGCTCGGGAGGACGATGGCCGCGGATCTCAGCGGCGATCTGACCGACCTGCTGCTTGTTAATACCCTTGACGTTCACGTGGGTGTTGTCGGGAACCTCGAAGGTGATGCCCTCGGGAGCCTCGACGATCACGGGGTGCGAGAAGCCCAGGGAGAACTCGAGGTTCTTGCCCTTCTGCTGCACGCGGTAACCGACGCCGGCGAGCTCGAGCTTCTTCTCGAAGCCCTCGGAAACGCCAACAACCATGTTGTGGATGAGGGCGCGGGTGAGGCCGTGGCGGGCACGGGTCTCACGCTCGTCGTCGGGACGGGAAACGGTGAGGACGTTGTCCTCGACGTTGATAGCGAGCTTCTCAAAGACATCGAGCTCGAGCTGGCCCTTGGGGCCCTTGACGACAACGTTGTTGCCGTTGACTGCCACTTCGACTCCGGCGGGAATCTGGACAGGCTTATTACCGATACGAGACACGGTGATCTCCTTTCCTTCTACCTACCGAGCGAATTACCAGACGTAAGCGATGATCTCGCCGCCGACGTTGTGCTTGCGAGCATCGCGGTCGGTCATGACGCCATGGCTGGTGGAAATAATGGCGGTACCAAGGCCACCGCGGACGCGGGGCATGTCGGCAACGCCGGTGTACTTACGCAGGCCCGGCTTGGAAATGCGGCGGATGCCGTTGATGACCTTAGCCTTCTTGGGACCATACTTAAGCGTGATGTGCAGAGTCTTCTGGGGAACGGTGTCCTCGACATCGTAGCCCTCGATGTAGCCCTCCTCGTGCAGAACACGAGCGATCTCGACGAGCTTCTTGCTGCTCGGCACGGAGACCGTGGCCTTGTTCACAGAGTTAGCGTTACGGATGCGCGTAAGCATATCTGCGATCGGGTCTGTAAGGTTCATACAGATTCTCCTTCGTTCTTGATGAACACGTGCTCTTGGTTCTTCGCCGCCCTTAACGGCAAAGCCTTTTTAGCGCGTTTTCCCTGTTCCAAACTGATGCTTGAAACGCTGGTAGTGACTTACCAGCTGGCCTTCTTAACGCCGGGAAGCTCGCCCTTGAGTGCAAGCTCGCGGAAGCAGACACGGCACAGGCCGAACTTGCGGTACACAGAGTGCGGACGGCCGCAGCGCTGGCAGCGCGTGTACTCACGAGTAGAGAACTTCTGCTTGCGATTGCACTTGACGATCATCGATGTCTTAGCCACTTATATCCTCCTCACATAGAGTATTGTTCGCCCCAAGCGCCGCCCCCTTGTGGGAACGGCGCTTATAGGGCAGGTGAACCTATTTCTTGAACGGGAAACCGAAGGCGTCCAGAAGGGCCTTGGCCTCCTCATCGGTGTTGGCGGTGGTCACGAAAGTGATGTCCATACCGCGCTGGTGATCGACGGAGTCGAAGTCGATCTCGGGGAAGATGAGCTGCTCGGTGACGCCCATGGAGAAGTTACCACGGCCGTCGAAGCTCTTGGCGGAGATGCCGCGGAAGTCGCGGATACGGGGGATCGCGACGGAGGTCAGACGATCGAAGAACTCCCACATACGGTCGCCACGCAGGGTAACCTTGCAGCCGATCGGCATACCAGCGCGCAGGCGGAAGGTAGCGATGGACTTGCGGGCACGGGTGATCATCGGCTGCTGGCCGGTGATGGCGCGCAGGTCGCGCACGGCACCGTCGATGGCCTTGGAATCGGTAGCGGCCTCGCCGACACCCATGTTCACGACGATCTTCTCAAACTTGGGGATCATCATGACGTTCTCGTACTGGAACTTGTCCTGAAGCTGCTGCTTGACCTCGTTGTTGTACTTGGTCTTCAGACGCGGCACATACTTCTCTTCTGCCATTGTTCACTCCTTCTTGGGGTTTTAAGCACGGGGCGTGGCCACGATGGGTTGTCCTCGTGCCTCCTGGCTGCATCCGCGCCGCTCATGGCATTTTGCGGTTTGGACTCGACGCAGCAGGAGCCGACAAAACAATCGGTACTATACGCGCATCGGGAGCGTATTTCCAGAAAAACCTCGTCTGCCTGCACAACTCCACAACTCCCCCGCACAAATGGATCCCAAAAAGCAGTTGCGGTGAAATAGGGACTGTTTGGCGGCCTAACAAGCTTAAACCTGTCTCTTATACACATC
>URIK01000165.1 GCA_900547855.1 uncultured Collinsella sp. | reverse complement strand
TTCTTAAGTGTGCGCTTCTGCCCAAACGTCCCCAGATCGACATGCCCGCTGCCGGCAAGAGCTTGGCAGAACAGCTCGAGGCTTGGCAGTCCGAGCTCCTGCGCTAACCATTGGTGCAAGCAACCTGTCCCCGATGCACCAATCTTCGAAGCGCCTGGGGCGGGCTCGACCGCTATACTGATTCGTGCCGAAATCAATCTAGAACGGAATGCCGTATATGAAAATCAATCACGCGATTCTGCATATCCTGGACTTTGACTCTGCCGTCAACGTCATGAGCCAGCGCGAGCTCGATATCGAGAGCCGTACCGTGCGCAACTTCGTGACCACGCATCTGCGCCGCGCACGTACCTCGGCCGACAATAAACGCGCCACGTTTGCCGAGAACTCTGCGTTTGGCGGCGAGCTCAAGGGCTATTTCTTTGGCGAGCGCGAGTTCGTGGACCTGTCGCAGCAGATTGCGGAGTTTATCTCTTCCGAACTCACCAAGGCTGAGAAAGCCGAGTCCACCGACGTGCTTGTGGCGGACTTTGACGACGATGAGGATGCCCGCTGGTTTGCCGTGATGCTGCTGGGCTCCAAGCAGGCATTCATGCACGAGGTGGGTCGCGAAGAGGGCGAGGTGCGTAACGACATCGCGCGCCACTATGCCATTCTGCCGAACCCTTCGCAAAAGGTGCCGAGCTATGCAATCGTGCGTGCAAGCACCATGGAGATCGGCTATGTGGATAAGAAACGCAAGATTGCCGGCGAGGATCGCATGCTCATTCCCGATGGCCTGCTGCAATGTGACACGGGCGTTTCGGGTAAGGAGGTCATCGACACGGTGACGCGCGTGGTCGAGGAGGTCGCTGAAGAGCACGGCGCCAACACGGCTGTAGCGCTCGCTAAGGTCAAAGCCGCCGTTGCCGAGAAGGTTGAGGATGACGAGGAGCTGCCGCCTTGGGATATCGTCGATGAGGTCTTTGAGGACGAGCCGGCCATCAAAGAAAGCGTGCGCGCGGCACTGACCGAGGAGAAGGTTCCCGAGCGCGTTCCCGTGGAGCGCAAACAGGTCGAGCGCGCGGCGGTGCGCAATCACAAGATCCGTACCGACACGGGTATCGAGATCAGCTTCCCGGCCGAGATGGGTTCGAACTCCGAGTACATTGAGTTCGTCAACGAGCCCAACGGCCTCATTTCCATCGAGCTCAAAAATATCGGTAGCATCGAGAATCGATAAGTTGCGTTGCGCCTACAGCGAGAAAGCAAAGGCCGAAGCCCTTCGGGACTTCGGCCTTTTTTGTTTTCGGCTTGGTTGCTGACATTGCGCCGCAGGTTGGGCATGCGTCAGCGAAAACGCCCCAGAGCGAGCAAGGTGACGTGAAAGAGGAGGACATTGACCTTTTGGTCATGCCCGACGATTGAACGCCAGATTGCCGCTCTGGGGCGTTTGCAGCGTCGACTAGTTACGCGGTTTGGTGAAAACCGCGTAACCCTACAGCTGGCGCAGGCCTTCCTCGAGACCGGTCTTGCTGTCGGTCTTCTCGTCGCGCATCTTGATGACGCGGGCGGGGACACCGGCCACGACGGCGCCGGCGGGGACGTCCTCGACGCACACGGCGCCGGCGGCAACGACAGCACCCTTGCCCACGTGCACGCCCTCCAGGACCACAGCATTGGCGCCGATCATGACATCGTCCTCGATGATGACGGGCGTGGCGCTGGCGGGCTCCACGACGCCTGCCAGCACGGTGCCAGCGCCGATGTGGCAGTTCTTACCCACGGTGGCGCGGCCGCCCAGCACGGCGCCCATGTCGATCATGGAGCCTTCGCCAATGACGGAGCCGATGTTGATGATGGCACCCATCATGATGACGGCGCGATCGCCGATCTCGACGCGGTCACGGATGATCGCGCCCGGCTCGATGCGGGCGTTGATGCCCTTGAGGTCGAGCATGGGCACGGCGGAGTTGCGGCAGTCGTTCTCGACGTCGTAGTAGTCGATGGAGTCGGCGTTGGCGTCGAGGATTGCCTTGAGCTCATCCCAGTCACCAAAGACGGTCTTGCCACGACGACCGCCGTAGACGTGTGCATTGCCCCAGGCAACCTTCATGCCGGGCTTCTCGCGCACGTATAGCTTGACAGGTGTCTTTTTGGGCGCGGTGGCGATGTAGTTGATAATCTCCTGGGCATCCATCTCGGCTGCATTGCTCATTTGCTGTCTCTCCTTTGGGTGGATTCGGTTGATACCTGGTTAGGCAAACATGACCTGGTCGAAGGTGTAGAAGCCGGGTTCGCGGGCGACGAGCTTCTGCGCGGCTGCCAGGGCGCCGTTGACGAAGATCTGACGGCTCGTGGCGCGATGCGTGAGCGTGACTTCCTCGTCCTGGCCAAAGAAACTCACTTCGTGCACGCCGGCGACAGTGCCACCGCGCAGCGAGTGCATGCCGATTTCCTTGGGGTCGCGCGCTCCGCACATGCCCTCGCGGCCATAGACGGGGTGGTAGCCTGCCTCGGGCTCGGCTTCGACGACGGCATCGAGCAGCAACTTGGCAGTGCCGCTGGGGGCATCGACCTTTTGGTTATGGTGCGTCTCGACGATTTCGCAGTCAAAGCCGGGCAACTCGCGCGTGGCCTGGGCCACTAGATGACGCAGGGCTGCGATGCCGATGGAGTAATTGCCCGAGTGCATAACGCGGGTGTTCTGGCCCAGCTCACGCAGACGGTCCATCTGCTCGGGGGTGTAGCCTGTGGTGCCCGAGACCAACGCCGCGCCCGTGCGCTCGACATAGGCGACGACGGCATCGAAGGTCACGACGTTCGAGAAGTCGATAATCACATCGGCAGCCGGTGCGTTCTCGAGCTTGCTCAAATCGAAGCCAATCTGGGCCACGATATCAAAAACGGGTTGACCGGCGGCGTCGACAACGCCCTCGGCGGTGGTGCGGATGAGCGAGCCCATGCGGCCCGTTCCCATAATGACGGTCTTAATCAAGCAGACCAGCCCCCTTCAGAGCATCGGTAAGTGCAGAGCGCGTGTCGTCTGCCATGGGGCACAGCGGCATGCGGTAGTTTGCCTCGATCATACCCATCTGGGCGAGCGCCTCTTTGACGGGGATGGGGCTGACCTCACTAAAGAGGGCATTGATGAGCGGCTGGCCGGCAATTTGGATATCGCGGGCACGCGCCACGTCACCGTCCAAATAGGCGCGGCACATGTCATGCACGAGCTGCGGCTGCACGTCTGCCCACACGCTGATGGTGCCCGAGGCGCCCAGGCTCATGAGCGGCACGGTAAGCGCGTCCTCGCCCGAGTACATGCGGAAGTCGTCTGACAGCAGGTGGGCGATCTTGGCCGCGTAGGCGACGTTGCCCGAGGCCTCCTTAATACCCATGATGTTGGGGTGCGCGGCCAGGCGCTCTACGTTGCGCTCGCTGATACCGCAGCCGCAGCGGCCGGGGATGTTGTACAGGATGCAGGGGATGTCCACGGCATCGGCGACGGTCTTAAAGTGCTGATAGATACCCTCTTCGTTGGACTTGTTGTAGTAGGGGGTAATGAGCAGCAGGCCGTCGGCTCCCAAGCCCTGGTAAGTAAGCGACTTGGTGAGCATGGTCTGCGTGGAGTTGGAGCCCGAGCCGGCAATGACGGGGACGCGTCCTGCAACATGCTTGACCACGGCGGCGACGACGGAGTTGTCCTCGTCGTCGGTCATCGTGGCGCTCTCGCCGGTGGTGCCCAGGGTGAGGATGGCGTCGGTGCCGTTTTGCAGGTGGAAATCGATAAGGCGCTCGAGCTGTCTCTTATACACATCTCCGAGCCCACGAGACGCTCATGAATCTCGT
>URIK01000164.1 GCA_900547855.1 uncultured Collinsella sp. | reverse complement strand
CTACACTCGACTAGTCGTCGGCAGCGTCAGATGTGTATAAGAGACAGGCCGAGAACCAAGCCGAGAATCAAGGCGAGGGGGAGTCGTGCGACTGTTAATGAGGTTTTTGAAGCCATATCGAGGGCTTGTCGCAGTGACGCTGCTGGTGCTGCTGGTGGATAACGTCGGTACGCTGTTGGTTCCCACGATGCTGGCGAACATGGTCAACACCGGTATTACCACGGGCGATGTCGACTACATTTTACGCAACGGCCTATACATGTTTATCGCGACCAGCATGGCTAGCGGCGGCACGGTGCTGGGCTGCTATCTTTCGGCGCGCCTGGCCGCCAACGTGGCTTGCGATATCCGCAATGCCGTGTACGACAAATCGCTCGAGCTCGCGGCCAGCGATTTTGAGCGCTTTGGCACCGGATCGATGATCACGCGCTCGCTCAACGACATCAACGTGATTCAGCAGGCGATTCTGCAGACGATTCAGCTGGTGCTGCCCGTGCCGTTTTTGGCTGTGGCGGGCATCATCTTCGCCTGGTTTATCGATCCCGCCATGGGCACGCTTCTGGGCGTAGTCGTTGCGATTGTGCTGGTGGCGGCAGTCTTTACGGTTGCCCACGCGGCGCCGATTTTTATGCGCCTACAGGGCTTTATCGACCGCATGAACGTGGTGCTGCGCGAGAATATTGTGGGCGTGCGCGTCATCCGTGCGTTTAACAAGGAGCGCCACGAGGAACGGCGTCTGGACGAGGTGTTTAGCGAATACGCCGCCAACGCCATCAAAGTCAACCACCTGTTTGTGGGCCTCGACAGCTCAAGCTTCTTTTTGATGAACATCGCCGAGGTGGCGGTGCTGTGGGTGGGCGGCAACCGCGTAGGCGCCCACGCCATGCAGATTGCGAGTATCTCGGCGGTGCTGGAGTATGCAATTCTGATCCTGTTCTTTGTGATGATGGCCCAGATGGTGGTGCTGACGCTTCCGCGTGCTGCCGCGTGCCTGAACCGTGCGCAGCAGGTGTTGGAGATTGAGCCGAGCATCATCGATGGCGAGCGCACGCTGGATGACGGGGCGCGCGAGCCCCAAGACGAAGCCGATGCGGTGGCCGTGTTCGACCACATGTCGTTTCGCTTTGACGATGCCGACGAGGACACCCTGTGCGACCTGAGCTTTGCCTGCCGTCGCGGTCAGACGACTGCGATCGTTGGCTCGACAGGCTCGGGCAAATCGACGGTGGCAAAGCTTCTGCTGCGCTTCCACGATGCCACCAAGGGCTCCATTCGCCTGAATGGTGTGGACCTGCGCGAGCTTACGCAAGACGAAATCCGCGGGCGCATTGCCTATGTGCCGCAGAAGGCGTGGCTGTTCTCGGGCACGGTGGCGAGCAACCTTCGCTTTGGTAACGAAGGCGCGACCGAGGGCGACATGCTTCACGCGCTTGAGGTTGCCCAGAGCACCTTTGTACTCGACCAACCGCAGGGGCTCGATACCCCGGTGGCGCAGGGCGGTACGAACTTTTCGGGCGGCCAGCGCCAGCGTTTGGCAATCGCCCGTGCGCTCATGAAGCATGCCAATCTATATATCTTCGATGACAGTTTTTCGGCCCTGGACTTTAAGACTGATGCCGCCCTGCGTCATGCGTTGCAAGACGAGACGCGTGACGCTGCGGTGCTCATCATCGCGCAGCGCATCTCGACGATCTTGCACGCCGACCAGATCGTCGTGCTCAAGGATGGCGAGGTTGTGGGTCTGGGCACGCATGGCGAGCTTATGGAAACCTGCGAGGTGTACCGTGCCATCGCGGAATCGCAGATGAAGGGAGGTGAGTAGCATGACCGAGGAGCTCAAGAAGCAGGGCGGCGTTGATGACGCCGCTGCCGCGGGACTGGTCGAGGAAACGGCTGCCGCGTCGACCGAGCTGGATGACGCCGCCAAGGCTGCGGCCGAGCGCGAGGCTCGCCGCCAAGCGCTCTACGAGGAAAACGAACGTGCCGAGGACGAGCGCGCCCGCGCCGAGGCAGAGCGTATGCGCGACGTGGACGACGAAGACGAGGACGAGACGCCTCGAGATACCTGGGCGACGGTGCGCCGCCTGTGGAGCGAGGCTGCCGGCGACCATTGGCGCTTCTATATCGTGTTCGCGAGCATTGTGTTCTATGCCATCTTTAACACTGCTGCGCCGGCATATAGCGCCCGCGTGATCGATGAGCTGTGGAGCCACATTCAGGTGGCGTTTGCCAACGACACCACCTTCAACATCACCTGGGAGAACTGCGGCAGGACCATCTTCATCTACTTTATGATCTGGACGGCCGCTGCCTCGTTCTACGCGCTCCAGAGCTTTTTGATGTCGAGCGTTGCCGAACGCCTCAACCTGTGCCTACGCAACCGCATCGCACAAAAGCTCAACCGTCTGCCGCTTGCCTTTTTTGACGCGCATCGTCCCGGTGAGGTCGTCAGCCGTGCGACCAACGACTTGGACAAGATGTCCGAGAGCATGCAGCGCGGCTTGCTGCAGCTTCTGGTGTCGATCGGTACCGTGGTGGGCGCCGTGAGCGTGATGTTCGTGTTTAGCGTGCCGCTCACGCTCGTCTTTTTGTTCTTTACGGCGTTGTCGCTGCTGGTGACCAAGGTGGTCTCGCGCCGCACGCATGACGTAACCGGTGAGCGCCAAGAGTGGGTGTCCAAGATTACGAGTGCGGTCGAGGAAGGCTACTCGGGCCGTCTGGTGATTCGCGCGTTTAACCGCGAGCGCCAAAGTTCTGCCGAGGTGCACCAGGCCTCGGGCGAGCTGGCACGCGTGAGTGCCAAGGCCGACTTTATGATTAACGCCGTCGGCCCCGCGGTGCGCTTTATCGGCCGCCTGGCACAGATCGTGATTGCGATTGTGGGCTGCAGTATGCTGGTTGCCGGCCACATGACCGTCGGCGTGTTCCAGGCGTTCTTCCAGTTTATCTACGAGGCATCTGAGCCCATGACGCAGCTGTCGTTTACCTTCAACTCGCTGCAGAGCGCGTTGGCGAGTGCGGAGCGCGTGTTCGACCTGCTCGATGAGCCCGAGATGGAGGCCGATCCGCTGCCGGACGAGGCCGCCAAGCTGCCGGGTCGCGTTGAGGGTCGCGTCTCCTTTGAGCACGTGCGCTTTGGTTATTCGCCCGACAAGCCGCTTATGCACGACGTGTCGTTTACCGCCGAGCCGGGCCAGAAGATTGCCGTGGTGGGAACCACGGGCGCGGGCAAGACGACGCTCATCAACCTGCTCATGCGCTTCTACGAGATTGACGGCGGGCGTATTACGCTCGACGGCGTGGATACGAGCCGCATGGACCGCGGCGAGCTACGGCAGCAGTTTGGCATGGTGCTGCAGGACGCCTGGCTGTTCGATGGCACGATTGCCGAAAACATCGCCTACGGCTGTCCCGAGGCGACGCGTGAGGAGATCGTGGCGGCTGCGCGCGCCGCGCAGGTCGACTTCTTTGTGCGCACCATGCCGCAGGGCTACGACACGCGCGTGGCCAACGATGCCGAAAGCATCAGCCAGGGCCAGCGTCAGCTGCTGACCATCGCACGCGTGCTGCTCAATAACCCGGCGATTCTCATCCTGGACGAGGCGACCTCAAGCGTGGATACGCGTACCGAGCTTGCCATCGGTCGTGCCATGGACGCGCTCATGCGCGGGCGCACGAGCTTTGTGATCGCGCACCGCCTGTCGACGATCGTGGACGCCGACCTGATCTTGGTCATGGATCACGGCAACATTATCGAGCAGGGCACGCATAAGGAGCTGCTGGCTGCCGAGGGTGCCTACGCCGACCTCTATCTGAGCTGTCTCTTATACACATCTGACGCTGCCGACGACTAGTCGAGTGTAG
>URIK01000163.1 GCA_900547855.1 uncultured Collinsella sp. | reverse complement strand
GACAGCACCTCGGTGGGCTCGCTCTTAAACTCAAGCGCCACCTGGCCGGTCAGGCCCGCGCGCTCCAGCAGGTAGTTCATGACGTACTCCGGCGTGGTGCCCTTGCCCGTCATATAGACGGTATGGCCCGCCAAATCGCCAAACGAGGCCACACTCGCGTCGCCCGTCACCACGTTCAGCACGCCCAGCGTGTTGATGTCGATGACCTGCACCGCACCCTCGGTCTTGTTGTAGAGCATGCTCGCCACGTTGGCGGGCACCAGGGCAATGTCGACATCGCCCTGAATCACCTTGGGCACGATCTCGTCGGCGGCAGTGTTGATCGCAAAGTCGAACTCATTGTCTGTCTCGCCATCGGCTGCCTGGTCCATAAACTGCACCAGGCCAATCGAGGTCGGACCCTTGAGCGACGCGACGTGCACCTCAACCGGCTCGACAGCAGAACCGCCCGCCGCAGACCCGGCAGCCAAGCCCGCGGCGGACCCGGCACCGGTAGCTCCGCCACCACAGCCCGCGAGCGCAAGCGACAGGGCGCCCGCGGCGAGCACCGAGGCAAACCCCCGGCGCGACATCTCAACATCAAAAGCGCGCATCGCTAGCACGCCCCCTCGTTGGGCATCGACCAGGCGTGATGGTCGGTATGCAGCAGCTCCTCGGCCAGCGGCGAGAGCGGCGCGCCCAAAAACTCGCTGTAGCACGCCTGGACATCGGGATTCTCGTGCGAGAAGCGAATGTCCGCCTTCGCATCGAGGCCCCAGAGCACCTGGCCACGCTCGGCTGCCAGCTCACAGCCGTCGTGGATGGGCTGGCCGCCGCCACCGACGCAGCCGCCCGGGCACGCCATGACCTCAACGAAGTCATAGCTCGCACGGCCGTCGCGAATCGCGTCGAGCAGACGGGCGGCGTTGCCCAGCCCGTGCGCCACGGCGACGCGCACCCCGGTGCCATCGATATCGGCCACGGCTTCCTTCCAGCCGTCCAGCCCGCGCACATCGGTAAAGAAATCGGCATCGGGGTTCTTGCCCGTCACCAGGTAATAGGCCGAGCGCACGGCGGCCTCCATCACGCCGCCCGTGGCGCCAAAGATTACACCCGCGCCCGTGCCAAAGCCCAGCGGCGTGTCGAGCGGCTCCTCGACCAACGTGTCCACGCTCACGTGGTTCGCGCGGATCATACGTACCATCTCGCGCACCGTCAGCGCAACGTCCACATCGGGCGTGCCGTCCTCGCCCACCATGCTCGGCAGCGCGCACTCGGCCTTCTTGGCCGTGCACGGCATCACGGACACCACAAACAGACGCTCGGGCTCCACGCCCAGCACCTTGGCGTAGTAGGTCTTGGCGATGGCGCCGAACATCTGCTGCGGCGACTTTGACGTGGAGAGCCTGTCGACAAACTCGGGGTAACGTGCCTTCACAAAGCGTACCCAGCCCGGGCAGCAGCTCGTGAACATGGGCCAGCCGCGGCTGTCACCCTCGCCCTTGGCGGCCTTACCCAGGCGCTCGAGCAGCTCGGAGCCCTCCTCCATAATGGTGAGATCGGCCGAGAAGTCGGTGTCGAACACGTACTCAAAGCCCACGCGGCGCAGCGCACAGGCCAGGCGCTCGACGGTGGCCTCCTCGCGCAGAATGCCGAGCTCCTCGCCCCAGGCGCTACGCACGGCCGGCGCAATCTGCACCAGCACGATCTTGTCGGGATCGGCGATGGCATCGAACACGGTCTCGGTATCGTCACGCTCGCGCAGGGCGCCCGTCGGGCAATGCGTGATGCACTGGCCGCACGCGACGCAATCGGTCTTGCCGATCGGCGCACGCCCGCGGGTGCCCACGGCGGTATGCGTGGCGCGGTTGGTCAGATCCCAAATCCCTAAGCCCTGCACGCTCTCGCACACCTTGATGCAACGCATGCATTTAATGCACTTGTCGTTATCGCGGATGATGGGGAAATCGAAGTCCCAGCCCTCGCGTGCCAGGTGCTGCTCGTACGGCAGATAGAAGATGCCCAGGTCGTTGGCGATGGTCTGCAGGTTGCAGTTACCACTGCGCACGCAGCTCGTACAGCGCGAGTCGTGTTGGGACAGTAGCAGCTGCACGTTGGTGCGACGCGCCTCGCGGGCCTTGGGGCTGTTGGTGTGGACCACCATGCCGTCGAGCACGTAGTTGTTGCAGGCGGCAACCAGCTGGTCGCAGCCCTCAACCTCGACCACGCACGCGCGGCAGCCGCCGATCTCGTTTAGATCGCGCAGGTAGCACAGGGTGGGAATCTGGATACCGACGGACTTGGCCGCGTCCAGGATCGTGGTGTGCTCGGGCACCACGACCTCGCAATTATCGATAGTGAGCTTGACCATGTTGAGTGCTCCGCTTTCGGTGTTGTCGCTGACAGTGGGGTTGTTGGGCTCTACCATTCCAGGTTCCTCCCTCCGCGGAACGCGCCAAAGCCAAAGTGGTCGCAACGCAGGCAGCGGCTTGCCTCCTGGCGTGCCTCCTCCTCGGTGAGGCCCTGCTCGACCAGATTCCAATCGTGGATGCGCTCGCCGGCCTCGCGCTCGCCCAGCTCGCAGCGGCCGCACTCGTGCTTGCCCTTAAACTGCACGGTCGGCAGCTCCACGTCGAGCTTTATCTTGTGGTCAAAGCCCAGGTAGCGGTCGATGTTTGCCGAAGCAACGCGACCGGCGTTGATCGCCCGGATGACGGTGGCGGGACCGGTCTGGCAGTCACCGCCGCTAAAGAGGCCATCGAAGTCGGGCACGGCGCCATCCGAATCGGTGACGATGCGACCCCACTTGCAGGCGATGCCCATGTCCTCAAACGGCTTGGAATCGATGTCCTGGCCAATGGCCACAAACACGCGCTCGCAGGGAATGACGCGCTCGGGCGTGGCTGCGGCACGCGGGGCCGGACGTCCACGGCGGGGCTCGCCGATAATCTGCGGCTGCACGCGCAGGCCACTCACGCGACCGTCCTCGCCCGTCTCGATAGCGAGCGGTGCGGTGAGCTCCAGAACCTCGCACCCCTCGGCCTGGGCGCCGGCGATCTCGGCATCCTGGGCCGTCATGTCGCAGATGCGGCGGCGGTAGACGATGCTCACCTTTTCGGCACCGCAACGCACGGCAGAGCGCGCCACGTCCATGGCCACATTGCCGCCGCCGATGACGCACACGCGCTGGCCGCTCAGGTCGGGCAGTTCGTCGTCGCCGATGGCACGCAGCATCTTGACGGCCGACTCCACGCCGGGCGCCTCTTCGCCCGGAAGGCCGAGCTTCTTATCGCTGTGGGCGCCAATGGCTAGGTAGACGGCATCGAACTCGTCGCGCAGGCGGGCAAGCTCCTCGCCGTTGACGGAGTGGTCGAGTTCCACGTCGATGCCGGCGCTCAAGATCCAGTCGATCTCGGCCTGCAGGCGCTCGCGCGGCAGGCGGTAGCTGGGGATGCCGTAGCGCAACATGCCGCCCAAGTGATGACGCTGCTCAAAGATCGTCACCTTATGGCCCATCACGGCCAGATAGTAGGCACAGGAAAGGCCGGCCGGGCCGCCGCCGATCACGGCAATGCGCTTGCCGGTGTTGTCGGCCACGCTGGGCTTGTAATCGTTGAGGTCGCTGTGCTCAACGGCAAAACGCTTGAGGGCGAGGATGTTCATGGGATCGTCGACCATGCCGCGACGGCAGTGCATCTCGCAGGGATGCTCGCACACCAAACCGCAGACGAGCGGCAGCGGGTTGTTCTTGCGGATGACCTTGACGGCATCGGCATAGCGGCCGGCCTCGACCAACGAAATGTAACCGGGAATGTCGACGTGCGCCGGGCAGCCCGAGACGCACGGGACGCGGGCCTCGCGGTCAAAGCCACAGGAGTGCTCGCGGATATGGTGCTCAAAATCATCGCGGAAACCGCGGATGGTGGTGAGTGCCATCTGTCTCTTATACACATCTCCGAGCCCACGAGACGCTCATGAA
>URIK01000162.1 GCA_900547855.1 uncultured Collinsella sp. | reverse complement strand
CGAGATTCATGAGCGTCTCGTGGGCTCGGAGATGTGTATAAGAGACAGATCCCATATCTACAGCCAAAAGATCCTCGCCATACGGCACCGGCTCTCCGACTTCATCGTATGCAAGGGGGTCCCGGGGACACCGACCATGCTCGGCTTCCGCTTTTCCACAATCATCAACACGCGGGCCTCTTGTAGCGCGAGGCGCGCCGGGTTCCCTATCAACAAAAGCATCGGGCTCAATCGTCAGACACCGGTCGCAATCAACCGTTCCCTCGCCCGCACGCCCGTTGCCGCATATGCTGCGCGCAGCGATAACCTCGGTCGCCCCTGCGCGAAACAGCCCCTCGATATCCGAAGGATCGAGCGTCTCTATCAGTACGACCACGCGGCTCACGCGGCCCTCGGCCGTCAGACGCGCAACGGTCTTTCGCACGTCTTCGGCATCGAACAGGGCTGCCACGATAATCGCCGCCCTGCGACGCGACGGAAACGCCCGCGCCATGGACACCAGCCCATCCAGGTCGCCCACGCGAAGCACCTGCGCGCCCGCATCGCGGCCCTCGACTTCCCGCTGCAGCAATCCGTAATCACCACACGCGCAGCATGCAAGCCAGATCGCCTTCATCACTCGTCGCCTCCGCTCTTTTTGCTGCGCACCGTGGCGGGAATCGTCAAACTGACCGCCCCCTTGCCCGAAGCCCCCAGCAATTCCTTAACGTCTTCGGGGTCGGCCGCCAGCGTCACCCATTCGATCTTGCCTTCGCGCGTGGCGCCGGCCTCTTCGCTGGTATCGATCACGCGCGCACCGCACAGCCGATCGGTCACGCCGTCCTTTTGCACGTACACGTCCACGTAGCTGCCCACGCCCGTAGCACCCCCGACCGAATGCTCGGCATCGACCGCCACCGAAACGGCGACCTTGCCTTTGGGCACCTCGAGCGTGTGGCTTTCGGCCTTGGTGTAGACATCGCAAATCACGGCATTTTTAGGGATGCGTGAGGTCGTCACGTCGCCGCGCACCTGGCGCAACTCGGTCGCCGCATCGCGCGGCAGTAGGCTCGCCAGCCATTCCTGGGTTATGACATTGGTCTCGTCGAGCGTCTCGCCCGCATCGATATCGCGTGCCGCGACGCACACCTCGACGCGATCGCCGCCATACTTGGCCAGCGTCTCGGCCTGGGCCTGCTCAGCCCGCGAGCGGATCGACGATGCGTAGACCATGCAGAGCAACGCGGCGAGCACGCCCGCGATCAGACTGATGGCGATGCGCTTGCTCTTGTTCACGGCCGCTCCTCTCAAGGTAGCACCGGGCGGATGCCCGTACCACCATTGTCCGAGCGGGCAAGCAGCAAAACGACGCGATCGCGATCTTGGTTTTGAGTGTCAAACCAATTGCCGACCAAAAGCTGACCGGTCCGTCAAGCTCGTGGCAAGGTTTTGGTCAGCACGTCGGCAAAACGCACGTTTAGGGGCGCATCGGCAATAAAAAAGCCGCCCCCCGTGCCATTGGGAGACGGCTGTCATAGGTAGATTCGATTACAGATGGACATCGGGATCGAGCATCTGAGCACTCACACGCATGGATGACGCCAGATTTTGGAACGTCTCCAGGCGCAGGCTGTCGATCTGCCCGGCATCCTCGGCCTCGCGAACGGCGCAGCCCGGTTCGTGGGTATGCGTGCAGTCGCCAAACCGGCACGCACGCGACGCCTCGACGATCTCGGGGAAGGCACACGCCAGACCCCGCTCATGACCCACGAGCGGCAGGCTGCGCAGGCCCGGGGCATCGGCGATCACGCCGGCGTCGCCCGGCAGCGCCACCATCACGCGCGCAACCGTGGTGTGGCGGCCTTGGTCATCACGCTCGCGCACGCCGCCAGTGGCCAGCGCATCGTGGCCCAGCAGCGCATTGAGCAGCGTTGACTTGCCGGCGCCCGACTCGCCCAAGATCATGGCACAGCTCCCAGCCGGCACGCAGGCGCGCACCTCGTCCAGGCCACGGCCCTCGGCAGAAGACGTCACGATCACGCGCACGTCCGAACCCACCAGACGGCGCACACGGCCCAGATCGCGCTCGAGCTCATCGGCCTCGCAGCGGTCGGCCTTGGTGAGCACCACCACCGGCTCGGCATCGCAGTCGAGCGCCAGTACCAGCGAGCGCGCCACGCGGTCGAGCAGCACCTCGCCGGCGCCGAGCGCCTGCACGATCAGCACGCTATCCACGTTGGAGCAGAGCACCTGGCGCTCACCGCGGGCACGGCCACGCCAACGCTCAAAGCTCGTACGGCGCGGCAGTACGCACTCGATCACGCCCATGTCGTGCCCAGGAGCACGGCGAACCGCCACGCGGTCGCCCACGGCGGGCAGCAAGACCTCGTCCTCGCCACGCGACTTGGCAAACCCTACGGCATGCTCGGCACGAAACGTGTCATCGGCAGTCGCCACCAGCGGAAACCCGCGGTCCAGGCGCACCACGGCACCGAGCTGCATCTGCTCGGGCTCCTCGGCCTGTGCGCAAAAGTCGTCAAATGCAGCCTGCTGAGCCGCATCGACCGGCAGGTCATCGAACGCCGGAACATCCTGCAGCGCGTCAAGCCCCGGTACGCTTGCCAGCAACTCCTCAGCAGATGCAGGGGCTTCGGTCGCAAGCTTCCGACGACGATCGCGCTTAGCCCGCGCCCCCGTCGTCTTTTTCTTCGCCTTAGCCTTAGCCTTGCCCACAAGCGCCTCCCAGCACCATAAATCACAACTGAGCAGGTATTTTAAATCAAAAAGAGCTGGCCGGGCAAAGCCCGACCAGCTCACAAACTTTCCCTCAGCCCTTTATCATCCGCGCGGGAGAAAAGCCAGCAAGGATACCGCAGGGCCCGCCCCGGAAGCCCTTTCTCCCGAACGATCCCGCAGCGCGAAGCGCGAGGACCAGTGAGGGAGAAAGGGCGTGGGGCGGGCCCGGACAGGTACGTTACTCTTTCTCCACAGCGCGCATGATCGCCTTGTAGATCTCCATCAGCGGGATGATCAGGAAGGCCAGGCCCAGCGCGGCAAGAACGCCCTTGAGCTCAAGCGTCACGGGGCCAAAGAACATCTCGGCAAGCGTCGGCTGCACGGTCACGATCACCGTCAGCACCAGTGCCAGCGCGGCGGAAGCCCACAGCCACTTGTTCTGCTTCTTCATGGTGAACAGCGACGCACGACGGCTGCGCATATTGAAGCAGTGGAAAATCTCGACCATGTTGAGCGTGATGAACGCCATCATCACGCCTTCCTCGTCGGCATTGCCGGCGATCATATCGGCGATGTGGATGTAGCCCATGTCAAAGTACACGCCCACAAAGAAGCTCGCCAGCACCAGCACGGTGATGATTAGGCCCTGGACCACGCAGTCCAGACCCATATGTCCGGCAAAGACACCGTCCTTGGCGTTGCGCGGCTTGCGCTTCATGATGTCGCCCTCGGCGTCCTCCATGCCCAGCGCGAGCGCGGGGAAGCAATCGGTGACCAGGTTCACCCACAGCAGCTGCACCGGCAGGCCCAGCGCCTCGGCCGGGCCAAAGTGAGCCGCAATGGAGTCGTAGAAGGCCGTGACAATGAACCCGACGCCGATGCCGTTGACAAAGGTTCCAAGGCCGATGTACTTGCGCCCGAACCAGAACTGCAGTGCAAAGAACAGGATGTTCGTGCACAGGTTCTGCACGCCCAGCGAGATGCCCAGCATCTCGGCCAGACGCATATTCAGTGCGCTGATGGAGTCGTTGCCAAGGTGAGACTGCTTGAACAGTGCAATGCCCAGCCCGATGATCACAATCCCGACCACCATGCCGAGGATGCGCCGCGCCGAGGGCATCTGCGGGTTCTTTTTCATGATTCTGTTCTCCTTTTTTTGCACCAGTTTTACAACGTTCGTTGAAAACTCAGCGGTGAAGCTGCGTTTCGATCCTTGCCCTGTCCAGCCCCTGTCTCTTATACACATCTGACGCTGCCGACGACTAGTCGAGTGTAGAT
>URIK01000161.1 GCA_900547855.1 uncultured Collinsella sp. | reverse complement strand
GCTGCTGACTTCGCATGGCCATGGTCGCGTATTCGAGGGCCTGCCTACGCTCGATGCGATTGCCGAGCGTCTTTCCGCCGAGGCGGCGAGCGGCCACGTCGATGCCCGCATCGTGGACGCGGCGCACCTACTTGCCGATAAGACCTATGGAGACGAGGTCGACCCGTCCGAGCTGACCCCGCGCGAGCGCCGCCGTCTGGAGCGCGCCAAGCTCGCCGTGCGCGAATACCGCCGCCGCATGCTGGAGCTCTATGCAAGAGAAGAAGCCGAGGACGACGACGGCAAGTAGTCGATACTCTCTCGGGGAAGCCGCGTCCCGCTTTGAAGGCTCGGAACGGGATGTGGTTTCCGAAACGGGGGCCGTTGGGAAACTGTGTCCCGGAATGGGCGCTCAGAGTGGGATGCAGTTTCCGCGAGAGACCCGTTGCGGAAACGGTATCCCAGAATCGGCGTTCAAAACGGGACGCAGTTTCCGCAAGGAGGTCCTGGGGAAAACCGTGCCCCGTTCTGATCCGAAATACTGGGACATAGTTTCCCTTTCATAACAAGAGAAAGCGCGCTGCCTGCGGTTGATGCAGACGGCGCGCCTTTTTGGTTGAGCTATGTTGAGGCTTGAAGCCAAAGCTTGTGGCTCCCTAGGAGCGGGCGGCTCCGTCGACGGGGAGCACGGCGCCCGTGACGTAGGAGGACATGTCGCTCGCCAGGAAAACAAAGGCGTTGGCGACATCCTCGGGCTCGCCCATGCGACCCAGCGGAATGGTGGCGACGATGGGCTTAATAACCTCTTCGGGCAGGTTGGCGACCATATCGGTTTTGGTTACGCCAGGTGCGACAGCATTGACGCGAATACCCATGGGGGCGAGCTCGCGCGAGAGCGACTGGACCATGCCGTTGACGGCAAACTTGGACGTGGGGTAACCGACGCCAGAGGGCTGACCGTACTTGGCGACCATTGAGCTCGTGGTGGTGATGGTGCCGCCGTGGCCAGCCTCGGTCATAATCTTAGCGGCTGCCCGGTGGCCGTTAAAGACGGCGACGACGTTGAGGTCCATAACTTTGGCGAACTCCTCGGCCGTGTAGTCCAAGAGGGGTGAACGCTGGGAAATACCGGCATTGTTGACGACCGTGTCCAAGCCGCCCATGTCGGCTGCAGCCTGGGTAAAGGCCTCAGTCACGGCTTCGAGTGAGGTGAGGTCGCAGGAGCGGCCCCAGACCTTGGCGTCGGGATAGGCGGCTGTCAGCTTCTCAACGGCCGCATCGGCGGTCTCTTGACGCGAGCCAAAGACGGTGACGGCGGCGCCCTCCTCGATAAAACGGCAGGCGATGGCATAGCCGATGCCGCGCGTGCCTCCGGTGATGATTGCTTTCTTACCCTCGAGCAACATGGTGCCTCCATTCTTCGGGGGTGGACATACGCAGCACAGCATAACGGCGCGCAAAATCAACTTCGTTCGCATATCGGTAAACGGCACCCTCGGTTGTCAGCGAATGGCCAAGTTGTTCAAACTTTTGCTTGATGAACGTCAAACAAAGGGGCTCCCATCCAAACGGACGGGAGCCCCTCAGGTGCTATGTTGTGTGCCAAGGACTGGACTAGTTCGCCATAACGCCTTCGGTCCAAGCCTCAACGTCCTCAATGCGCAGGACGTTGGCGACCTCGGCCACGCAGTCGACGCTGGCAAGCTCGGCGGCGGCAGCCTGGACATTCTTCTCGAGCGCGCGGTGCGTCAGGAAGATGACCGAGCAGGCATCGCTGACGCCCGACTTGCCGTCCTCGACCTGGTTGATGAGCGAGATCGAGATGCTGTGCTTGGCAAAGATGTCGACCGTCTCGGACAGGGCGCCCACGCGGTCGGCGACCTTCAGGCGCACATAGTACTTGGTCTGGAGCTCGTCCATGGGCTTAAAGGCGAGATTGTGACCATAGGGCTCAATCTCGGGCAGCGGAGCCACGCCGCGGCTGATCTGCTCGGAGAGCGACAGGATATCGCCCACGACGGCGCTCGCGGTGGGGAAGGAGCCTGCGCCGGCACCGTAGAACATGGTCTCGCCCACGGCGTCGCCTACCACGTAGACAGCGTTCATGGCGCCGTTGACCTTGGCGAGCATGTGATCGGCAGGGATCAGCGTGGGGTGCACGCGAACGTCGACGCCGGCGTCGGTGTTGCGGGCGATGCCGAGCAGCTTAATGGTGTAGCCGAGCTCGCGGGCCTGGGCGATGTCCTCGGCGCCGATGGTACGGATACCCTGCTGGTACACATCATCGGTGGTCACGCGGGTGCCAAAGCCGATGGAGGCGAGGATCGCCGTCTTGCTGGCGGCGTCGAAGCCGTCGACGTCGGCGGACGGGTCGGCCTCGGCGTAGCCCTTGGCCTGGGCGTCGGCGAGCACGTCGGCGTAATCGGCGCCCTCGGCGTCCATGCGCGACAGGATGTAGTTGGTGGTGCCGTTGAGAATGCCGGCGATGGTCAGGATCTTGTTGCCCACCAAGTCGTGCTCGAGCGTGCTCACGATGGGGATGCCGCCGCCGCAGCTGGCCTCGCACTTAATCTGCACGCCGCACGCGCGTGCCTTCTCGGCAAGCGTCTCGACGTGACGGCCCAGCAGGGCCTTGTTGGCAGAGACGACGTGCTTGCCGTTCTCGAAGGCGGTGGTAAAGATCTCGGTCGCGGGGTGCTCGCCGCCGATCAGCTCGACGACGATGTCGACGGCGGGGTCGGTGACGACGTCGTGCCAGTCGCTCGTAAAGGCCTCACGCTCAATACCGGCTGCCTCGGCCTGCTCCCAAGCAAGCGCGCAGGCGCGGGTCAGCTTAAGGTCGATGCCGTAGGCTGCCAGGTACTCATCGTGGTGGCTCTTGATCAGACGGGCCACGCCGCCGCCGACGGTTCCCAGACCGATCAGACCGACGTTCACGGTGCGCAGGGGTTCGCTCATAGATAGCTCCTTCGTGCATCTTATGGATGGATTAACCGCTTAAAGGTTGAGTGCATTCTAGCGTGAACCGAGGGCGCGTGCTCGCCAGGCAACAGGAGTCGCACAAAACGGCACCCCCGAAACGCTGCGGAAACATTGGAAACATGCTCGCTACAAACGAAACTCCGTAACAAACTGTCAACGTTTGCGCCATAAGGTTTGCCCCGTACCGCAAGACGGCCGCACCGCGGCCAGCGAAAAAAAGGGGGACACCATGTTCAACATCAACAGCACGCTCAGCCGTAGGAACTTTCTCGCCGGCGCCGCGGCGCTCGGCACCGCCGCCGCACTCGCTGGTTGCTCGTCGGGTGGCTCGGACGGCGGCTCCGCCGATGACGGCAAGACCTTCAAGATCGGTGTCATCGACCCTCTGACCGGCGCCGCGGCAACCTATGGCGTTTCGGCCGAGAAGGGTGCCAAGCTCGCCGCCAAGGATTTCTCGACCAAGGACCTCAAACTCTCGCTTAAGTCCGAGGATGACGTCGCCGACGGCGAGAAGGCTATCAACGCCTTCAATACCCTGTGCGACTGGGGCATGCAGGCACTCGTCGGCCCCGTTACCACCGGTGCCGCCGTCGCCGTCTCGGGCGAGATCGCCGACGATATGCTCATGGTCACGCCTTCGGCCTCGTCGCTCGACGTCACCAAGGATAAGACCACGGTCTTTCAGGTTTGCTTCACCGATCCCACCATGGGCGCCAGCGCCGCGAAGTTCTTGGCCGAGAAGTACGCGGATGCCAAGATCGCCCTGTTCTACAACTCCGGCGATACGTATAGCTCGGGCGTTGCCGACGCTTTTGCCGAGCAGGCCAAGGCGTCCAAGCTCGACATCGTCGATACCGAGACCTTTAAGGACGATTCCTCCACGAGCTTTACCAACCAGCTCACCAAGGCCAAGGAGGCCGGCGCCACGCTTATCTTTGCCCCGATCTACTACACGCCTGCGTCTGTTTTGCTCAAAAACGCCAAGGACATGGGCTACGACATGACGCTCATGGGTACCGACGGCATGGACGGCCTGCTCTCCGTTGAGGGCTTCGACACCTCTCTTGCCGAGGGCGTGCTGCTCATGACCCCGTTCTCTGCCGACGATGAGAAGAATGCCGACTTCGTCAAGGCCTATAAGCT
>URIK01000160.1 GCA_900547855.1 uncultured Collinsella sp. | reverse complement strand
AGTCGTCGGCAGCGTCAGATGTGTATAAGAGACAGCATCAGAAGGTCGCCGGCCCTGTCGCTTGTGTCGTCGCCAGCGTGACTGAGAAGGGCACTCCGGCCCTGCTCGCTGCCGGCTCCGATGACGCCGTGAAGGCCGGGTTCCACGCCGGTAACGTGATCAAGCAGATCGCGGGCCTGGTCGACGGTCGCGGTGGCGGTCGTCCCAACATGGCCCAGGCCGGTGGCAAGAATGCTGCCGGCATCGCCGATGCCCTCGCGGCCGCTAAGACCGCGCTCGGCGCCTAAGAATCTAAGAAGTCGCTGTGGTTGCGCTCGCGCTGGACATAGGGGAGACCAGGATTGGCATCGCCGTCTCGAGCCGTGATGGCAAGATGGCGATGCCTGTCAAGGTGCTTCCGGCTGCCGAGGTCACCGGTATGGCCAAGACGTTCCGCTACCTGGTTGAGGACTATGAGCCCGACATCCTGGTAAGCGGACGTCCCCTGACCATGGCCGGTGAGCCCGGCCCTCAGGCCGAGCGCGTTGCCGCTGTGGCGCAAAAGATTGCCGACGAGCTCGATCTTCCGTTGGAGTTTGAGGACGAGCGTCTGTCCTCGCAAGAGGCCAAGCGTATCCTGCGCGAGCAGGGACTCAACGAAAAGCAGATGAGGGGCAAGATCGACATGATTGCCGCCAGCCTGTTTTTGCAGACGTGGCTCGATCGTAAAAACGAGGAGGTTTCGCATGCCTAGTGCTTCCGATCCGCGCCAGCCGAATCGTACACAGCAGCCGGCGTCGCGCCGTGCCCAGCCTGGCCAGCGTCCGGCACAGCCGACGCAGCGCGCAGCTCAGCCTGCCGCGCGCCCGGCGCAGTCCTTCTCTCGTTCGGCCCAACCTGTTCAACGGACGGGTCAGCAGCCTTCTGCTCGTTCGGTTCAGCATTCGGCTTCTCACGCGGCTCAGCAGCCCACTGCTCGTACGGCCCAGCCTGCAGGCGGCACCCGCTTTAAGCAGCAGGCACCTACCCAGCGAACGCAGGCCCCCCAATCGCATTCGCATCACGCTCGTGGTTCGCATGACGTTGCTCCGGCGACCCGCTCGAGCTACAACACGCATGCTCGTCGCGGTGCTCAAAAGAAAAGCTCCCCGGTGCCTATGATTATCGGTGGCGTTGTTGCCGTGCTTGCGCTTGTCGCGATCGTTTTCTTTGTCGTGCCAGCCGTCAAGGGCTTCTTTGGCGGTGAGGGTGCGAAAGTCGTTGCAGGCCAGCAGGTTACTATCACGATTCCCGATGGTGCCTCGGGTGACAGCATCGCTTCGATTCTCTCCGAGAACCATATCGTAGAAAATCCCAAGGATTACTATGCGGCGGTGAAAAAGCTCAACGCCGATATGTCGCTCAAGCCTGGTGATTATTCGTTCACCACACTCATGGATGCGACCAAGGTTGTTCAGCAGCTCATGGAAGGCCCCAACGCGGGCTCCAATACGCTGACTATCCCTGAGGGCCTGACGGTCGATCAAGTCGCCGACCGTGTGGCTCAGGCCTACGACAGCATCTCTAAGGAAGACTTCCTCAACCAGGCCAAGGCCTCCAACTACGTGGACGACTATAGCTTCCTTAAGGGCGCCGCCAACGACTCGCTCGAGGGTTTCTTGTTCCCCAAGACCTATTCGTTGGGTGATTCGCCGACGGCCGATGGCGTGATTCGCGCTATGCTCGATCAGTTTAAGACCGAGTACAAGTCGCTTGACTTTGCGAGCTGCGAAGCCAAGATCAAGGAACGCTACGGTGTGGAGATGTCCGACTACGACATCGTCAACTTGGCCTCTATCGTTGAGCGCGAGGGCCTCAACGCCGATCAACGTGCGCACGTGGCCTCGGTCTTCTACAACCGCCTTGCCGGCAAGCTCGACGGTCTGCGCTATCTCAACAGCGATGCGACCATGATGTATGTCACCGGTGGCGAGGTTACCGCCGACGACCTGCAGAGCGATAGTCCGTATAACACCTATAAACACGAGGGTCTGCCGCCCACGCCCATCTGCTCTCCGTCGCTCGAGGCACTCAAGGCCACGCTTGAGCCGACCGACTCCGAGGACCTGTATTTCTACATTACGCAGGACGAGGAGTACTTCTCGCAAACCTACGAAGAGCATCAACAGTCTTGGAATTAACATGAGGATTTTTAGCCCCAAACGATACGTTGCCTCGGTCGATCGCATCGACCTTGATACCCTGTGGGCCGACGGTAAACGCGCCATTCTGCTCGATCGCGATAACACCCTCGTGCCGCGCGACACCGAGCAGGTTCCCACCGCGGTTTCCGCTTGGCTCGACGCCGCCCGCGCCAAAGGTTTTAAGCTGTGCATGGTGTCCAACAACTGGCATCGCGACCAGGTCATGAGCTCTGCACGCGAGCTGGGACTCGAGGCCATCAGCCACGCTATGAAGCCGGCGCCGTTTGCCCTCAAGGCGGGTCTTAAGCGCCTCGGCGCCACGGCCGACGAGGCGGTGCTGATCGGTGATCAGCTCTACACGGACGTGTGGAGCGGCAACTTCGCCGGCGTCGATACCATCTTGGTTAAGCCGCAGGCGACGCAGGACCTGTGGTATACGCAGATCTTCCGTATCTTTGAGCGCCGGGCCCTGCGCGACCTTCCCTGCGAGGAATAGGTCTCGCTATGTCCCAGCACACCAAACACGGCTGCGACCATATCTTCTTTATCGGCTTTTTGGGCGCGGGCAAATCGACGCTCGCGCGCAACGTCGGAACCATGTTCAAGCGGCATTTTATCGATACCGACCGCCTGGTCGTGCGCCGTTGCGGCAAGTCGGTAACCGAGATTTTTGAGACTGAGGGTGAGGGTCGTTTTCGCGAGCTCGAGACCTCGGCGCTCCGTTCGCTCCAAAGCGAGCGTAGCCTGTTGGTTTCGTGCGGTGGCGGTATCGTCGAGACGCCGGTGAATATTGAGCTGATGCACGAAATGGGTACGTGCGTGTACCTCGAGGGCGACTTTGAGGATTCGATTCGCCAGATTCGTCGGTCCGACACGCGCCCCGATTTTCGCTCTCCCGAGCATGCCGCGCGCCTGTTTGAGCATCGCCGTCCGCTGTATCGCCAGGCCGCCGACCTTACCCTTGATATTCGCAACAAGTCCTTCGAGGACGTTTCCTACCTTTGTGCCGAGATGCTTTTGGAGCGTGGGCTGCTATGATTCGCCGTCAACTGATCAATTTCCAAAACCGCAGTGTCGATGTCCGCGTCGGATTGGACGCGTTCGATGAGCTGTCGCGCATGTTTTCCTCGGCTGTGGGCAAGCCTAAGCGCGCGATGGTCGTTTGGAACGACGACACGTCAGAGCGTTTTGGTGAGGTCGTCGAGCATGCGCTGGTCGACGCCGGCTTTGCCGTGTCGCTGCTAGTCCTTGAGCTTTCGCCTGCTGGTGCCACGCTGGCCGATGCCGATGCGATCTTTGGCGCCCTGTCTGCCAACGGCATTACCTGCGACGATCTGGTTGTCGCCGTTGGCGATGCCGCAACCTGCTCGGTTGTTAGCTGGTGCGCCAACCAGTGGTGCGGCCGAACCGAGTGCGCGCTGTTGCCGACGACCTTCGACGCCATGCTCACGGTCGCGACGACCATGAAGCCGCTCGTCGCCTCGTCGGCGAATGCGCTTCCCGCCATCGCGTTCCGTCCCGAACCGGGCTTGGTCGTGTGTGACCTCGACCTTGTTCGCGAGACGGACCCCGAGGACCTCAAGCTCGGCTATGTGGTACTTGTTGGCACCATGCTTTCGAGCAGTAAGTCCCGCTGGAATCAGTTTACTGAGACCGTCCCCGAGATTCTCGCGGGCGAAGAGGTCGCACTCGTCAATGCCGTTCAATGGTCTCAGACTGCCCGTAAAGACGTGCTGACGGCAACGAACCCGAGCGCCCGCCATGCTCTCGATTTTGGCAAAACGGGGGAGCGTACCCTGCGCGCCTGCTTGGGCGATGCCGCTTCGCAGGTCCCTGCCTACCAGCTGTTGTCCGAGGGCATGCGCTTTGAGGCGCGCCTAGCACATGATGCCTGCGATTTCGATATCGATTACGTCTTTGAGGTCGATGACTGCCTGGAGGACTTTGGCATCGAGGAGCTTGCCTTCGATCTGGAGCCTGCCGTTTATATCGAGGAGTTCCGTAGGCAGCAGTTTGTTCGCTCGAACCGCAGTATCTGTCTCTTATACACATCTGACGCTGCCGACGACTAGTCGAGTGTAG
>URIK01000159.1 GCA_900547855.1 uncultured Collinsella sp. | reverse complement strand
TCTACACTCGACTAGTCGTCGGCAGCGTCAGATGTGTATAAGAGACAGACCACAAGCGCAGCAGCCGTCAGCAGGTCAAACGGCGTGATGGTATAGTCACGCTCCCCCGCCGGCACACGACGGGCATTCACGCGACGCCCCGCCTCGACAGCCGCCGAAACGCCACGGGCAAAGGCCTCGTCGCTCACAACGCGCCCGTCAACCTCCATGCGCTCGGGATAGCGCACCAGCTGCGGAGACGTATACAGTGCGGTTTTTAACCCCTCACCACGAAGAATGGCAGCCGAAAAACGCGTAGTCGAAGTCTTGCCATTGGTACCGGCGACCTGAATGCAATCAAAGTACTCGTCCGGACGCCCCAACTCATCGAGCATATCGACAACCGTCTCAAGCAGAGGACCAGCATCCCCAGAAATCCGCCCCGTATCAGCAGCCAGCCCCACAGCCTCATCAAACGAAAGCAGCTCAAACGAGAAAGGAACGACATACGACCCAGAACGCTTAGCCATAACCCAAAGTCCCCTCAACATAAAAAGAGGCCCGAATCAACAGCGAGCCCCTCCCATTCAAAATATCAGCCAAACACCGCCTTGCAGCGACCTCAAGGCCGCAACCAAGTGGCCCTACCAGGCAGCGGACGCCCCCGTAACCGCTATGGGAGCGGTTTGGGGCTTTGCTCGATACAAGTTCCGCACGAGCCGAAGGCCACTTAATGTGGCCTTCGTGCGAGCAGGACTGTTCGCAGTGGCGAGCAATGCCCCAAACCGCGCCCCACAGTCCACCTTACGAGAAGTCAGCAACCTGAGCAGTCAGTGCCGCCAGGATCTCCTTGAGCTCTGCTGCACGGTCCCTCTTCTTCTGGACCACCGCGGGCGCGGCCTTGGCCACAAAGCCCTCGTTGGCAAGCGTCTTCTCGCAGCCGGCGAGCTCCTTCTGGGCCGCGGCAATCTCCTTCTCCAGGCGCGCCTTCTCGGCCGAAAGGTCAACCTTGCCCTCGAGCACCACAAAGACCTCGACGCCGCTGTCGACCACGGCGATGCTCGCAGCCGGCTTCTCAACGTCGGTGCCCATGATCAGCGAAGCCGTGTTCGCCAGCGGCTCAATCGTCGAGCGCAGGCTCTCGAGCTTCTCGATGTCCTCGGCACCGGCGCGCACGACCACGTCGAGCTCGGCCTTGGGGCTCAAGCGGTAACGCGAGCGCGTGGCGCGAGCGGCGGAAACGACGGCGCGGCACAGCTCAAACGCGCGCTCGGCGGGCTCATCGACATACTTAGCGTAGTCGGCGGGCTCCGGCCACTTGGCAATCATGAGCGCCTCAGCGCGGTTCACGTTGCCCTCGGCATCCAGGTCGAGCACGCTCGCCGGCATGTTGTCCCAGATCTCCTCGGTGACAAACGGCATAAGCGGGTGCATCAAGCGAATGGAGGTATCGAGCACAAAGATCAGGTTACGCTGAGCCTGCAGACGGCCCTCGCCCTTCAAGCGGGCCTTGGTGACCTCGACGTACCAGTCGCAGACCTCGTTCCAGAAGAACTGCTGCACGCCGCGGGCCATATCGCCAAAGGTGTAGTTCTCGATGCCCTCGGTGACCATCTTCACGGCCTTTGCCAGGCGGCTGAACATCCAGGCGTCGGCCGGCGTCTCCACGACGGGCTCGCCGGGCGTGTAGCCCTCCATGTTCATAAGCAGGAAGCGGCTTGCGTTCCAGATCTTGGTCACAAACGACTTAGCCTGGTCGGTACGCGGGCTGTCGATGAGCTTCTTGGTCTTCTTATCGATGTTCGCGTCAAACTTGACGTCCTGGTTGTTGGTGCACAGCGTCAGCAGGTTGTAGCGCATGGCGTCGGCGCCGTACATGCCAATGAGGTCCATGGGGTCAACGCCGTTGCCCTTGGACTTGGACATACGGCTTCCGTCCTTGGCAAGAATCGTCGGATAGATGACGACGTCTTTAAACGGCACCTCGTCCAGGAAGTACAGCGAACTCATGACCATGCGGGCAACCCACAGCGCGATGATGTCGCGCGCGGTGACGAGCGCCGTCGTGGGGTGATGGCCCTCGAGCAGCTCCGGCTTTTGCGGCCAGCCCTGCGTGGCGAAGGTCCACAGCTGCGAGCTAAACCACGTGTCCAGCACGTTCTCGTCCTGGTGCACGTGATGACCGCCGCACTTGGGGCACACGTCGGTGTCCTCGGTCAGGGCGTCCTCCCAACCGCAGTCCTCGCAGTAGAACACGGGGATGCGGTGGCCCCACCACAGCTGGCGGCTGATGCACCAGTCCTTAAGGTTCTCCATCCAGGTGGTGTAGGTCTGCGTCCAGCGCGCGGGGTGGAAGGTAACCTTACCGGAGTTAACGGCGTCAAGCGCCGGCCCCTTGAGCTTGTCAACAGCCACAAACCACTGCTCGGACAGCCACGGCTCAAGCGCAGCGTCGCAGCGGTAGCAGTGCATGACGGAGTGATCGAGGTCCTCGACGTGATCGAGCAGGTCGTGCTCCTCGAACCACTTGATGACGGCCTCGCGGCACTCATCGCGGTTCATGCCGGTAAACTCGCCATAGCCCTCGACGACCACCGCGTGCTCATCGAAGATATTGATTTGCGGCAGGTCGTGAGCCTGACCCATAGCGTAATCGTTGGGGTCGTGGGCCGGGGTGACCTTGACAAAGCCGGAGCCAAAGTTGGCGTCGACATGCCAATCCTCAAAGATGGGGATCTCGCGGTCGACAATGGGAAGCTTGACGGTCTTGCCCACGAAGGCGGCCTTCTCGGGGTCCTTCGGGGAGACGGCGACACCTGTGTCGCCGAGCATGGTCTCGGGGCGCGTGGTGGCGACGACGATGTAGTCCTGGCCGTTGACCGGCTCGGTCAGCGGATAGCGCAGGTGCCACAGATGGCCCTTCTCGTCCTTGTACTCGGCCTCGTCGTCCGAGATGGCGGTGGTGCAGTTGGGGCACCAGTTGACGATGCGCTTGCCGCGGTAGATCAGACCGTCGTGGTACCAGTCGCAGAAGACCTTGTGCACGGCCTGCGCGTAGTCCTCGTCCATAGTAAAGCGCTCGTTATCGAAGTCAACGGAGCAGCCCATACGCTTGATCTGCTCGACGATGATGCCGCCGTACTCGTGGGTCCAATCCCAGCAAGCGTCGACAAACTTGTCGCGACCGATCTCCAGGCGGCTAATGCCCTCGCTCTTGAGTTTCTTGTCGACCTTGGTCTGCGTAGCGATACCGGCGTGGTCGGTGCCCAGCACCCAGCGCGTGGACTTGCCGCGCATGCGGGCCATGCGGATGATGGCGTCCTGGATGGAGTCGTCGGTGGCGTGGCCCATGTGGAGCTTGCCGGTCACGTTGGGAGGCGGAATGGTGACGGTGCAGTCGCCCACGCCCTCGCGGCGCTTGTAGTAGCCGCCGTCGAGCCACTTCTGTAGGATCGCCGGCTCGTTGGTCGACGGATCGTAGTTCTTGGGCATTTCTTCCATATATCTCTCCCTTGCCCATCGGGGAGGAATGTAGGCCCGATTTTCGCTCGGTCAAGTCCTGGCTCGCACGAAGACCACATTAAGTGGTCTTCGGCTCGTGCGGAATCTACGAAAATCGGGCCTACATTCCTCCCCTTAGGTATCGATTACTTCAGTCTGAATGGACTTTGCTGAGACTTTAAACAAACACACAGAATAACACAGGTAGTTGGGGTTATTGCGTATATATAAAATAGCCTCCGACCGCGGGTGGTCGGAGGCTATTTGCAAACACGTTTTAGGCTGGTTTAGTCGTAGATGCGCTGGGGCTGTTCTTCGCCCTTTACGGAGGCTTCGGTCACGATGACCTTGGTGACGCCTTCCTCGCTGGGCAGATCGAACATTGTCTGCTGCAACACGTCCTCGCAGATGGAGCGCAGGCCGCGGGCGCCGGTCTTGCGGGCGAGCGCCATGCGGGCGATCTCGTGCAGGGCCGCGTCCTCAAACTCAAGCTCAACGTCCTCGAGCTGGAACATCTTGCGGTACTGACGCACCACGGCGTTCTTGGGCTCGGTCAGGATTGACACCAGGTCGTCCTCGTCGAGCGCCTGCGTCTGGGTGACGACGGGCGTACGACCCACGAACTCGGGGATCATGCCAAAGGCGTTGAGGTCCTGCGGGAGCACCTGACGCAGCAGGTCGTTCTCGTCGACCGAGGTGGGGCCGGCGATCTCGGAGTTAAAGCCCACGCCCTTGTTGCCCACGCGATCGGCGATGATCTTATCC
>URIK01000158.1 GCA_900547855.1 uncultured Collinsella sp. | reverse complement strand
GATCTACACTCGACTAGTCGTCGGCAGCGTCAGATGTGTATAAGAGACAGTCACCTTTGTGAACAAGCTCGACCACGAGGCTCGCGATCCGTTTGAGCTCATGGAAGAGATCGAGAATGTCCTGGGCATCAATACGTATCCCATGAACTGGCCGATCGGCAGCGGCCGCAACTTCCGCGGCGTGTTCGATCGTCAGACTCGTCGCGTCATTGCCTTTGAGGGCGACGGCCACGCCAACGCCACCAAGAAGGTCGCCGAGGTCGAGGCCGAGCTGGGCGACCCTGCCATGAATGAGCTCATCGGCGAGGAAAACCATAAGAACCTGATGGACGACATCGAGCTGCTCGATGGCGCCGGCGACGAGCTCGACTTGGATGCCGTGGCCTGCGGCAAGCTGAGCCCGGCGTTCTTTGGCTCGGCGCTCACCAACTTTGGCGTGGAGCCCTTTCTCAAGGAGTTCCTGCGTCTGGCCCCGACGCCGCGCGCCTATACCGATACGCTCACCAGCGAGCCGGTCGATCCCTGCCGCGACGACTTCAGCGGCTTCGTGTTTAAGATTCAGGCCAACATGGACAAGAACCACCGTGACCGCATCGCCTTTGTGCGTATTTGCTCGGGCAAGTTCGAGCGCGGCATGGACGCCTTCCACGTGCAGGGCAACCGCAAGCTTAAGCTTGCCACGGGCACGTCGATGATGGCCGATGACCGTGCCATCGTGGACGAGGCGTACGCGGGCGATATCGTGGGCCTGTTCGATCCGGGTATCTTTAGCATCGGCGACACCGTGTGCTCTGGCAAGCGCCGCGTGCAGTATCCGCAGATCCCGACGTTTGCCCCCGAGATGTTCGCTCGCATTACGCAGGTCGATACGCTCAAGCGCAAGCAGTTCGTCAAGGGTATGGAGGAGCTTGCCCAGGAGGGCGCCATCCAGATCTTCCGCGAGCTGGGCGCCGGCATGGAGAGCGTCATCGTGGGCGTGGTCGGCGTGCTGCAGTTTGAGGTGCTCGAGCGCCGCCTCAAGGCCGAGTACCGTGTTGAGGTTCGTCGCCAGCCGCTGCCCTATACGGACATCCGCTGGATCCAGAACGACCCCGACACTATTGATATCCCAGGCCTTTCGCTCACGCGCGACACGCTGCGCGTCGAGGACATGCGCGGCGGTAAGCTGCTGCTGTTCACGAGCCCGTGGAACGTGGATTGGGCAACCGACCACAACCCCGACCTGATCCTGTCGGAGTTTGGCAACGTAGCCTTTTAACGTATCGGCGCGGTGGCTCTGCGGGGCTGCCGCGCCGTTTGCTTGCCATATGCCGTGTGAGCGGCTATTATACCCACCGTCGTCTCAAGACCGGGGCGTCCGAGCAGTTCGGGTCCGATATCCTGCTCGTTAAACCTAAAACCAAAGGAGTACATAATGATCAAGAAGGTCATGGAGGACTACAAGGTCCTGTTGCGGAGCATTCCCGCGGCAACGGTTTCGCTGTTTTTCGTGAGCGTCATCATGATGAACCTGCTGGCCAACAAAGAGCTCATCAGCCTGCCGTATCTGGCACTCGATTGCGGCTTTGTGGTGAGTTGGGTTTCGTTTTTGTGCCAGGACATGATCTGCAAGCGCTTTGGCGCCAAGGCATCCATTAAAATCTCTATCCTCGCACTGCTGGTCAACCTGGCCGTGAGCCTGTGCTTTTGGGCATGCTCGCTCACGCCCGGCATGTGGGGCGCCTACTACGACACGGGCATGATCGAGGTCAACACTGCCCTTAACGCCACCATCGGCGGCACCTGGTACGTGGTGCTGGGCTCTTCGCTGGCAATGCTCGTTTCTGCCGTGGTTAACTCCACGCTCAACCAGTCGCTCGGCCGTATGCTCAAAAAGAATAACTTTGCGAGCTTTGCCTTCCGCTCCTATGTGTCTACGGGTGTTGGCCAGTTTATCGACAATCTGGTCTTTGCCATTGTGGTAAGCCACACGTTCTTTGGCTGGACCTGGGTGCAGGTCCTTATGTGCTCGCTGACCGGCGCTGTTGCCGAGCTGCTGTGCGAGGTCTTCCTGAGCCCCGTGGGCTACAAGGTCGTGCGCGGCTGGGAGCGCGAGAATGTGGGCTCCGAGTACCTCGAGCGCCACGCAACCGCCTAAGGAGCAAGTATGCGGGTTTTGATCACGGGCGCTTCGGGCGGTATCGGAGCCGCGTGCGTGCAGCGCTTTTTGGACGAGGGCCACGAGGTCGTGGGCTTTGATCTGCTGCCGGCGGCGATCGAACACGAGCGCTACCGCCATCTGATCGTTGATGTACGCGAGCCGGACTCGTTTCCAGGCGACCTTGAACCCCAAGTGATCGTGAACGTTGCCGGTACGCAGGATTCGGCCGACGATATCGCCGCCAACCTGTGTGGCACCATCAACGTGACCGAGCGCTACGCCTTTGTGGGGGAGGGGCTCGCCGCCAAGCCTGCGCCGGCTATCAAATCCGTGGTCAATGTGGGGTCCGCGAGCGGACATACGGGATCGGAGTTTCCCGCCTATGCCGCCAGCAAGGGCGGCGTTATCGCCTACACCAAGAACCTTGCAAACCGTCTGGCGCCGCAGGCCATCGCCAACAGTGTGGACCCGGGCGGCGTTATCACGCCGCTCAACCGTTGCGTGATGGAAGACGAGCACCTGTGGAACCAGATTATGGAGCTCACGCCGCTTAAACGCTGGGCTACCGCCCAAGAGATCGCCGAGTGGATCTACTTTGTGGGCGTGACCAACCGGTTTATGACCGGACAGAGTCTGCTGATCGATGGCGGCGAGGCCGGCCGCACACAATTTATTTGGCCCGAATAGGAAACGCGCCCGATGGAAAGCTGTCGGGCGCGTTTTTGATGTATCGATTTTTAGCCGAGGCAGGTCCAGTTGACGGGGGTCGAGCTGTGCTGTTCGAGTAGTCGATTGGCAGCGGAGAAGGGGCGCGACCCCATAAAAGCGGGGAGTTCTGCCGTGGCACGGTTGGCCGAAAGCGGCGAGGGGTGTGTGGAGGCCAGGCAGAACTTGTCGGTTGCCTTGCCCGCACCAGTTGCGACGAGCTTACCTTCGACCATCTGCTGGGCAAAGCGGCCCCATGCCAAAAAGACTATCGGCTGGGGCAGCTGACAGCAGCGTTCGATAACGTAGTCGGTGAGCGTGCTCCAGCCCAGTTTGGCGTGCGAGTTGGCGGCATGCTCGCGCACGGTGAGCGTAGTGTTGAGGAGCAGGACGCCCTGTTGTGCCCATGGGGTTAGGTCTCCTGTGGCGGGAATGGGACAACCCAGATCGGCTTTGAGTTCCTTGTAAATGTTGCGCAGGCTTGGCGGCAACTTGGTTTGCGTCGCGGGGACCGAGAACGACAGCCCCATTGCCTGGTTGGGTCCGTGATAGGGGTCTTGACCCAAGATGACAACCTTGACCTGGTCGGCCGGCGTGTAGGCGAGGGCATTGAGGATGTCGTCTTGTGCCGGGTAGATGGTCTGCTCGGCACGCAAAAGGGCGATACGCTCGAGCAGCTGGTTCGTAGTGTCACGTACCGGCTGCGGCGCATTGCCCAACCAAGTTGCTATGTTGAGGTCGCGGGTTGCGGTGTCCATGGGGCTCCTTTATGGCAGATGCTCTGTTGGCATCTATTGTAAAGGCGCACCGGTTGCCTTTATGCCACGGCTGTATGAAGAGCGGGGTCTACGAGACGTGCTCGGGCGCTCCTGCCATGCGAGCCTGTCCATGTTCACGGAGGTGCGGAAGCTCGACGGTTGCCACCATGACGCCGGTGAGGATGAGGGCGGCGCCAAAGAAGGCGATGGGGCTTAGGACCTCGCCGACCAGGAAGAACGAGAAGACAGCAGAGCAGACCGGCTCGAGCGAGAAAGCGAAGCCGGTGGTCTCGGCAGGCACGTGGGGCTGCACGAGCGTTTGGGTGATAAAGCCATAGGCAGAGCAGATGAGTGCGAGCGCAACGACGACCACGATCTCGCTGGGCGTACTGGGAAGGGTAAAGCCGCCAAAGACGCATGCGACGATACCCGAGAACAAGCCGCCGAAGCCCAGCTGCCAAACGCCCAGAGCCAGCGGGTCGACATCTTCGACAAAGCGCTTCGCCACAATGATGTGGCCGGCATAGACAAAAGCAGAGAGCAGCATGATGATCGCGCCCGGGTTCAGGCTGGTAAAGTCGGCGCCCGAGAGCAGCAGCATGCCGCAGGTGACGATCTGTCTCTTATACACATCTCCGAGCCCACGAGACGCTCATGAATCTCGT
>URIK01000157.1 GCA_900547855.1 uncultured Collinsella sp. | reverse complement strand
GACTCCGAGATTTGCCCAAAGCGAACAATGGTGTGTACACGTTTAGAGGTATTCGAGGAAACGGGCGGCGGCAAGCGAAACATCGGCCGTTCGATATATGGCGTTGATCTGCCGATGAGGATGTCCCTCGAGCGAACGCACGGCAACATCGAACTGACAACGGCGCAAGATGAGCGCGGGAAGAATGCTCACACCCAGGCCGTCCTCAACCATGGCCATAATCGCATAGTCATCCCAGGTCGACAGCTTGGAGCACACCGTCAGTCCCGCCCGACGGAACAGCGGCGTAATCTCGTCATCGGTGCCGCGTTCTAGCAGAATAAACTGCTCGTTGGCTAAATCGGCAAGAGAAACGACCTCCGCCGTGGCAAGCAAAGAGTCTGCCGGTACTACCGCCATCAACTCGTCGCGCATCAAAGACCGCGATGCCATGCCGTTTTCTCGGGGCTCACGCGGGATAAAGCCCAGGTCACAACGACCCTCAGCCACCCATTGTTCAATCTCTGAGTAATCGCCCATCAGCAGCTCGTAATCGACATCCGGATGATCGGCGCGAAAGCGCGCGATCACCGGCGGCAGTACATGAGTCGCCACACTCGAAAACGTACCGATACAGATCTTGCCGCGCATGAGCCCTCGCATCTCGTCCACGCGTCGCTGCAGGCGGCCAAACTCTTCGCATAACGCCTCGACTGCCGGCATGACCTGCCGCCCGTCGGCAGAAAGCACCACGCCCTCGCGGCTGCGATCAAGCACCTTAAAACCCCAGTCTGCCTCAAGGTCGCCCACCATGCGGCTCACGCCCGACTGCGAATAGCTCAGCCGCTCTGCAGCACGCGTAAAGCTGCCGGCACGCACCGTCTCGAGCAGCACTTGCATCTTTTGGATATTGGTCTCCATGGCACGTCCCCACCCTTGTATGAGTTTTTGTCATGTTTTCCATGCATTATATTCGCTTTTCTTCTAAAGCCAGTTCACCCATAGTGAACATGCTCGGATATAGAGGGGATGGAAGCGCATGAACAACGGACTGTTTACGTACTTAGCAGCATTGCTATTGTTTGGCTCCAACGGCATCATCGCCGCTGCCATCGCGCTGCCGAGCTCCGATATCGTGCTACTGCGCACGTTTTTGGGCGCCCTCTCGCTTGTCACTATCCTTGCCATCACCCAACACCATAAGTTGCAGGCGCCATCTCGTCCCCGCGAAGCCGCGGCCCTCCTCCTCTCGGGAGCTGCGCTGGGCGCCAGCTGGATTTTTCTGTTCCGCGCCTACCAGACGATCGGCGTCGGCGTATCCTCGCTGCTGTACTACTGCGGCCCCATCATTGTCATGGCGCTCTCCCCGCTCATCTTTGGCGAAAAGCTGACCGGCGGCAAAATCGCCGGCTTTGTCGCCGTTGCTTGCGGTGCTTTTCTCATTGCAGCGCAAGGTCTAGGCGGCAATATGCCCATTGCGGGCATCGTCTGTGGAATCGCCTCGGCCTTCTGCTATGCATTGATGGTCATCGCCAGCAAGGGTGCGCCGCACATCGAGGGCCTCGAGAACTCCGCGCTCCAGGTGAGCGCCGCCTTTGTGACCGCACTGGTCCTCACGCTCATCACGCAGGGCGCTCCCTCGTTCCTGTCCGCCGGCGTCGCCGCCAGTATTGATTGGCACGCCGTCGCTATGCTCGGCGTCGTCAACACCGGCATTGGTTGCCTGCTCTACTTTAGCGCCGTCGCCAAGCTGCCCGTCCAGACCGTCGCCGTCGTCGGCTACCTCGAGCCGCTTTCGGCGGTCGTGTTCTCGGCCGCCCTTTTGGGTGAAGCCATAACACCGGTCCGCCTGCTGGGCGCCGCGCTTATCATCGGCGGCGCGATTTTTTGCGAACTCGCCGGCAAACGCGCAAACGCCAAGGCTGGCATCGCCCAGACAGCACGTGCTTAAAAGCCCCTGCTTTGAAATGCTACCTGCGTAGATAAATAATCCCCAGCTGAGGATTATTGTCTAAAATAACCCGATGTGCCAAACTGCTCTTGTATGTATAAAGACGGCATAAAGTTTTTTGTCCTAGACAGATAACCGGATGTCTAAGGGAGTCCTCGTGGCACACAACAAACTGGAGGCAAACCTCCAAGGCCAGCATGGGCAGGGCGGGCACGGAGCCATTCCCCTCTCCGCTGGCATGCTGCTCGTAACGCTCGGCGTCGTCTATGGCGACATCGGCACGAGCCCCATGTACACCATGAAATCAATCGTCGCCAACAACGGCGGCATCGGTACCGTCAGCGAGGACATGATCCTGGGCGCGCTTTCGCTCGTCATCTGGACCATGACACTCGTGACCACGGTCAAGTACGTGGTTATCGCCATGAAGGCCGATAACCACAACGAGGGCGGCATCTTCGCCCTGTTCAGCCTCGTGCGCAAGGTGGCGCCATGGCTGATTCTCCCCGCCATGATCGGCGGCGCGGCGCTGCTCGCCGACGGCATCCTCACCCCCGCCGTCACGGTTACCACGGCCATCGAGGGCTTGCGCACTATCGAGTGGGGCCACGCGCTTTTGGGCGACGGCCAGACCAACGTCATCATCATCACCATCATCATTATCTGCGGCCTATTTGCCATGCAGCGCGCCGGTACCTCGTCGATCGGTAAGCTGTTCGGCCCGCTCATGACGCTGTGGTTCCTGTTCCTGGCAGGCGCCGGCCTGTTCAACATGCTCGGCAACCTATCCATCCTGCGCGCGCTCAACCCCATCCGCGGCATCATGTTCCTGTTCTCGCCCATCAACCACTCGGGCATCATGGTGCTCGGCTTTGTCTTCCTGTCGACGACCGGCGCCGAGGCCCTCTACTCGGACATGGGCCACGTTGGCAAGGCCAACATCTATGCATCCTGGCCGTTTGTTAAGGCGGCCCTTATCCTCAACTATCTGGGTCAGGGAGCTTGGCTGCTCGCCAATAACTCCAACCCCCAGATGCTCGCGATGGATATCGTCAACCCGTTTTATATGATGCTTCCCGAGCCCCTGCGCCCCTTTGCCATCGTGCTTTCGGCCGTAGCGGCCATCATCGCCTCGCAGGCGCTCATCACCGGCTCGTTCTCGCTGGTATCCGAGGCCACGCGCCTCAACCTTATGCCGCATCTGCGCATCCACTACCCCAGCGACACCAAGGGCCAGCTCTATATTCCGCTCGTCAACAACATCATGTGGGTCGGCTGCATCTTCATCGTGCTGCTGTTCCAAAACTCCGAGCGCATGGAGAGCGCCTACGGCCTCGCCATTACCGTGACCATGCTCATGACCACGACGCTTTTGACGAGCTATATCGCTGGCATTCTCAAGCACAAGCTGGGCGCCTGCGTCTTCGCCCTGCTCTTTGGTGCCATTGAGCTGTGCTTCTTTGCCTCGTGCCTCACCATGTTCTTTGACGGCGGCTATGTGATGATCTTCTTGGCCTCGCTGCTGTTTGGCCTTATGTACGTGTGGCGCCGTGGCACCGCCATCGAGCGCACGCAGACGATTCTGTTGCCCGTCTCCAAGTACATCGATCAGCTCAACCGCCTGCGCAACGACGAGACCTATCCCGTGCTCGCCGACAATCTGGTATTTCTCACCAACAGCCCCGACCCGCTCACGCTCGACCGCGACGTGCTCTATTCCATCCTGGACAAGCACCCCAAGCGCGCCAAGGCATATTGGTTCATTAACGTGCACGTTACCGACGAACCCTATACGCACGAGTATTCCGTCGAGACCTTTGGCACAGACTTCCTCTTCCGCGTTCGCCTGGACCTGGGCTTTAAGGTCAACCAGCGCGTCAACGCCTATCTGCGTCAGATCGTTGGCGACCTGATGGCATCGGGCGAGCTGCCGCCGCAACATCACACCTACTCCATCTACGAGACGCGCGGCAACGTGGGCGATTTCCGCTTTTGTATGCTGCGCAAGATGCTTGCCCCCGAAACGGACATCAACCGCAATGACCACCGCGTGATGGCCATCAAGTACGCCGTCCGCCGCGCCTGCGGAAGCCCGGCACGCTGGTACGGTCTCGAGAACTCGGCCATCATCATTGAGTACGTACCGCTCTTTGCCCGCATGCGCCCGGCCGTCAAACTTGTGCGCACCCAGGTGCCGCTCGAAGTTCAGATCGAAGAGGCCGAGGAAATGGAGGTCGACATCTTCTCGGACGACTTGGTCAACGGCAACGAGGCCGGCAAGAGCATGAACGTCGATCCCACCGAGCTGCTCGAGAGCTGTCTCTTATACACATCTCCGAGCCCACGAGACGCTCATGA
>URIK01000156.1 GCA_900547855.1 uncultured Collinsella sp. | reverse complement strand
ATCTACACTCGACTAGTCGTCGGCAGCGTCAGATGTGTATAAGAGACAGCCGCTACCTTTCGAGGTAGCGGCTCTTTTTGTTTGCGCTGGCGCAGGGTAGCTAATGCCGATATATCAGCTGGGGCGAAATGCAAGATGTGATGAGATGGAGCGTCAGAGCGTCCATGACGCCCACCAGCCATATTTGCCCTTTACCGATTTGCCGGGTCTTTGCGGCCCCACTGCCGATCACCCGTGCGACAATGCGCCGGACGAGAAAGGAATCCGATGGAATCGACTGATGTACTGGTAATTGGATCTGGCATTGCGGGCCTTTGTGCCGCCATCGAAGCGGCACGCACGGGTGCAACCGTCACTGTGGCAAGCGCCGGCAAGACCATGAGTGGATCGAGCTTCTTCCCGGGTACCTGGGGCCTCGGCCTCATCGGTCCCGTCGACGAAGACGACGAGCAGGACCTCATCGACACCATCCAGACCGTCGGCGGCGGCGTTGCCGACCCCGAACTCGTCCAAACGTTCGTCCACGGCATTCCCCAAGCGATTGACTGGCTCGAGCAAGACCTGGGCGTTGAGCTCCAGCGTCCGCAAAGCGCCGAGAGTGCTCAGCAAAAGCAATTTATCCCCTGCTTTGACCACAAGACGCGCATGTGGCGCGGCCTCACCCGCAAGCCCCTTGAGGACGCTCTGACGACCCGGATCGAGTCGCTCGGCATTCGCCTGCTCCCCCGCCATGAGCTTATCGACCTTGTTGAGGACACGAACGGCAGAATAACCGGAACCGTACTCTACGACCTTACCGAAAATCGAATCGTGCCCTTTGCTGCCAAGGCCACGATCATCGCAGCCGGTGGCACAGGCGGCCTGTTCGAGCGCAGCCTTACGTCGGCTGATGTGCTCAGCTCCTCGCAGGCCATCGCACTCGCGCACGGCGCATCGCTTACTAATATAGAGTTCATGCAGATGATGCCCGGCTTCATCGAGCCCAAGCGCAACCTGGTCTTCAACGAGAAAACCTGGCGCTACGTACATGTAGACCAGCCGGTAGATATTGCCGACGACAAGCTGGACGACCTGCTCGAGCAGCGCTCTGGATATGGCCCCTTCACGTCACGCTTGGCCTCCCGCGCTATCGATCTCGTCATCGATCAGGCAGGTGTCGAAGGCCTGGCACTCCACTACGACTTCCCCCGCGAGGATGTCCCAGAGTTTGTGCAGACCTTTGCCACCTGGCTGCAAGACGAGCACGGCATCGCGCCGACCGACGAGATGCGCGTTGCGATGTATGCCCACGCCGCTAACGGCGGCATCAAGATCGATAAGACCGCGCACACGGGCGTTGAGGGCCTCTACGCTTGCGGCGAGGCGACAGGCGGCATGCACGGCGCCGACCGCATTGGTGGCTTGTCAAGCGCCAACGGCATCGTATTCGGACGTATCGCGGGCGCATCGGCAGCCCTCACAGCGCAGAAAGAGCCTGAGGCGGCCCTGAAGGCGGATATCACCCTCCCCCAGTACGGCATTGCCACAACAGATGCCGAACGCCTGACACACAGCCTTAGGCACACGATGAGCACCTTTTGCATGATCAACAGGACCGAAACAGGCCTATCCGAGGCACTACACGAGCTTGAGGGCTTGAAGACGGAGGCAACGACCTTGAGCACACAGAAAGCCCAGGACAGCGAAGTCGCAGCCCTCGCCCGCCTGCAATCGCAGATTCAGCTGGCACAGGAAATGGTCAAAGCCATGCGCAAGCGAACCGAAAGTCTCGGGTCGCACTATCGAGCGGATTAAACCGGACACCTATCTAAAGCAGAACACAACCAATCGATATCCATGGGCCCCGTGAGCTCGAAGCAGCACGGGGCCCATTCGTGTCCGCACGACAGCGTATCCTTATTCTGAATACAGAGCGGACAAAGCCCGCATAGAAAATAGACCAGCGAGGAGGAGATATGGACAGTAGAGATATCGAGAAGTGGCGTATCGAACTTGATAGCTACGCCAATGTGGAAGACGGCGTTGAGTATTGGCTCGCACGCGATTTAATGGAACCCATGGGGTACACTCGATGGGAGAACTTCGCCGAAGTTGTTAAGAGGGCAAAAGTCTCATGCGAAACAAACAAAACTCCAGTTGATTCCCATTTTCGTGACACCACGAAAATGGTAACTGCCGGTGTCGCCGCTCGCGCGGTTAAAGACTACAAACTTACGCGCTATGCATGCTATTTAATCGCACAGAACGGAGATTCAAACAAGCCAGAGATCGCGCTCGCCCAGGCATACTTTGCCGTGCAGACGCGCCGCCAAGAGCTCATAGAGCAGCGCTTCGCAGAGATTCAGCGCTTGCAGGCGCGTCACTCGCTATCCGATTCAGAGAAACAGCTCTCGGGTATTGCGTTCAAACGCGGCGTGGACTCCAAAGGATTCGCGATCATCAAGTCGAAGGGCGATGAGGCGTTATTCGGCGGCAGAAGCACGGCGGAAATGAAGCAGCAGCTCGGCGTACCCAAGAGAGCGGCATTGGCGGACAGGTTAGCCGATGTCCTCATCAAAGCAAAGGACCTTACGAACTCGATGACGGCCTTCAACGCCGAGGAACACGACCTGTACGGCCTGGACCAGATCAAGCAAGAGCACGTCGAGAACAACACAAGCGTGCGTGGCAGCCTCATCGACCGCGGAATTGTCCCCGAGAACCTACCGCCTGCCGAGGATACAAAAAAGCTCGAGCGTCGCGTGAAGGCAGACGAGAAGAAACTCAAGGAGGGTACTGACGGTTTCACCGATCCCCAGGGTAGACTCAATCTGTGAAAGCGGCCGCGCCCTTTCGGGTTCGACCCCATGCGAGGTTAACAAAAAAGCGACCAGCCTAAGCCAGTCGCTTTAACATGCTTTGGTGGGCCGTCAGGGGGTCGAACCCTGGACCTTGGGATTAAGAGTCCCCTGCTCTACCAACTGAGCTAACGACCCGATATCAACACGAAGCAAGAACTGGGGTGGGTAAAGGGACTCGAACCCTCGACCTACGGGACCACAACCCGTCGCTCTAGCCAACTGAGCTACACCCACCGTGTCCTGTGCGCTTCGCGCTCGACTATTATTGCAAGGAACGCCACGCGATGCAAGCCCCAATTTTCAAGAATTTTGAAAAGAGTTTTTCGAGCGCGTTTCGAGCAATTCCCACCGGTTCCATAGGAGTAAACTTGCCCCACTGCAAATCCTCGAAAGGACCGGCATGAAAGAACTCTCCAACCGCACGGCAACATTTACCGATTCGGTCATCCGCCGCATGACACGCATCTCCAATAAGTACGATGCCGTCAACCTGTCGCAGGGCTTCCCCGACTTCGATCCTCCGGCGCAGCTGCTCAACAGCCTGAGCACCATCGCCGCCGACCCCAAGCCGCTCTACCACCAGTACTCCATTACCTGGGGCTCCCAGGCCATGCGCGAGGCGCTCGCCGCCAAACAGGAGCACTTTATGGGCATGCCGATCGACCCCAACCAGAATATCGTGGTCACCTGCGGCTCCACCGAGGCCATGATGGCCGCCATGATGACGGTTACGAACCCCGGAGACAAGGTCGTCATCTTCTCGCCGTTCTACGAGAACTACGGCGCTGACACCATTCTCTCGGGTGCCGAGCCCATCTATGTGCCGCTCAACCCGCCCACGTTCGACTTTGACCGCGAGACGCTCGAGGCAGCCTTCCGCGACAACGACCCCAAGGCCATCGTCCTGTGCAACCCTTCCAACCCTTGCGGCAAGGTCTTTACGCGCGAGGAGCTCACCTTCATCGCCGACCTCTGCAAAAAGTACGACGCCTACTGCATTACCGACGAGGTATACGAGCACATCGTCTACGCGCCCCACGAGCACGTCTATATGGCCACGCTGCCTGGCATGTTCGAGCGAACCATCAGCTGCAGCTCGCTGTCTAAGACGTACTCCATCACCGGCTGGCGTCTGGGCTACACCATCGCCCCGGCCCAGATCACCGAGCGTATCAAGAAGGTCCACGACTTTCTCACGGTGGGTGCCGCCGCTCCCCTGCAGGAAGCCGTTGTCACCGCCCTCAACTTCGACGACAGCTATTACGATGAGGTCCTTGACCTCTATACCGCCAAACGCGACCTGTTCTGCCAGGGACTCGACAGCATCGGTCTTGAGCATAACGTGCCGCAGGGCGCCTACTACGTCATGATGGACATCTCTGAGCTTGGCTATGACAGCGACCTCGAATCTGTCTCTTATACACATCTCCGAGCCCACGAGACGCTCATGAATCTCG
>URIK01000155.1 GCA_900547855.1 uncultured Collinsella sp. | reverse complement strand
ATCTACACTCGACTAGTCGTCGGCAGCGTCAGATGTGTATAAGAGACAGGCGAAGCGCAGGCAATCGATGGCATCTTTGTGGGAGAGCATGGCGGCAAACCGCGCGGTGGCTATGCCGCACTCTTTGCGCACTCTAACGCCTCGCGAAAGCTGAGCGAGCGTACCAATTCGTTTAAGAAGATCATGGGCTATTTCGATGAGCTCTGGGCGCAGACTGTCGATCCCAAACGACCGGTCAAGCGCATCAACCTGGGATTTGGCAACCTCATGCCCGAGGAATTTGCCACCATCGATCTGTTCAGCGATATCGAGGCCGATGAGCGCGAGCGCGACCTGGCGCGCGCCGTCCTGGCCGTGAAAGGCAAGTACGGCAAGAACGCGCTCGTCAAGGGATTAAGCTTTACCGCCGGCGCCACCGCGCGCGAACGCAACGAACAAGTTGGAGGACACCGTGCCTAAACCCAAACAACAGCCCGTGCGCCCGCCGACCGCCTTCGAGCGCCTGGCGGACCCCGAGGGCAGACGCCGCGCCGCCGACCCCAACCTCACTGCCAACGGTGCCGTGCGCGCCAACCGCGCCGCACAGTTTATGCCCTTTGCCGCCCTCACGGGATACTACGAACTCGTGCGCAAGCAGGAAATCACCGTCGAGCCAAAACGTGAGCTCACAGAAGAAAAAGCCCTCGTGCTTTCTAAAAAACTCGAGGGTCTCAAACGTGGCGACTTGGTTCGTGTCACCTATTACGATACATACGGCTATCGCAGCCGCACCGGCATCCTCGACGAGGCGCTCCCCGCCTTCAAGCTCCTCAAGCTCCGAGACATCGCCATCGACTTCGACGACATCCAAGACATCGAACTGCGCGGACGAGCCTAGCCAAGGAAGCGCATCCAGGGCGGCGCTTACAGCGTCATGACGTAGTAGCCCGCGTCTTTCACGGCCGTCTCGAGGACATCACGATCCACCGGCTGCTTAGAGCGCACGCGTGCCGTGCGGTCCGCATACGTCACCGTTGCCCACACGCCATCCAGTGCATTGAGGGCATTGGCCACGTTCTGAGCGCAGCCGTCACAGCTCATGCCGCCGATGAGCAGCTCATCGCTATAGGGATAGTGTGACGCATCGGTATCCACCACAACAACCTTTTTGGCCTTCTTGCCGCTCGCACCATCGCTGCAACAACTCTTCCCGTGTGTCGAAGCGGCAATGCGACGCAGTCCAAAAAACATGCCGACGGCAATGACGGCCAGCACGATGAAATTCGCAGGGCCGAGCAAGTCACTCATGCGTTCCCCTTTCAAGTAGCCCTATCTAGATACCCCCATGGGGTGTCCCCATCTTAACCCAAAATCATGTCTGTTCGGTCAATTAGTTTCCCTCTTCAAACTTTTTTGTTGACCATGGCTTACTTTCGTGTATAAGTTTTCCTAGGCTAACAACTGAGGACCCGAAAGGGGCATCGTGACTCGAACCATTGACATCCCAACATACCAAACGGCTGTCGTGCGCAACTGCTCCCCTACGCTCGCAGGTATCAAGCCGGCTTCGCTCTTTACCTATCCCGGCGTTTACGCCAACCAAAACGGAAAACCCAGCGCCGCCCATATCGAAGAGCGACGCTCTCGCCTGCTCGCCGTCATAGCCCAATGCAACCGCGAGCTCCAGCCACTCGGGATCCATATGAGCGTTTTGGTCTGGCGCCCCTGCGGAGCGCTCATCTATGTGTACCGCCCTGCAGACCTCATGCGATACCTCTCCGACCCCCGCGCCACGACGGCGCTTGCCGCCGAAGGTTACGATGTCCGCAACCTGCCCGCGTCCCTGGTGCATCTCGCCGCGCGCATCACGCTGGCAAGCAGCAATGCCGCAGAGAGCGCCTATGACGGCAGCGTCTGCGCGCTCGCGCGAAATAGGCACTGCGATACGGGGTGCATGTGCGAGTTCCCCCACGAAATTGGCTATTTTTTGGGCTATCCCTACGAAGATGTCCATCAGTTTATCGTCCAGCACGGCGAAAACTATAAGGTCTTTGGCGCATGGAAGGTATACACAAACGTTGAGCAGGCGCTCACGACCTTCGATTCCTATCGCGCATGCACGCAATACCTTACCTACATCTATCAACAGGGCTGCACTCTGGGACAACTTGTCCAGGCAACCCGATAGAGCATACAAAACGCGGCCGCACGCCGCACAACCGAAAGGAAGACATATGAGCAAGATCGCAGTCGTCTACTGGAGCGGTACAGGCAACACCGAGGCCATGGCAAACTTCGTTGCCGAGGGCGCAACCGGTGCCGGCGCCGAGGCAGAGGTCATCTCCTGCGCCGACTTCTCTGCCGGCAGGGCCGCCGACTATGATGCCTTCGCCTTCGGTTGCCCCGCCATGGGCTCCGAGGAGCTTGAATACGATGAGTTCCAGCCCATGTGGGATGAGGTCAAGGAGACCCTCGGCGACAAGAAGGTCGTCCTCTTTGGCTCTTATTCGTGGGCCGAGGGCGAATGGATGGACAACTGGAAGGCGGACGCCGACGAGGCGGGCGTCAACGTCGTGGACTCCACCATCTGCTACGACGCGCCCGACGACGAGGGCGAGACCGCTTGCAAGGCCCTCGGAGCCGAGCTCGCGTAACGAACCCAGGGCCTCCAAGAGAGCCTGCATCAAAGCGTATCCCCATCCCTACAAAAGAGCGGGGCTGGATTCAAGTCCAGCCCCGCTCTTTTGCAACGGCAGTTACATCAACCGGCTACGAGATATTGCCCAAGAACGCCTTGGTGCGCTCGCTCTTGGGGTGGTCGAAGACCTCGCTCGGCGTGCCCTCTTCCACGATAACGCCGCCGTCCATAAAGACGACGCGATCGGCGACGTCGCGAGCAAAGCCCATCTCGTGGGTCACCACGATCATGGTCATACCGTCACGTGCCAGGTCGCGCATGACGCCCAATACATCGCGGACGAGCTCGGGGTCGAGCGCCGACGTGGCCTCGTCAAAGAGCATCACGTGCGGGTTCATCGACAGGGCGCGGGCGATGGCCACGCGCTGCTGCTGGCCGCCCGAAAGCTGACTCGGCATAAAATCGATGCGCTCGGCCAGGCCGACCTTGGTCAGCTCCTCGATGGCGATCTTCTCGGCCTCTTCCTTACTGCGCTTGAGCACCTTTTGCTGCGCAAGCATGACGTTCTTTTTAACCGACAGGTGCGGGAACAGGTTGAACTGCTGAAACACCATGCCCAAGTGCGTACGTACCTTATTGAGGTCGACGCCCTTGGCACACACATCCACGCCCTCAACGACAATCGAGCCGCTCGTGGGATGCTCCAGGCGATTGATGCAGCGAAGCATCGTCGACTTGCCCGAGCCCGAGGGGCCCAGGACCACAACGACCTCACCTTTGTGCACGTCCAGATCGATATCACGCAGGACCACGTTATCGCCAAAAGCCTTTTGGAGGTTCTTGATGCTGACAACGACCTCGTTGGAATTCGTTTCACTCATGACAGGACCTCCTTACAGACCGGCGATATGATCGGCGGGCGTCGCGACAACCTGTCCGGCGCTCTTGGTGGGACGCTTCTTCTTGGTCTCGGCCGTGCCCAAAAGCCTCGCCTCAAGACCGCTCACCAAGCGCGCAAGCGGCAGGGTAATGACCAGATAGAACAGAGCGGCAACCACATACGGCGTGATGGAGCCCGTCGTGGCCACGATGGTGCGGGCGTTCATGACGATCTCGACGACACCCACGGCGGCAAGCAGCGACGTGTCCTTGTAGAGCAGGATGAACTCGCTGGTCAGCGTAGGCAGGACATTGCGGAACGTCTGCGGAATCATGACATAGAGCAGCGTCTGGAAGGCATTCATGCCCAGCGAGCGAGCAGCCTCGTTTTGACCCTTGGGGATCGACTGAATACCGGCACGGAAGATCTCGCACAGGTACGCAGACGAGTTCATGGCCATGACGATAACACCCAGCACATAGTCGTCCACTTTGACACCGGCCAGCGGCAAGCCAAAGAACGCAATGTAGATCTGCAAGAACGCCGGCGTGCCGCGGATGATATTCACATAGATGCCGGCAAGGCAGCGAAGGATGCGCGACTTGGAAATGCGCATGAGCGACAGCGCAAAGCCAAAGGGAATGGCCAACGGAAATGCCACGAGCACGATCGAGAGCGACATAAGGAAGCCCTTGAAGACGATCGGCAGGCTCTGGACCAAAATGACCGGGTTCAGGAACAGGCGCAGGAACATATTGGAGTTCCAGGCCTCGACCCACGGCTGCTCCTTAAGATCGGCCAGGAAGCTGTCTCTTATACACATCTCCGAGCCCACGAGACGCTCATGAATCTCG
>URIK01000154.1 GCA_900547855.1 uncultured Collinsella sp. | reverse complement strand
GTTGCCTGCGTGGTGGTTCTGCTGCTCATTTGGCTGGGGTCGGCGCGCGTGAGCATTGCAGCGGTCTTTTTGATGGCACTGCCGGGCGTGTATTTTTCGCTGGTCGAGGGTTTGACGCAAGCGGATAGGCCGCTGGAGCAGATGTTCCGCCTGCATGGCGTGCGGGGCTGGCGACTGTTTTGCGCCCACACCTGGCGCGAGGTCCTGCCGTTTGTGCTTTCGTGCGCCCGCGCCGTGATCGGCATGAGCTGGAAGGCCGGCGTGGCGGCGGAGCTGATCGGCATGGCGGCGGGCACCGTGGGCGAACGCATCTATCAGGCGAAGCTGCTCATCGAGACGGCTGACCTGCTGGCGTGGACCGTGTTGGTCGTGGCGGCATCGTGGGCATGCGAGCGCGTGTTGGTGTGGTTTCTGCGGGCTTCGGGGCCCGCGGCGTGGCGTGCTGCCGTGTGGGCACATGGGCGTGGTACTCGCGGGCGTTCGGGCGGCTCTGCTGGCGCCGGCGCTGCGGCGGAGCTTGCGCTTGCCGTGGGCGATCGGGCGCCCTTGGCGCCGGCGCTCGACGGGCTGGTGCTTCGTGTGCCCGCCGGTGGGCGCGCCTGCGTGATGGGCGCCTCGGGCGTGGGCAAGTCGACGCTGCTTGCGCTGGCGGCGGGGGAGTGCGCGCCGTGCTCCATGGTGTTTCAGGATATGCGCCTGGTAGAGGGCGCCTCGGCTTTGGATAACGTGCTGGTGTGCGCCGACGCGCGCGTGGACGCCTCGAGTGCCGCAGCCCTGTTGCGTCTGCTGGTGCCGGGGATCGATGTGCATGCCCGCGTGGCCGAGCTTTCGGGTGGGCAGCGCCGTCGTGTCGAGATTGCCCGAGCCCTGCTGTGCCCAGGCGACGCGGTGATTCTGGACGAGCCTTTTACCGGTCTAGATACCGCTGCGCGCGACGCATGCGCCGAGGTCGTGCTCGACTTTCTCGACGGCCGCATGCTGCTGCTTGCCACGCACGATGCCGTCGACGCTCAGGCCCTCAATATCTCGGACATCATCACGCTCTAAATACTTACTCAGCAACAAAATGATCCGTTTTTCTCCGTCCCCATGGGGTCGGGTATGGTATTCTATCTGCGGGGTAATACTTAAGAATACCAAGTAATACCAACGCCGTAGAAACAAATTCCAGATGCGGGCCAATCGGGTTGCCTTCACAGCCTGTCGCCCAGCCGCGTGGCCCGCATCCATCCGCACCACCGTCGTTTCAAAAAGGAAGCGCCATGGCAGAACACATGACCCCGGTTGTCGCGAAGGTCTTGCCCGAGGAAAAGGCGGCCTTCGCGGCGGCAACCCAACTCGTAGGTACCACGCCGTCCAACGCCATCCGCATGTTCATCGCCGCCTTCAATCGCTGCGGCACCTTTCCGTTCGACATTTCGCCCAACGGGGCCTTTGGCGCTGCGCCTGATTCTCATCAACAATGACTGTCCCAAACTGCCGGCACTTGGGGACGTTCCTTTTCAGCCGGCAGTTAAGGAACGTCCCTAAGTGCCGGGTTTTGAGGAGGTTGGCATGCTCAATGCGATGGCGTGGGCGCTTGCCTGTTTTGGCGTTGTCGCTGCCGATATAGCCCTGAGCGTGGTTCTGTTTTCAGTTCTCGATGCCGTGTCGGTGCTGACGGGTTTCCCGATCGACAACCTCGATATTCAATGGTTCCAGGCTGCCACTCAGACGGCGTCATTTTTGATGGCGCTGCTGTGGTGGCGTTATCTGTGGCCCCGCTCCTTCATGGCGCGCCGGCAAGGCGAGCGCCCGCTCGGTGGGGGAGCAAGCGCGGCATGGAAGCGCATTGTCTGCGTTGTCGTGATCGGCCTATCCATGCAGGTGGTCATTAGCTACCTATGCGACGGCGTGCTGTCGCTGCTGCCCGAGGTCGCGGCAGACTATAGCGAGCTCGTCGAGGAAACGGGCATGGGCGATACCAGCCTTCTTGCCGTCCTGACCACGGTGCTCGGCGCGCCGTTTTGCGAGGAACTGCTGGTGCGCGGCATCATCTTTGAGTTTTCGCTGCGTGCGTTTAATCCACAGTGCCGTTCGCTCTGGAAGCGCCGGCGCCGCGCGAACGCGCAGGACGGCGCCATAGTGCCCTGGGCGGCCCCGAGTACCTGGGGCGTCGCCGCGGCAATCGTGCTGCAGGCGGCGGTCTTCGGCTTTATGCACATGAACTGGGTGCAGGGCTGCTATGCGGGCGCCGCCGCCCTCATTTTTGGTTGGGTGCTCGTGACCACCGGAAAGCTCCGCTACACGATCCTGCTGCACTTTGCCTTTAATGCCGGGCCGTATCTCATGACGATGCTCTGGCTTGTGAACACGCCGCTCGACGTGGCGGTCACGGTTGCCATCGCCGGCATCATCCTCGTGGAGGCGATGCGCTCACTGCGCCACGCATGCGAGACGGACATAGCGACGGCACCGCTGCCTTAGTTGCGCCTGCCGCCGCCGTTGGCACCCTGACGCCCCTGGGCCGCGCGGTTGCGGCCGGCAGTGTTCTGCGCGCGCGACATGCCGCCGTGACCCTTGCTGCCCTTAGGCCCCTTGCCGGCGCCGCCAGCGCCACCGTGGGCCTTGCCGCCCTTATTGCCGGTGCCATGTCCGCCGCCAGCAGACGTCTCGCCCGGTCGCGGCGGCACGGGACGGATCAGGCAATGCTTGGTGTAGCCGATCAGATCGCGGCGGCCGGCCTTCTCCAGCGCCTCACGTACCAGCTTGTAGTTCTCGGGCTTGCGATACTGGATGAGCGCGCGTTGCATGGCCTTCTCGTGCGGGTCGCGCGCCACGTAGATCGGCTCCATGGTGCGCGGGTCCACGCCGGTGTAGTACATGCAGGTCGACATGGTGGACGGCGTAGGGTAGAAGTCCTGCACCTGCTCGGGCATGTAGCCCATGTCGCGCACGGCCTCGGCAAGGTCCACGGCTTCCTTCATCGTCGAGCCGGGGTGGCTCGAGATCAGATACGGCACCACGTACTGCTTGAGTCCGTACTCGCGGTTCAGGCGCTCAAATTTGCGACAGAACGCATCGTAGACGGCGCGGCTCGGCTTGCCCATCACGGAGAGCACCGCGTCGCTCACATGCTCGGGCGCCACGCGTAGCTGGCCCGAGACATGGTGCTCCAGCAGCTCGCGCAAAAACTCGTCCGAGGCATCGGCCATAGTGTAGTCAAAACGGATGCCGCTGCGGACGAAGACCTTCTTGACGCCCGGCAGCTGGCGTAGGTCGCGCAGCAGCTGCGTGTAGCCGCTCTCGTCGACCACCATGTTCTTGCACACGCTCGGCCACAGGCAGCGCTTGTTCTTGCACACGCCGTGCTTGAGCTGCTTGTCGCAGGCGGGGCGGCTAAAGTTGGCCGTCGGTCCGCCCACGTCGTTGATATAGCCCTTAAACTCGGGATCGCGCGTGAGCAGCTCGGCCTCGCGCATGATCGAGTCGTGGCTGCGCATCTGCAACACGCGGCCCTGGTGGAAGGTGAGGGCGCAAAACGAGCACTCACCAAAACAGCCGCGGTTGGAGCTTATGGAAAACTTGATCTCAGCAAAGGCCGGCACGCCGCCCGCCGCGTCGTAATCGGGATGCCAGTCGCGTGCGTAGGGGAGTTCGGCCACCTCGTCCATCTCATCGGTAGTGAGCGTCGCCGACGGCGGGTTTTGCACCACATAGACGCTGTTGGGGTAGGGCTCTACCAGGCGATGCCCGGTGATGGGGTCCATATTCTGTTGCTGCACGTTAAAGCTGCGCGCGTAGTTGAGCTTGTCGGCGGTAAGGTCGTCCCAGCTGGGCAGCAGATCGTAGTCGTAGACCTCGTCGAGCGAGCCTGTGCGGTAGACGGTGCCGTTGATATAGGTGATCTGATCGACGGGCAGTCCCGCGTCGAGCGCGTCGGCGATCTCGACGATCGCGTGCTCGCCCATGCCGTAGATGAGGATGTCGGCGCCCGAGTCGAGCAGTACCGAGCGCTTGAGCTTGTCCTGCCAGTAGTCGTAGTGGGCCAGGCGGCGCAGGCTCGCCTCGATGCCGCCGATGATGATGGGGGCGTCCTTGAACGTCTGGCGGATGAGGTTGCCGTAGACCGTGACAGCTCGGTTGGGACGGTGCCCCTCCTCGCCACCGGGAGTGTAGGCGTCGGTGTGGCGGCGGTGCTTGGTCACCGAATAGTGGTTGACCATGGAGTCCATGTTGCCGGCACTGACGAGAAAGCCCAGGCGCGGCTCGCCGAGCACGGTGATGCTGGCGGGGTCGGTCCAATCGGGCTGGCAGATGATGCCCCTGTCTCTTATACACATCTGACGCTGCCGACGACTAGTCGAGTGTAGAT
>URIK01000153.1 GCA_900547855.1 uncultured Collinsella sp. | reverse complement strand
CCTTATCCGAAATGCCGATTATGTGATCGATATGGGCCCGGGCGGTGGCGATGCGGGCGGGCGAGTCGTCTGTGCCGGCACGCCGACGGATATCGCTGCCTGCCCCAAGAGCGTTACTGGCCGCTACCTATAGACAATGAGGCAAAGGGACAGCCTCTTTGCCTCATTGATGCCTATTTCACGCATTGAGCCGCGAGATAGTCGCGGAAGAATGGCAATTCAAATGCGACGAGCCCTCGTCCTCGTTCCCCGATGATGCCGGCATCTATCATGCGGCGTCGGTAGCGGGAGACCTGCTGCGGCGAACGCTTAAGGCGCTCGACAAGGTCAGCGGTGGTGGACTCTTCCTCGTCATCGAGCATGGCGATGAGGAATCGCTTGTCCTCTGCCGTGAGTTCCCGATAGGTTGCCGCGAGGATTCGGTCGTCCATCTCGTCGCGCGCGATTTTGATTCCCAGGTCAAAGTCGCGTGACGAGATTTCCTTCGAATCGCTTGTGAGGTCCCAGGCACGGTAGCCTACGAGTTGCAATAGGAAGGGAAAACCAGAGATCGAGCGAACGGCTCGATCGATTCCCTCAGCATCTGCCAGGCGATCGTTTTCCTGGATTGTGCGAATCAAGGCCTCGCGCACGTCATAGTCGGCAATGCGGCCCAGATGATATTGTTGGGCGCGGCGAAGGAACGAGACCGTCTTGTGGTTCAGCAACGTCGAGACGTTGTTGGGAAGTCCCGCCATGAGCAGGGCGACGCGTTTCCCATCGGTCACAAAGTGCTGATACGTTGCTGCGAGCTGAATCATCTCGTCGAGTGTCGGGTCCACCTCGTCAACCGTGACGAGCAGACCGGTGCCCGCCTCGTTGAGCTGGTCGATGATGTCGCTCATGCGATAACGCCAGGTTGAAGCATCGTGAACGCGATTGACCTCGACGCTGCCGAGCGGTGCAATTCCGAGACCGGTGACTTCGAAGTTCTTAGACGGGTCGATAAGATGGCCGGCAGCACGTTTCGCCCCGAACTCGATTTCCTCAAGCATTCCCGGGAGCGCGGTCGTCTTTACGGCTATCCAGCCGTGGGATTCCGCCCTTGTCGCGAGCGACGACATGAGAGCGGTTTTACCGGTTCCACGTGCGCCTGAGAAGATCGAGGTCAATTCTGGGCGCCTGCGCTGACTCAAGAAGGCACGGCCCAAATCCCGAATAATCTGTTGTCTGCCAGCGAGATGGGCAGGAACCTCACCAAAACTGGGGGTAAACGGGTTCTCGAGATATTTCACACGGCTCTCCTTTCACACCGCCGTTTAACTTTATTTTACTTTAGTTAATTTTGATTAAAAGTGAGGGCTCTTTATCTGGAGTATCAATTAGGCGTGTGTGTCATCGGCGTGGCGCTTGAATGTGACAAAGGAACTGCCCTTTTGTCACATTCCCGGAAAGCCTGTCTGGCGCAAGGCTTCGTAGAGGACGATGGCGGCGCTGTTGGAGAGGTTGAGTGCACTGATGCGGTAGTCGTTCGGGTTGACGAAGTTGCCGCAGATGTCCTGTTGAAGGATGGTCTCGTGGCTGTCCTCGGTATGCCCCAGCGACTCCTCGTGGGCTTCCCAGGCCTCGGCGTTGTCGAGTGAATCGCAATCGCGCAGCATCGGGATGCGCTCGCAGCGCTCGGGCGCCGCGGCAAGCAGTGGCTCGGGAATACCCGAGCTCTCGCTGCCAAAGACCAAAAAGTCGCCGTCGCGGTAGGTACTCTGCGCATAGGTTCTGCGCGCCTTTTTGGTCAGCAGATGCAGGCGCTCGTCGGCAGGGGAGAGGCCGTTGCGCGCAAGGAAATCCTCCCAGCTGGCATAGGTCGTCACGTCCAAGTTTTGCCAGTAGCCCAGTCCGGCACGACGCACCGTCTTGTCGTTGAGCGAAAACCCCAGCGGCTCCACCAGATGCAGACGGGCGCCGGTGACCACGCAGGTGCGGCCGATATTGCCTGTATTGGCCGGAATTTCGGGTGCATACAGCACGATATTGAACATGAATCTCCTTGGCATAGAACGAAAAACCACCACGAAGGGCACCTTCGTGGTGGTTTGGCGGTTACGTAGGCGGACAAATGCCTGCTTGGATAAACCTAGGCGCGGTGCCAGTCGGTCAGGCAGGCATCGAGGGAGGCGATGAGCGCATCCTTGTCCATGTGACGGCCGATGATGCACAAGCTCGTCATACGGTCGCCCGTCTCGTCGTCCCAAATCTGCATGATTTCGGGGTTCTCGTCGATGATCTTCTGCTTCTCGCCCTCGGGCGCCGAGTCAACGAACAGGCCGTTCTCCATCAGGCGCATCTGGTGGCCGGCCTGCTCAAACATGTAGCACATGTCCGGATTGCCGGTCTGCCACAGCGGACCCTTGACGCGAATGACCTCGTCGGGCCACTCCTGCTCAACAAAATCGGTGAACTTCTGCAGGTCAAACGGCTTGCGGCGCGAGTACACAAAGGTCTCGATGTCGTACTCGAGCACCTCGGGGTCGTCGTGCTCCTCGGGATGCTCCATGGCCTCGATCCAAGCGGCGGAGTTGTAGGCGCGCATAAAGTCGAAGCGGTCGGTATCGAGCAGCTCCTCCATGGGGACCTCGCCGTTTTGGGCCTCGACGATCACGGCGTCTTTCTGCAGGCTGCGCACGATGGCCTTGAGCTCGGCGATCTGCTCAGGCGTCACGGTGTCGGTCTTGTTGAGGATCAACGTGGAGCAGAATTCAATCTGCTGGATGAGCAGGCTTTCGATGTCGTCCTCGTCGATATCCTCTGCCAGCAGGTCGCGACCGCCGTTGAACTCGTCGTACATGCGGGCACAGTCGACCACGGCCACGATGTTGTCGAGCGCGAGCTTAGGCTCGCCGCCCACCTTGGCCTCGTCGCAGAAGCTCGAGATGGTGTAGGCGATGGGGATGGGCTCGCAAATGCCCGAGGCCTCGATGATGATGTAATCGAAGTTGCCCGAATCGGCGATGCCCTGCAGCTGGTTGGCCAGGTCATCCGAAAGCGTGCAACAGATGCAGCCGTTGGTGAGCGGGATGAGGTCGTCGGTCTCGGAAAGGCCGCCGTCGGCGATGAGGCTGGCGTCCACATTGATCTCGCCGATATCGTTGACGATTACGGCGGCGCGGATACCGCCGTCGTTAGCGAGGATGTGGTTGAGCAGCGTGGTCTTGCCGGCACCGAGGTATCCGGTAAGCATGATGATTTTCACGGGTTTGTTGGGCATGTGCCCTCCTTTGTTAGACATGGCTTACAGTTGAATCATATGCCAAACGCCTGCTCTTATACCCACGCGCTGGCAAATAACACAGGCTACTCCCAGGCTCCCCATACATCGGGGCAATAACCGACGGTGGCCTTTTTGCCGTTACGCACGATGGGCTCGGCTAGAACCTGCTGGTTCTCGAGCAACTTGTCGAAGCGCTGGCTGGGGGTGAGGTGCTGGATGAGCGCGAGCGTCTCCTCGTCCTTGGCCTTGGGGTTGAGCAGCTTGTCGATACCGCCGACCGCCTGCATCACGCTCGTGAGCTCGCCCTTGCTCATCTCCTTTTCCTTAAGGTCGATAAACTGCACCTTAATGCGGCGCTCTTTGAAGAAGCGCTGTGCTTTCTTGGTATCGAAAGACTTTTTGGTGCCAAAAATTTGCACGTTCATGTATTTGTTCCGCCGTTCTACCTGATGAAGTTGGTGCGCTCGCGATCGGCTTCAGGGGCTTCGATACCGGCGGCCTGTCCTGCCTCGATACAATGCAGGAGCCAGGCCATGTTCTTGCCGATGTTGCGCATGGTGGCCAGGCCCTCGGCGTCCTGGGCGGCCTCGCCCGGCATGGCGCCAAACACGTTGTTCCAGTACGTGGAAGCAACCACGGGCATCTGGTTGATGGTGAAGTACTTATTGAGCACGTCGAAGGTGGTCGACGTGCCGCCGCGACGGGCAACGGCGACGGCAGCGCCCGGCTTGTGTGCAAAGGCTTTGCTGCCGGCATAGAATGCGCGATCGAGGGCCGAAAGGATGCGTCCGCTGGGGTGCGCATAGTAGACGGGCGAGCCAAAGACAAAGCCATCTGCCTGCTCGGCGGCAGCGATCAGCTCGTTCACCACGTCATCGTCAAAGGTGCAGCGGCAATCGAGCTTGCCGCACTGACCACAGCCAATGCAGTCGCGAATGGGCTTGGTGCCCAGCTGAAACACCTCGGTATCAATGCCTTCGGCATTGAGTTGCTCGGCGACCTCGGCGAGTGCGCGGGCGGTGTTGCCGTTTGCCTTGGGGCTGCCATTGACCAAAAGAACCTTCATCACAAACTCTGTCTCTTATACACATCTGACGCTGCCGACGACTAGTCGAGTGTAG
>URIK01000152.1 GCA_900547855.1 uncultured Collinsella sp. | reverse complement strand
CAGCGTCAGATGTGTATAAGAGACAGTCGCCAACGGCTGCAAGGTGGTCGGCGAGGGCGCGAACATGCCCACGACCATCGAGGCCACGACCTATTTCCAGGAGAACGGCGTTGCCTTTATGCCTGGTAAGGCTGCCAACGCCGGTGGCGTGCTCGTGTCCGGCCTGGAGATGAGCCAGAACGCCGAGCACCTGTCCTGGACCTTCGAGGAGGTCGACGGCAAGCTCGAGCAGCTCATGCGCGGCATGTTCCACAACGTGGACGACACCGCCAAGGAGTACGGCCAGGAGGGCAACTTTGTCATGGGCGCCAACATCGCCGGCTTCCTGAAGGTCGCCGACGCCATGCTCGCCCAGGGCGTCTGCTAAATCTTCGCTCGACATAGCCTGTGATGAGGCTCCCAGCCATTCCGGCTGGGAGCCTTTTCTATCCCGGAGGACTCCTCATAACTTGCGGTGATATACGGACTGTTTAGCGTCCCAGAACGGCTAATCAGTCCGTATATCACCGCAAGTTATGGATGGGTGGGTGGATTTTGTCCTAAAACGGTGTGCGGCTCCTCGTTTGGTACACTTAAAAGTACTGGACAAGTGAAGAGATGGGGGAGAACGTGCTCAAGTTCGGTACCTACGTCCGTGTTGGAAACGCGGCCGAAGCCTATGAGCTCTTGCAGAAGAACCGCAACAACAAGATTGTGGGCGGCGGCATCTGGATGCGCCTGGGTTCGCGTCGCGTGGCGACGGCGATTGACCTTTCGGCCTGCGGACTCGATCAGATCGAGGAGACCGAGACCGAGTTTCGCATCGGTGCCATGTGCACCCTGCGCCAGCTCGAGCGTCATGCCGGGCTCAACGCGCTTGTCAACAATGTCTTTGAGTTCGCCGTCCACGACATCGTGGGCGTGCAGCTGCGCAACACCGCCACGGTGGGCGGCAGCATCTACGGCCGCTTTGGCTTCTCGGACGTGCTCTCCGCCTTCCTCGCGCTCGATTCCTATGTAGAGCTGACGGGCGCCGGCCGCGTGCCGCTCGCCGAGTTCGTGAACATGGGTTACGTGCGCGACGTGATCGAGCACATCGTAGTCGTTAAGCACGATTACCGTGCAAGCTACGAGGCCGTGCGCAAGGCCGCGACCGACTTCCCCTCCTTAAACGTCACTGCCGCCTGGTGGGACAACAGCTGGCATGTCACCGTGGGCGCCCGCCCGCTGCGCGCGACCTTGCTGCAGGGCGAGGCATGTGGCCTGGTGAGCGAGCAGCCTTCCGAGGACGAGCTACGCACACTGGCCGTATCCGTGCGTGCCCTGAGCTACGGCACCAACCTGTGGGGCTCGGCTGAGTACCGTCGCCGCATCTCGGCGCCGCTTGCCGTGCAGGCCGTGCGCCGCGCCGCCGGCATCGAGCTTTCTGCCGCGCTTGCCCGCGAGCTCGAGACCGTGCAGGTCCCCAAGTTTGCCACGGACGAGTATTCCTGCCGCCGCGTGCCCGGCGTCGATTCTAGCGAGGTGCGCTAATGGCTGCCAAACTCATCGATCTTTCCTTTACGCTCAACGGCTGTAAGGTCAAGGTTCAGATTGCCCCCGATACCATGCTCTTCGCGTTGCTGCGCGAGCAGGGTTGTGCGTCGGTGCGCTGCGCCTGTGAGACCACCAACTGCGGCCTGTGCACGGTGTGGCTCGACGGCGACCCGGTGCTGAGCTGCTCGGTTCCCGCCGCTCGCGTCGAGGGCCACACCATCACCACGCTCGAGGGCCTCAAAGCCGAGTCTGAGGCGCTGGCCCGTGCGATGGCTGCCGAAGGCGCCGAGCAGTGCGGTTTTTGCGCCCCCGGCCTCATTATGAACGTGCTGGCGCTTGCCCGCGCCGCCAAGGAGGACCCGAGCCTCGTCGCCACGCGCGAGGAGCTCTCGCGCCAGCTTGCCGGCAACCTCTGCCGTTGCAGCGGCTACGAGAGCCAGCTGCGCGCCATTGTGCGCTTCCTCAATGAGTCTGGCGTGCAGGTGGGCTTTGAGATGCCCGAGCTGCCGGTCAATAACACCAGCTGCGATGGCGTCTCGTATAAGCAGATCACCCACAAGCAGCCCAAGAAGGACTCGAAGGCCCTGCTCGAGGGGCGTCCCGTCTACACGGGCGACTTGGTGCCCGCCGGCGCCCTGATCGTCAAACTCAAGCGCAGCCCCTATGCCCGCGCCAAGATCCGCTCCATTGATACGTCGCGCGCCCTGAAGGTGCCCGGCGTCGTGGGCGTCTACACCTACGAGGACGTGCCCAAGCGCCGCTTTACCATCGCCGGCCAGAGCTATCCGCAGCCGAGTCCCTACGACCGCCTGATTCTCGAGAACCTCGTCCGTTACCAAAACGAGGAGGTGGCGATCGTCGCCGCCGAGACTGAGGAGGCTGCCGACAAGGCGCTCAAACTCATTAAGGTCGACTATGAGGTGCTTGAGCCGCTGCTCGACTTTACCAAGGCACTCGATAACGACATCGTGGTCCATCCCGAGGGCGACGTGACCTTTATGTTCCCGCAGGGCGGCGACGTCCCGCGCAACCTGGTGTGCAGCGGTACCAGCGATTTTGGCAACCTTGACGAGGCGTTCGCCCAGAGCGACATCGTCTTCACCCGCACCTATACCAGTCAGGCCACGCAGACCGCGCCCATGGAAACTTTCCGCTCCTTCGCGACGACCGACGCGTTCGGGCGCATTTCGGTGACCACCTCGACGCAGGTGCCCTTCCACGTGCGCCGCATGGTCGCGCAGTCGCTCGATATTCCGCAGTCGCAGGTGCAAGTCATTAAGCCGCGCATCGGTGGCGGCTTTGGCTCCAAGCAGACGGGCTGCTGCGAAATCTTCGTGGCGTTCGTGACCCAGCAGACTGGTCGTCCGAGCTACTGCTGCTACACCCGCGAGGAGACCATCACCGCGGGCAACTCGCGCCACCAGATGCAGATGACCGTTAAGCTGGGCGCCATGAACGACGGCACCATCACGGCCATCGACCTGCACACGCTGTCCAACGCCGGCGCTTATGGCGAGCATGCCACCACGACGATCGGCCTTTCGGGCCACAAGAGCCTGCCCATCTACAACCACGTGAAGGCGAGCCGCTTTAGCTGGGACGCCGTCTACACCAACACCAACCGCGGCGGCGCGTATCGCGGCTACGGTGCCACCCAGGGCCAGTTTGCCGTGGAGAGCGCCGTCAACGAGCTCGCCGACATGCTGCGCATGGATCCCGCCGACCTGCGCCTTAAGAACATCGTGCGCGAGGGCGAAATCATGCCGCAGTACTACAACGAGAAGCTCAACGCCTGCGCGCTCGACCGCTGCCTGCTGCGCGCGATGGACATGATCGGTTGGCGCGACAAGCCGCTGGCCGTGGACCTGGGCGACCGCGTGCGCGCCCTGGGCTGCGCGCTCACCATGCAGGGCTCGGGCATCTCCAACGTGGACATCGCCGGCATCGACATGCGCCTGGAAGAGGACGGCTTCATTACCATCGGCACCGGCGCCACCGATAACGGCATGGGCGTCGACACGATCCTGGCGCAGATTGCCGCCGAGGAGCTGGGCGTGGAGAGTTCAATGATCGTGGTACGCGGCGTGGACACCGACGTGTCGCCGTTCGATGCCGGCTCGTACGCGAGCTCGGGTACGTACGTGACGGGCCTTGCCGCCAAGAACGCCGCGACCGAGCTGCGTGAGAAGATCTGCGCCAAGGCCGCCCAGATGTGGGATGTGGACGCCGCTGATGTGGTCTTCGATGGCCAGTACGTGCGCCTGTCCGACGAGCGTGCCGCGCGCGAGCAGAACCGCTACCTCACGCTGCGCGACTTTGCCAACCTGTGCGTCAAGAACATCGCGGGCGGCGACGCGCTCACCTCGCATGCCTCTGCCTGCCTGCCCGTTTCGCCCCCGCCGTTTATGGCCGGCATTGCCGAGGTCGAGGTCGACAAGGCCACCGGCAAGGTGACCGTGGTGGACTACGCGGCGGCTGTGGACTGCGGCACCGTGATCAACGAGGCACTCGCGCGCGTCCAGGCCGAGGGCGGCATTGCCCAGGGTATCGGCCACGCGCTCTACGAGATCGTCGAGCACGACGACCGCGGTCGCCTGCGCACCGGCAACTTTATGAGCTACAAGCTGCCCACGCGCCTGGATATCGGCAGCATTCGCGTGGCCTTTGAGCCGAGCTACGAGCCGACGGGCCCGTTTGGTGCCAAGTCGATCGGCGAGGTCGTCATCAACACGCCGCTTGCCGCCGTGGCCTCGGCCGTCGCACACGCCACCGGACATCAGGTTCGCTCGCTTCCGATCACGCCCGAGAAGGCCCTGCTGCTGTCTCTTATACACATCTGACGCTGCCGACGACT
>URIK01000151.1 GCA_900547855.1 uncultured Collinsella sp. | reverse complement strand
CATCGATATGGCCAAACGTGATGGGATCGAAGGTGCCCGGGACGATCACGCGGTTGATGGTGTCATTCATGGGCGTCCTCCTGAAACGTCGTGGCATCGTTGTTATCAGCATCGGTGACGGCGCTATCGCCCTCACCATCGTCATCGCCGACCCAACGGAGCAGGTCGACCGAGGTAATGCCGTAGCGCTTCTCACGTACAGTCTCAAAGTCTGCCGGATGCGCGCCCGCATCGGCGGCGGCATGCTCAAACAGGGCAAAAGCGCCAGGTGCAAGCAAACCCTGCTGGGCCAGGTCCTGCAGCAGCTCCTCGACCGGCTCGGCACCAAAAGCATAGGGCGGGTCGAGCAGGACCAAATCAAAGGGACCTCCCGGTACACGACCGCGCGAGGCACTCGCCAGCATGTCGCCCGTGACCACGCGCCAACGCGCACGGTCACGGCAGAGCGACTCGATATTCTTGGTAATGAGCCGCGCGGCGTTGCGATCGATCTCGAACGTCGTGAGCGAGCGAGCCCCACGAGAGAGCATCTCTAACCCTAAGGCACCGGAGCCACCAAAGGCGTCCAGCACACGAACCTCGTCCAAATCGAAATCGAATGCCGACATGACCATAGATGCGCACGCCTCGCGCACGCGATCAGTCGTGGGGCGGGTGACATCGCGACCACGGGGCTCCTCGATCTTACGACCGCGCCATTCGCCGCCGATGATTCTCATCCTCCGCTGACCTCCTTAAAGATATGTCGATAACGCATGGCGACCGCGTCGCGCAAGGGACGCGTCGCCACAGAGTCAAGGTTGCAAGCATACCGCAAGAGCTCGAGCGCGTCCAAATGGGCCCACTCGATCAGTTCTTCGTCGGCATCCAGGTCGACAAAACGCAGGGTCACGCCACCATGCTGGCGATAACCCAGGATCTCGCCTTCATGGCGCAGGCGCAGGTCCATCTGGGCGAGCGTAAAGCCGTCCAAAGTCTTTTCGAGCGACTGGAGACGGTCTTGCGCCGCCGATGCGCCGCCGTTGCCCTTGGAGTGCGTCATGACCAGACACGTGCCCGACACGCTGCCACGGCCCACGCGACCGCGCAGCTGGTGCAGGGCAGCCAAACCAAAGCGCTCGCCGTTCTCGATGACCATGACGGTGGCATTGGGCACGTCGACGCCTACCTCGACCACCGTGGTCGAGACGAGCACGTCGATCTCGCCACGCTTAAAGGCATCGATAACCTGGTCCTTCCCCCCCGCTGGCATACGGCCGTGAAGGCGCTCGATGGCAAGACCCGGCAACGCCAGACGCAGGCGATCGAGCTCGGTCGCCGTATCGTGCAGCGGCACGGGGACGGTTACGCGGCCCTCATCGTCGCGGGCAATACCGGGCACGTCTTCCAGCTCATCGGCCGAGTCACTCGGCTCCACGAGTGGGCAAATCACGTAGGCCTGCTGACCCTTTTCATGCGCCTCGCGGATGGCTCCATAGGCGAGGTCACGGCTCGACTCGGTGAGCACACGCGTCGTAACGCCCGCCCCCGGAACGGGACGATGGCGGATGATGCTCGTGTCCAGGTCGCCATAGACCGAAAGCGCCAGTGTGCGCGGAATCGGCGTCGCCGTCATAACGAGCAGATCGGCACCGGGGCCCTTCGCGCGCAGGGCGTTGCGCTGGCCCACACCAAAACGGTGCTGCTCGTCGATAACCACGAGCGACAGATGCTTGAACGTAACGTCATCCGAAAGGACCGCGTGGGTGCCAAAGAGCACATCAAGCTCGCCCGATTCCAGCTGGGCATGGATCCGGTCGCGCTCTGAGGCCGGCGTGGCACCCGTCAGAAGCGCCCAGGACATGCCGGCCTGCGAGAGCAGAGGGCCGGTCTTATCGGCATATTGGCGCGCCAGAACGCCCGTGGGCGCCATAACGCAGGCCTGCGTACCGCTATCGGCAGCCACAGCCAGCGCGCAAGCGGCAACGGCGGTCTTACCGGTACCGACATCGCCCAGCAGCAGGCGGTTCATCACGCGCCCGCCATCGCACATGTCGTGCAGAATGTCTTGGAATGCGGCCTCCTGCTCGTCGCTCAGCGAAAACGGCAGGGCTTGCTTGAGCGCGGCCAGGTGCTCGCCCGCGGTGTGGGCATAGGGAACCACATCGACCAGACCGCCGTCGTTGCGCAGACGCAGCGCGAGCTGCAGGTACAGGCACTCCTCGTAGGCCAAACGGCGGCGCGCAATGTCGCGCTCGGCCATACTCGAGGGAAAGTGAATCGAACGAAGCGCACGGGCACTGCTCATGAGTTTGCGCTTTGCGCGCAGTGGTGCGGGAATCGGATCGAACGGATTGCCGACGAGCTCAAGAGCACCGCTCACGATGCGACGCATCCATGCCTGGCTCACGCCGTCACTTACGTAGTGGACCGGCAAAATGGTACCCGCGGCACGACCGTCCTCAAGCTTTTCAAAATGCGGCGAGGCCATCTGCTTAAAGCCGTAGGCAAACTCGACCTTGCCCATCACGGCCAGGCGGTCGCCCTGCTTAAGCTGCTGGGCAATCCAGGGCTGGCGGAAAAAGGCGACCTGAAGCACACCCGTCTCGTCAACGAGTGAGACTTCGGTAACCTGCATGCGCGGACGCGGCTGCTTTTGGACGATACGGTCGACCGTGGCGACAATCGTGCAAACGGTGCCGATGGGCGCCATCTCGATGGACCACGAGCGGGTAAAGTCGAGGTATCGATGAGGGATATGGAGAAGGAGATCCCCCACCGTCCGAATTCCCAGACGGCGAAGGGCCTCCTCACGTTTACCCGAAACATATTTGAGTCGCGCGATATCCTCGTCGAGCGCATTGCTCTGGGCAAAGCGCTCCGAGACGCGCGGCACGGAGCACAGCTCGGACATGGGCAGTTGCCTACTCGATCGAGAAGATCACGGGATAGAGCGGCTGCTCGCCACGATGGGCGTCGACCTCCAGATCGGGCTGAGCCTCCTCAATGGCGTCGACGATCTCCTGGAAGGCCTCATCGGACAGTTCCTCGCCGGCCAGAATCGTCAGCGCGTCGCCCTCCTCTTCCTCCTGCATACGGTTGATGCAATCGAGCGTGACCTGCTTCACGTCAGAGCCGACCACATCGATGGAGCCGGCAATGATGCCCATGACGTCACCGGAGTGAATCGGCGAGCCGTCGGAGGCACTGGAGTCGCGCACGGCGCGGGTGACCTCGCCATCGCGGACCTCGCTGATGGCGTCGACCATAGCGGCAACAGCATCCTCGAGCTCGGAATCGGGCAGGACCGCGAACAGCGCAGAGAAGGCCTGCGGGACGGTCTTGGTGGGAACGACTGCAACCTTTTTATCGGTGCAGGCAGAGGCTGCGGCCTCGGCAGCCATGCGGATGTTGCCGTTATTGGGCAGGATGATGACCGAGGTCGCGTTGACCTGGTCAACGGCGCCCAGCAGGTCTGCAGTCGAGGGGTTCATGGTCTGACCACCCGACACGATCACGTCGACGCCGAGGGACTTGAGGATGTCGGCCTCGCCGGAACCGGCGGCAACGGCGACAAAGCCCAGCGCCTTGGCGGGCTCGGCAGCCTTCTCCTGGTCCTCATGAATCTTGGCGGTACGGTCGTGGGCCTCCATCTCCATGTTGTGGATAAAGACCTCATAGATCTGACCGAGCTGCAGCATGTGCTCGAGCACCAGGTTGGGGGTGTTGGAGTGCACATGGATCTTGTAGTCGGGATAGGCGCCCACGAGTAGCTCGCAGTCGCCCATGGAACCCAGGAACTTAAGGCACTCGTCCTCGTCAAACGGGGTGTCGGCCTTAAACAGGAACTCGTTGCAGTAGCGGAACTCCGAGCCCTCCCAATCGTCGTTGGCCTCGATCTCAACGCGACCAAGGGCCGCGTCGCGGGCAGAGCCAGCGGAATCAAACGTGGCGGAGAAATCCTCGACAACGGTGCTGCGGCCAAGCGCGGCGGCAACAAAGTTCTCAAGGAAAATAGCAAAGCCGAAGGCGCCGGAGTCAACCACGCCGTTCTCCTTGAGGACGGGCAGCAGGTCGGGCGTGCGAGCAACGGACTGATATGCCTCGACGACGATGGCGTCGAGCGCGTCCTCGGCCGAGAACTTCTTCTTCTCGCACTCGTCGGCCTTGGTCGAGACATCGCGCAGCACCGTGAGAATCGTGCCCTCGATGGGCTTGCGGACGGCCTGGAAGGCGACCTTGACGGCACGACGGAACGCAAAGGCGATGTTGGCGGACGTGATGGGCTCATCGGCAGAGACGAGACCCTCGGCCACGCCGCGCAGGATCTGCGAGGTGATGACACCGGAGTTGCCGCGGGCACCCATCAGGGAGCCGTGGGTGATGGCGGCGGCGATGGCTTCCATGTCGGCGTCGGCAGGAAGGGCGGAGAGCTCCTCTGTCTCTTATACACATCTCCGAGCCCAC
>URIK01000150.1 GCA_900547855.1 uncultured Collinsella sp. | reverse complement strand
TCTACACTCGACTAGTCGTCGGCAGCGTCAGATGTGTATAAGAGACAGGCTTAAGGCGGGCCGATGCGATGCGGCGATGGGCCTGGCGGACGCCTTTTTGGACCGTGAAGCGGTCCTTGAACTTGCTGGGCAGTATGGGGTCGATCTGGCTCTGACGGGGCACGGGGCCGATATCTGCCGAGCGGCGCTGGGCACGATCGATGCCGACGATCCGGCTCCAGAGCCAACGCCTGCCGAAGCGCTTGGCGTATATCTGGCAGCGGTCAGCGTGTCCAATACAAAGCTCGCTCGCTATATGGCATCGGTCGTCGAACGCGGGGGCGAACGGGCGGCCTGCGAAATAGACCCTGTTTCATGGAGGGTGGCCCAGGCGCTGACGGCTGTTTGCTATGGGGACAACGGGCTTGGGCTTCCTACGAACCTGGCCGTGCCAGAAATAGAGACGTCCCACACCGCACTCGACATACTGTCCGCGCATATCGAGGTCAAGCGCTGCCTGACCGAGCGGGGAGATGACGGCGGCGTTCTACAGCAGCTCAAAACGAGCAAGGCCTACGACTGCGAGCTCGACATCGCGGGGATTGTTATACGGGCCGATAGTATGCTGGTGGAGCTCTTTGACGGGTCGTTTGCGGGAACCGACGAGCGCGACGACGAGATGACGGTGGTGCGGGAGGCGCTCGACGTACGTGGGCTTAAGGCGATGGCTATCTGGGTGCGCATGGTGTTGGCGGCACGGCGGCTCCTTTCCGGCTTGCCGGTAACCGACGATGCGGCGTTCAACGAGCTCGATCGTTTTGCCGTGCGCATGCGCGACAACCAGATTCAGCTGTTTGGCCTGTTGCTAGAAGGCTGGCAGTCGCTGGCAGAGGGACGGCCGGTCAATGCAAAGTTCCGTGCGGTCCAAGTGCTCAAACTTGCCGAGGAGTCGATTGCGTACATGCGCGATAACGCATTGCTGCTGGAGCGCGCGGCATATCTGCGTAACACCTCGATGGTTTCGGTGCGCGAGGAAGCGGAGTTGCTCGATATAAGCCAGACGCAGGTTGGTGGCGCAGAAGCCTGGATGGTGGCGCTGCATTTGGCGTGCGCGGGACGAGATAGCGATCTTGCGGCCTGGATGTCCATGAATCGTGCGGGGATTCTAGAGCCATCGTATCGGCTCTTTGCGCGCCTTGCCATGCATTGTCTGGGCGAGCCGGCGGGCAGGATACGCAAGAAGCTTCCCGTGCGCGAGCTGTCGCGGTACTCGCTGCGCGACGATTTGGAAGGGGAGGGCGAGCGCCTGTTCCAGGCTGGCGAGGTTGAAGCCGTTGATACCATCGACCATATCGAGATTCGCATGTTTGGTGCGTTTCGCGCCGAGCGCGACGGGTTTCCCATCACGGACAAAATGTGGCGCCGCAAGAAGGCGGCGACGCTTGCCGAGCGGCTTGCGCTGGGCATGGATGCGCTCGTCGATCGTGAGACGCTGGCCATGGAGCTGTGGCCCCATGCCGAGTTCAATAGCGCCCGCAACAACCTGTACTCGACGATATCGCGCTTGCGGTCGGCTTTGGGACCGACGCCGGATGGCAAGTCGTGCGTGCTCATCCAAAATGAATGCATCGGACTCAACGGCGACTACGTCAAGACCGATGTACGGCTGTTTGATCAGATAAGCCGCGAGGTTTTGGGAAATCGCACGGGTGCGCGCGGACCCCATCTGGTCGAGTTGTGCCTTAAGATTGAGCAGCTTTATGCCGGACCGTTGTATGTTCCCAATGGCTGTAATCCCACCTACTTTTTGCGCATGCGGCGCATTATGCAGTCAAAGTACATCGATTGCATGATTAAGGGAGCAAATGCCGCTCTAGAAGAAAACGATCTGCAGTCGGCGATTTGGCTGGCGGAGTCGGGGCTTCGGCAGGAAACGGCGCGTGAGGATATGGTGCGCTGCGCCATGCGCGTCTACAGTGCGGCGGGGCGACGGCGCGATATCGTCGAGCTGTACAGCGGGCATATGCACCATCTGAGGGAGCAGGTCAATGGCGTGCCCGAGCCCGAGACGCGGCGTCTATACGAGCGCTTGGTGGAGGGGCGGCTCAATCGCGTGCTGGTCGAGCGATAAAAAACGGGCGCCCGAAGTACTTGGGCACCCGTAAGCTTGCTATGTGTTGGCTCGCCGGATCATTGGCTCTTAGACGAGCTTGATCTTCTCGATATCCTTGCGCGAGGACTCGCGATACAGCGAGAACTTGCGGCCGATAACCTGGACGACCTCGGCATGGCAGCGATCGGCGAGCTCTTCGGCGGCCTCGCGGGCAGAAAGGCTGGAACCATCGAGTACGGAGCACTTAACGAGCTCGTGCTTCTCCAGGTAGGCGACCGTCTGCTCGACGGTGCCCTCATTGACATCGGACTTGCCGATGATGATGGCGGGGTTGAGGTGATGGGCCATGCTGCGAAGCTGCTTGACCTGGGCTCCTGTCAGTGCCATGGGTTCTCGCTTTCTATGTATGGGGCGCCCCATGATGGGGCCTTAATCTACGTGAGCTGTCCCACGATAGCGCAGGAACGGCGCGGTGTGGAGCGCGTTTGCCCAGTTCAAAAAGAATGCGGATGTCGAGTGAGTGGGCGGTGCGGGCTGCGAACAAGCTATGAGCTGGGCGCAGAGACCGGCTTCCATGCAATAAACGCCCAATGAACCTTGCGGACATGATCGAGCATATAGCGCCCCTGCGGCACGCCCTTGGAGCCCGGCTCACCGGCATGGGGATTCTCAATCATGTGTTGAGCGATGTAGTCGCGCAGACGGTCGACCTTATCCTCGTTGCCATGCTCAAGCATGCGGGAAAAGTCCGCCACGCCCGCTTCAAGGCTGTCGAAGGTATCGCGACGAGGCGATTCAAAGTACGTGACCTGCGGCAGGGCACCCATCTGAATGAGGATGTTGAAGGCGTACACAAAGCCATTACTGCAGGTAACCGAGGCACCGATAGCGTTCATCAAGTGCAGATCATAGCGCGGGCTGGAGTTGGCGACCATCGTGACAGCACAACGCCGACGAGCCGTACGATCAAGCTTGGCAAGCGCGCCTTTTAGGTTGGTCGTGGTGGCAGAGCGACTGGCAAAGGCAACATCCACCGCTTTCGCGACCGGTCCAACCAAATCCCAGTCATCATCCCAAGCAAGCTCAAGCGGCGTAATAAGATCTTCGAGCCCGTAATACTCAATGCCGGCATCAAGCGTGCCCAGCATAGCGGGGGAGAAATCGGCAGCAATCACGGAATGCCCAGCCTGAGCAAGCGGAATAGCAATCGACCCAGCTCCGCACCCCATATCGAGCACCGACTCGTCGGGCTCAAGGGCCAGCAATTTCATAAAATCCCGAGCATATGGGGCAGTCTCAAGCGGCCGAAAATGCCGAGCCCGCTTATCCCACTCAAAAGAATCATCAGCTCGCCGCCGAGCGGCCTGCATCTGCATCCACTCCTGGTTCCAATCTGTGGAAAGCAGCTCAGAACGATTCTCCCCATCAACCACGGGCCAACCTCCTAGCAACAAAAAAGCGACTCCCCCAAAAAGAAGAGCCGCAACCAGCATATATCAGAAAGAACCGATCCAACGCCAAACCGCCATACCAGCAAAGTAGGGCAGAAGCGAAGCGACTGCCAAAGGGATAGAACTCAACCGAGGTCCCGTTGTGCGGGAGCCCCGGGGAGGGCAAATATATAAGGTCGATCGCGAGTTCCGCACGAGCCGGAGAGCACTTAATGTGCTCTCCGTGCGAGTCAGGACTGTCCGAGCAGGCGACCTTATATATTTGCCCTCCCCGGGGCTCCTCGCCAGTCCCCCTCAGCTAGTTCTTCAGCGAGTTCAGCGGTGCCGGGAAGCGTCCACCACGGTGGGCAAGCACGGTGCCGGCGTTGGGGTTCACCGGCATGATGGGCGCACGGCCGAACAGGCCACCGTACTCGACGCAGTCGCCCACGCCCTTGCCGATGGCGGGGATCACGCGGACGGCCGTGGTCTTGTTGTTGATGACGCCGATGGCCATCTCGTCGGCGATGATGCCGGCGATGGTCTCGACCGGGGTGTCGCCGGGGATGGCGATCATGTCCAGGCCAACGGAGCACACGCAGGTCATGGCCTCGAGCTTCTCGAGCGAAAGCGCACCGGCCTCGACGGCGGCGATCATGCCGGCATCCTCGGACACGGGGATAAAGGCGCCGGAGAGACCGCCCACGCTGGAGCTGGCCATGACGCCGCCCTTCTTGACGGCATCGTTGAGCATGGCGAGCGCGCAGGTCGTGCCGGGGCCACCGCAGGTGCCCACGCCGATGATCTCGAGGATGCGGGCAACGGAGTCGCCGATGGCAGGCGTGGGAGCCAGCGACAGGTCGACAATGCCTTTCTCGACACCCAGACGGCGGGCTCTGTCTCTTATACACATCTCCGAGCCCACGAGACGCTCATGAATCTCGTA
>URIK01000149.1 GCA_900547855.1 uncultured Collinsella sp. | reverse complement strand
GCGTCTCGTGGGCTCGGAGATGTGTATAAGAGACAGGGACGGGACCGCAGGCGTAACAGACGTCGAGTATGCCGTCGCACGGGTCGGCGTCGGGGCAGATACGATAGCCCGAACCATAGGTGGGGCCCAGCTGAATCGCCATGATAATCGCCCTTACGCGCTCGGCGGGCGCGCCGTCAAAGCTGACGGTCATGGGGTAGTTGCGATAGCGCAGGCCAAACTGCTCAAGTCCCGAAAGAGTGTAGAGCGGAGCGCCGGCGAGGCCCGTCTTTTTGCGCAGCTCGGTGGTGCCCAGGCCGATGGCGGCGTCAATACCGACGGAGAGCGTCTGGTCGTAGTACTCAACGGCAGCCTCGCCGCTGCCGCTCGCAGGGCTCCACGAGCGAATGCGCCCGATGTCCTGACGCTGCAGCTCGCAGGTGAGCAGCGCGCCAAAGTCCTTGCCGGAGAAATCGTCGATGCCGAGGGTCTGGGCAAAATCGTTGCCGGAGCCTACGGGCAGGACAGCAAGCGCCGGTCGAACCGTCTCTTCTTGCGCCATCAAGCCATTGACGACCTCGTGGATTACGCCGTCGCCGCCGAGCGCGATAACCGTGCGGTAGCCTTGGGCCCGTGCGGCGAGCTCCTTGTCGTGTCCCATGCGCTCGGTCAGCACCAGGTCAAACTGGGATGCGCGCGCGGTCATATCCAAAAAGCGCTGCAGACGCTCGGCAACTTCGCGTGCCGCACCCGACTGGGCGGCGGGGTTGGCGATGATGAGCGTGCGACCAAAATCAGTTGCGTGCATGGGGCGACTCCTGGCGTATGACGTGACGGTGCGGTCGCGCTCAGGTCGAATTGCCCCTGATTGTGGCTGCACGGCGAATACTAACGTCTACTCTATCAGGTCGTTGTGGCGCTCGATAGCATCCGCTACCGTACCGCCCTCATCCACAATAAGCGAACGGCGCTTGGGTGAGATGATGCGCTGGGCGGGGTACACGCCGCGGTGCCCGCCGACGAGATAGCTGATAAAGGCCACGATGACAAAGAACCCGGCTGCCGTGCCGTGGAACAGGTCGATGGCCATCATGCAGGTGGTGATGGGCACGTTGAGGCCGGCGCAGAACACGCCGAGCATGCCCAGCGCCGCCAGAAAGCTGGGGTCGATTCCGACGAGGCAACCGATCCAGCCGCCGAGCGCCGCACCGATACCAAACAGGGGCGTGACCTCGCCGCCTTGGAATCCGGCACCCAGGGTGAGCGCTGTCACCACGAGCTTGATGACTGCGTCGGCAAGGGTCGTGTTACCGGCGAACCCGGCGCCCGAGAGCCAGGTGGCAAGGCCGGCATACTTCCAGGCGTCGAGCATCGCGTAGGCCGCGAGCACCACGAGCGCGCCCACGAGTGCGCGAGCAAGGTAGTTGGTGATAAAGCGACCGTACAGGCTCTTGACGGTTCGAACCGACCAGGCAAAGAGGCGTGCCATCAAACCGAAGATAATGGCGCTGATAACAACGATGACAACCGTCCGTGGTGTCATGTTGGGAACGCTGGCGATAACATTCGCCTCGTACTCGGTTCCCAAGGCAAGCGACGTAAAGTAGCCGGTAAACGAGGCGACCAGGCAATAGATGCCCGCGGTGTAGTCGATCTTGCCGATAAAGCACATCTCCATGCCAAAGAAAGCTCCGGCAAGGGGCGAGCCGAATACGGCGCCAAAGGCCGACGAGATGCCGGCGAGCATGAGGTCGTGGTGGTCATGCTTTTTGAGGTGGGCGAGGCTCGAGATGTTGCTGGCGATGGTGCCGCCAATCTGCACCGCGGCGCCCTCGCGGCCGGCCGATCCGCCCGTTAGGTGCGTGAGCGTGGAGCAGACGAAGGTGAGGACGGCCATGCGCATATGGATGAGGCGTGTGCCCAGAGCGGAGTCGATGACCAGGTTGTTACCGCGTTTGGCGGCAAGGCCGTGGTTCTTGTACACCCACGCGGTAGCCACGCCCACGACGGGGAGCGTGGCGTAGATCCACGCATGGTGCTCGCGATAATCGGTTGCGATATTCAGCGAGGCCAAAAACGCCCAAGCGGCAACGCCCATGGCGAGCGAGACAATGACGACGAGCGCGAGCAACTTGGCGCTCGCGAGTAGGTTGCGGGCGTTGCGGCGCGTGTCGGCAGCCAAGAGATGCTCGGAGCGGGTAAGTTGATGCCTGCCTGCCGTGATGACGTCATTAAGGGAGAAAAAGCCGCCGTCGTCGAGCGGCTGGGAATGATCCTGCGTTTCGTTTGCGCTTTCGGTTGTGTCGTTATGAGCCATACGTTCCTCTTTTAGGTTGCAACGCAAGCATTATAAAACGCGGTAAACGCGACGAGCCGGTGGGTTGGTTTCCATTCTGTTTCGCGGCCTGCAACCGACAGGTGTATTTGCGGGTACAGGCCGAGTCGCGGTCGTGCGTCGGGGGATTATACTGAGACAAGCATAAAGAATCGGCGCCCCTGTTGTGCGCCGTGGCATTAAGAGGTGCATATGGCAGAGAAACTCATTCCGCTGGAGGACGCGCAGTCGATTGTTTTGTCGCACGTTGCTCCGACCGATCTCGTCGAGATTCCCGTGTGGCAGGCGGCTGGTTTTCCCTTGGCCGAGGACGCGGTGGCCGATATCGACATCTCGCCGTTTGCCAACAGCGCTATGGACGGATATGCCGTGCGCTCGGCGGACTTGGCGCAGGCATCTGGCGAGGCGCCGGTGACGCTCGACGTTATCGGACACGAGGCCGCGGGCCATGTGTTTGAGGGCGCTATCGGCGCGTGCGAGGCGGTCCGCATCATGACGGGCGCGCCGGTGCCCGAGGGCGCCGATGCTGTGGTGAAATACGAGATTGTCGATGTGCTCGACGGTGACGGCAACGAGGGCTCGCACGTTCGCTTCTCGGCGCCTGCCAAGGTAGGGGAGAACGTTCGCTCTGCCGCCGAGGAGGCCCATGCCGGCGATGTTGTGATGCACGCCGGCGAGGTCGTGGCTCCGGCCGGCGCCGGCTTGCTGGCAAGCGCCGGATACGCGAGCGTGAAGGTGCACGCCGCCCCACGTGTGGGCATCATCTCGCTGGGCACGGAGCTGGTAGCGCCGGGTGAACTGCCGGCGCGCGGTCAGATTCGCGATTCCAACTCCTCGGCGTTGATGGCCGAAGCACTCGATGCGGGAGCCGAGCCCGTGTTCTACGGCATTGCGCCCGATGATGAGCAGGCGATTGCCGAGCTGGTGCATCGCGCCGTGCAGGAGTGCGATTTTGTCATTACGAGCGGTGGCGCCTCGGCGGGCGATTACGACTACGTGACGGCGCTCGTCCGGCGCGAGGGCGAGGTGCTGTTTGACCGCATCTCGATGCGTCCGGGCAAGGCCATCACGTTTGGCTTGCTCGGGGGTAAGCCGTATTTGGGGCTTTCGGGCAATCCGGCGGCGGCGTATGTGGGCTTTGAGATGCTCGCCCGCCCGGCGATTCGCAAGATGCGCGGCTTTGCCGAGGGGGCGCGTCCCGTGCAGCGAGCGGCTCTTACCCACGGTGTGAAGAAGCGCCAGGACCGGCGCTTCTTCGATCGCGCCACGGTTTTGCGTGACCCCGAGACCGGTGAGTTGTTGGTGACCGAGGCCAAGACGCAGAATTCGGCGCTGCTCGGCACGATGCAGCGGGCCAACTGCCTGCTGCGTATTGACGAAGGACCGTGCGAGCTCAAGGCGGGCGACGTCGTGGATGTCGTGCGTGTCGACCTGCCTGAGGGAACGGTGCTATAGGAGGATCGCTATGGAGTTGAAGATTTCGATCGTGACGTGCTCGGACACGCGCGACCTTGCCCAAGACGAGGCTGGAGCCGCGCTCGAGGAACTCATCGTGGCACAGGGCTGGACGGTCGCCTCACATGTGGTCGTGCGCGATGACGTCAGCGAGATTGGTGATGCCGTTGTGGAAGCCGCCGATGAGTGCCACGCCAACGTCGTGCTCACCTGCGGCGGTACGGGGCTTTCGATGCGCGATGTGACGCCCGAGGCGACGCGTGCCGTCTGCGACCGCGATGTGCCGGGTATTGCAGAGGCGATTCGCGCATACTCCATGACCAAGACGCGCCGCGCCATGCTCTCGCGCGCTATTTGCATGCAACGAGGTCATACACTTGTCGTAAACTTTCCCGGTTCCACGAAGGCCGCCCGCGAAAGCTGGGAGGCCATAGCGGACCAGCTGGAACATGCGGCCCAGATGACGGCGGGCGGCGGACACGCCAAATAAGCGCACTACCTGCGGCGGAGCTACCTTACGGGCTGCTCCGCCTTTGTTTTCCGCCGAAGCGACGTCGAGGTGTACGCTAACTCGAAACTATATTCTCTGATGAGAATAATTTCTCACTATCATTATTCGCGCAGAAGTATAATCTGATTGCAGATTAAAGCCCGCGGTGGGGTGCCCGGGCATAAGGTCCTGTCTCTTATACACATCTGACGCTGCCGACGACTAGTCGAGTGTAGAT
>URIK01000148.1 GCA_900547855.1 uncultured Collinsella sp. | reverse complement strand
CGAGATTCATGAGCGTCTCGTGGGCTCGGAGATGTGTATAAGAGACAGGCTCATGGCAGGGGCGCTCGGCGTTGAGGCCGTTTTCGCAGTAGATGCAGTCGAACGTGCAGATTTTGCCGCTGGCCGGCATCATGTTGACGCCGAGCGAGAGACCAAGGCGACGGCTGCGAACGGGCCCAAAGATGGGGCTGGCATTCAAAAACGTAGACATAGGCATATGCTCCTCAAGACAATTGTGCCTAAGCATAGCATCGGCTCCAAAGCAAGGTGCGGGCCCTTGCTTTACAAGTTTCGTTTTTTCACGTCGCTCATTATGCGGTGCCATGAAAAGCCTCGGGTCGGGTACAGTTAATCTGTTAACAAGGCGTAAGGCAATGCGGGCCCATCCAACCGTACTGACGTGCAACTGGATGGGCATTGATGATGGGGGCACAACATGGATTTTACGGTCGAGAATGCGGGCACCACGATTGCCTGTCGCGAATATGCCGGCCCGGATGTGTCGCCTGATACTCCTGCCTTGGTGTGCGTGCACGGCGCTTGTGTCGACGGCACATTTTTCGACGGCATCGCTTGTGAGCTCAGCCGTAACTACCGCGTAATTGCCTACGACCGCCGCGGCTGTGGTGGCAGCAGCGAAGCGGCAGACGGCAGCTATGATCTTTCCACTCAGGCCGCCGACCTGCAGGCCGTGATCGAACACGTTGGCGCTCCGACAAATGTGCTTGCGCACAGCGCCGGTACGTTGGTGGCGCTGGAGCTTCTTCGCAGCGAACCCCATCTCGTTGCCCGTGCGATTCTGCATGAGCCGGCTGTGTCGGCCGAAGGCGTCGGCATGGGCGCAGCTCCGATTTTGCTCGATATGATTGCGGCTGGAAAGGTTTCAAGGGCGCTCCGGCTTTTCTTGGGAGCCCTCGGCGACTTGGACCCCGAGGCTCCCGGGACGACCGAAGCGGAAGCCAAACATGCCCTGCGCAATGGTCGTTGCTTTATGGCGAACGAATATGGAACAAATATGACATATGCTCCCGACTGGGAGCGCGCCCGCGCGTCAAAGGCGGTGTCGGCCGTGTTTTTGGGCGAGCTCTCGGTCGGTACGCCCCGCGAGGCTGGTACGCGAGCGGCTGCCGAATATCTCGATTGCCCCCTCGTGACGATCCCGGGCGCGCATAACGGTCTGCGCGATCGCCCCGTTACGGCGGCAAACGCCGTTCGCGATGTCTTGGAGCGTTAGCACGCTCGATGACCTGCGGGGAGAGAGGTTGTTAGCGTTTCGTCATTGTTAACGAATGCGCCCATAACCGCGCGCCCGCGGCTCCATTACCGCCGCTTGCCAGGTCATAAAAATGTAACGATAATCGCGCGTTTGCCTTCAGCTGTTAGATGTTACCCTTGTACCAATTGATATGCACCGTTGCCGTGTATAACGATAGAAAGGGCCCCATATGCTCAAAAATCACGAGGTCAATCTAACCGACGAGGAGGCTGCCGCTGAGGTCGCCCGCGTCGCGAAGACCTACCCCGTGGTGCGTTTGCTGTCGGCCGATCAGATTAAGAGCGAGCCTAACTGCCTGCTCGCCGGCAATCGGTGCCCTTGTCTGCGTCAGTCGAGTCTTGAGGCCTTGGCAGATTCCGATGAGGTGTCGGAGCAACTGCTCAACGATGGTGTTGAGTACCGCGCCCGCCTACGCCCTCTGAAGGTCGAGGGCGAGCCTCACGTCCTGCTGATGGTGCGTCCGATCGATGAGCAAGAGGCTGCAGAAGAGGACCTCGTCTACACCGACGTGCTGACGAGTGTGCACAATCGCCGATATTACGAGGAAAAGCTCCGTAGCGCCCGCATGAATGCCGGCGTTGCGGTGATCGACCTTGATGATTTTAGGGTCTTCAACGATACGTGTGGCCGTCATGCCGGCGACCTTGCGCTCGGTGCCGTGGCGACGGCCATACGCAGCGGAATTCGTTCGACTGACGAGCTTGTACGCTATGGCTGCGACAAATTTGTGGTCGTCATGCCCAATATTCCCTCCGATGACTTTACCCGTCGCCTGCATCAGGTGTCCGATGCCGTTCATGCCACGATTGTTCCGGGCCATGAGTACGTGAGCTTGACGGCATGTGTTGGTGGCGTTCGCATTCATGGCGAGACGGTCGATGAGGGCGTTGGCCGCGCTGTCCAGTTATTGAGCCGCGCTAAGGCAAAAGCCGGTACGGTCGTGACCGATGCCGATTCCATCGAAGCCTTCCAAAGCGAAAAGCCTTCGGTGCTTATTGTCGATGACTCCGAGATGAACCGAGCCATTCTCAACGAGATGCTCAAGGACGAGTATTGCATCCTCGAGGCCGACAACGGTCGTACGGCGCTCGACATGGTCGACCGCTATGGCGATGAGTTGTCGCTCGTGCTGCTGGATATTGTCATGCCGGGCATAAGCGGCTTTGAGGTGCTGGCCGATCTGTCGCGCCGATCGGGTATCGACAATCTGCCTATCATCATGATTTCGAGCGAAGATTCCGATGATATGGTTCTGCGCGCGTACGAGCTGGGCGCCTCGGACTATATCAACCGCCCGTTTGACTCTCGTGTCGTGCGCCGCCGTGTAAGCAACACCATCCGCCTATACGCCAAACAGCGCCGCCTGACGAGCCTGCTGTCCCAGCAGTACAACGAGCGCGTCAAGAACAGTCGCATGCTCATTGACATCATGGCCGGCGTCATGGAGCTTCGCAACGGCGAGAGCGGCAGGCACGTTACGAATATCGAAAAGCTGACCGAGCTGCTGCTTGACTGTCTGGTCCAGCGTAGCGACACTATCTCCCTCGACAACGAGGAGCGCTCCACGATTGCCCTGGCTTCGGCGCTGCACGATATTGGCAAGATGGCGATTGACGATGCGATTCTCAACAAACCCGGGCGTCTTACGCCCGAGGAGTTCGAGATTATGAAGACGCATACCACGATCGGTGCTGACATGTTGCTTGAGCTGGGTCGCCATCACGTCGGCAATGCGCTTATGGAATATGCGTACCAGATTGCGCGTTGGCATCACGAGCGCTGGGATGGCAAGGGTTATCCCGATGGCCTTAAGGGCAACCAGATTCCCATCGCCGCACAGGTGGTTTCGGTGGCTGACGTGTACGATTCGCTGACGAGCGTGCGTGTGTACAAGGACGCTATCCCGCACAAGGAGGCTATCCAGATGATCCTGGACGGTAAGTGCGGTGAGTTTAACCCGCTGTTGCTCGACTGCCTGCTCGAGGTGCAAGACCGTATTGCCGAGACGTTGGCACGCCCCGCCGACGTTGTCGCGTTTCCCACGATTTAGTTTGACCAAAGGAGTTTTAATCCATGATTTCCATGCGTGAGGCGTATGAGAAGATCGACGCTAATTATGATGACGCGTGCGCTCGGCTGATGGGCGAGGAAATGCTTGCCCGCTTTGCCCTCAAGTTTTTGGATGACGAGAGCATGGACAAGCTGGAGGCCGCCATGGCGGCAGGAGACGCCGAAGGTGCGTTTATGGCAGCGCACACGCTCAAGGGCGTGAGGCAGAACTTGGGATTCGATAATCTGTACGAGCCGGCGGTTGTGGTGACCGAGGCGCTGCGCGGCGCCGATGCCGTTGACGGCGCTCGCGAGGGAATGCATGCGCTGCAGCAGCAATATGCGGCAACGATGTCGGCCCTGCGCGAAGCGGCCGAATAAGAGCTTGCGAGCCTTGGGCTGTGTGTCCCGGCCATATATAGGTAAAAGGGCGCCCCGCCGGACCATGTGGCCGGCGGGGCGCCCTTTTGTGTTGTGCTGTCCGTGAACTAGCGGGCCTGCTTAACCTTGGCCGCTGCCTCGACAAACGACTTCCACAGGGTAAAGTCGGTCTCGAGCGTCTTCCACGTGTACTCAGGGTGCCATTGCACGCCTAGACAGAATGGCTGGCCTTCGACTTCGATGCACTCGGGCACGCCATCGGTTGCCTTGGCGACCAGACGCGTGCTTTTACCCAGGCGATCGACACAGCAGTGATGTGCCGAGTTGGTCTGGATCAGCCTGTGCCCGCCAACCGCGCGCTCCAGAAGTGAGCCCGGCACGACCTCGACGGGATGCACGGGGTCGTTGAGCACGTGGGTATGGCGCCACTGCGTGCGGCCCTCGCGAGCGCCCAGGCTCGGCACGTCCATGCACAGGGTGCCGCCAGTGGCGACATTGAGCAACTGCGTGCCGCGGCAGGTGGTAAAGAGCGGCTTTTTGGCGCGGAGCACCTCGCCGACCAGCTTAAACTCAAAGCTATCGCGGATCTCGCAGCAGAGGGTGGGGTCGTAGGGTCGATCGTCGCCCCAGCGCTTGGGGTTGACGTCCGGGCCGCCGGGAATGGCGATGCCGTCGGCGATATCGACGTAATGACGGATGACCTCGATATCCTCGGTGATGGACATCTGCAGCGGCAGGCCGCCAGCGGCAAGGATGGCATCGACAAAGACACTTGCGATTTCCTCGTTGGGGGAGAGCTGTCTCTTAT
>URIK01000147.1 GCA_900547855.1 uncultured Collinsella sp. | reverse complement strand
ACCTGATGGGCGTCGGCACCCCGACGACGCTCGAGCGCGGCGTGGGCGTGGGCATCGACATGTTCGACTGCGTGCTGCCGACGCGCACCGGCCGCATGGGCACGGCATTCTCCAGCGAGGGTCGCCTCAACTTCCGCAACGCGCGCTTTGCGCACGACGACGGTCCCATCGATCCCACCTGCACCTGCCCGGTGTGCACGGGCGGTTACAGCCGTGCGCTCATCCGTCACATGGTCACGCAGAAGGAGATGCTCGGCGGCATTCTGCTTTCGATGCACAATATCTACTACCTGCTCAACCTTATGCAGCGTGCCCGCCAGGCCATTATCGAGGGCCGCTACGGTGCGTTCGTGAGCGACTGGATGAACAGCCCCGCGGCGGTGGATTACTAAGAGCCGCGGGCGCGCTTGCGGGGCGTGAGTAACGGCAAAGGCCAAGCGGCGATCGGTCGTCGCGTTCGCTAGCACTATCTGCACGACCGCTGACCGATAGCTTGCAAGCACTTTATGCATCGTGGGTACCATACCGAATAGATGATGTTCGGGCGGGTGTTTGGCGCATGGCGTCGACCCCGCCCGTTTCTATCTTCGATAGGAGTACCCATGATTAAGAATGAGAACGTCGAGGGCGAGCCTGCCTACGACGAGACGTACCGCCGCGGTCCCGTGGTCATGCGCGGCCCCATGATTCCTAAGGACAACACCTACGCCAACCTGTTGGCGCCCGAGGAGTCGACCGACTGGTTGCATGCCGATCCGTGGCGCGTCCTTCGTATTCAGGCAGAATTCGTCGATGGTTTTGGCGCGCTGGCCGAGCTCGGGCCTGCGGTGACCATCTTCGGTAGCGCCCGCACGCCCAAGACCGATCCGCTCTACAAGGCGGCGCGCACGGTCGGTCGCAAGATTGCCCAACGCGGCGTGGCGGTTATCACCGGTGGCGGCCCCGGCATCATGGAGGCGGCCAACAGGGGAGCGGCGAGCGCCAACGGCAAGTCGGTCGGCCTGGGTATCGAGCTTCCGCACGAGCAGGGGCTCAATAAATACGTGAACCTCGGCATGGACTTCCGTTACTTCTTTGTGCGCAAGACCATGTTCGTCAAATACAGCTCGGGCGCCATCGTGTTTCCCGGCGGGTTTGGCACGCTCGACGAGATGTTCGAGGTGCTCACGCTGGTGCAGACGCATAAGGTCAAGCGCATGCCGCTTGTACTGGTAGGCAGCGAGTACTGGCAGGGCCTATTCGACTGGCTTAACGGCCCGGTGATGGACGCCGGTATGATTAGCCCGCTCGATCCCGAGCTCGTACACATCACCGACGACATCAATGAGGCCGTCGACATCGCCCTGAGCGGGCTGATGTAGATCAATCGTGCCACGCGACATGAATACGCATGGCAATCTGATGTTATTTAACATCAGATTGCCATTTATATTGGGTATACTTGTGTAAAAGACGAGGGCGAGGAGGTCGCAAATGTCTACAGCAACAGTTAAGCCTACGACGGTTCGAATCGAAGAGGGGCTCAAGGAGCAGGCGACTGAGTTCTTGGATTCGGTCGGCCTCAGCCTCAATTCCTATCTCAATCTTGCCGTTCGGCAGCTGGTAAATCAGCGAAAGATTCCTTTTGAGATTGTAGGAAGGGCGGAGGTGCCCAACGAGGCGACGAGACGCGCCATGGTGATTGCCGAGGCTCATGAGTTGGGGATTTTGCCGGACGATAGCCTGTCATTCAATAACGCTGATGAGCTTATGTCATTCCTCGATGAGGAATAGCGATGTTCGAGATTAAAGTCGAGGCTCAATTTAAGGTGGACTACAAACGAACGATGCGCATGCATCCGCAGCTAAAAAGTGAGTTTAAAGCGGCGGTTGCAGAGCTTGTGGCCCATGGGTCACTTCCGGCGGAGTATGGCGCCCACGAGCTCTCAAACCCGGGCGGAAACTACAACGGCCACATCGATTTCCACCTATCCGATGGCTTGGTCGATGTGGTCGTTCTTTATCTTCCCCATAAGACTAACCCAGTGATTAGGCTGGTGAGAATGGGCACTCATCAGGAGCTGTTTCAGGGTCCGCTGGGCTGATCGCCGATTTCCAAGTTGCGGTGGAATAGGGATTGATTTGCGGCTGATAAGCCAAAAACAGTCCCTATTCCACCGCAACTGCTGGGGGTACCCCGTTCGTCGCCGCGGCCTCCGGTTCCACTTTTCGCTGAATTTCGCTCAAAAGCTCGGCTGCGACTTCGCTGCTTTTGAAACGAATGCTGCAGTCTTCTTTCTTTGGGAAAGCCAGCAACGGAATAGCTCCGTACCAGACAGTTTCCTCGTCAATCACTGATGCGCACAGGCGTCCTTCGGCTTTGATGAGATAGTTGACGTTCATCTCGGCAAAAATCGCTTTCACGTCATCGCGTGGAGTTGAAGCAATAGAAATCTCAAGGGCAATTCCACGGGTAGCGGCATCCGCGAGTGCAGCGGCGAGCTTTTCAAGGCATGCGGCGGACGCGTAGGGTGCGGCAATAAAAATGCTTTTCGATGCGTTCTCGATGTCATTCACTAAAGCCTCCACGGCTCTTGCCGACCTAACGAGGATGTTTCGATCGTCCTGTCTGTTGTCGTTTGCCGCAAAGACTTCATACCCCAGCTTGGCGTAGGTCTTGAGCCTCTTTTGGTACATGCGCGCGAACATGGGTATCGACAGGTCAACATAGTCGAATATCTCAACCCGCTGTTTGCCCTCGTGGCTTCTGTGTAGCCTACCTGCCTGCTGCGTTATGCTGCCGTCCCAAGATATTGGAGTGGCAATGAGCAAAGTGTCAAGGTAAGACAGGTCGAAGCCCTCGCCCAGAAGACTTTCAGTTGCGACGATGATTCGATGCTCATGCTCAAAGCTGGGAAGACTCTTCAGTATTGCTTTTCTTTCTTTGGCGTCGATTTCTCCGGTTAAGAGTATGGGTTCGTGTCCACAGCTTTGAAGTAGCCTGCATAGCTCTTCGGCATGCTTTTTTCTTTTAGATAGCACAAGCGGATGCCGGCCGTTTGATGCGGCCTCGAGGGCGTCCTCGATAATTGCTTCGTTTCTCGCGGCGTGTACACACAGGAGATCGAGAATTTGGTTAAAGGATGCTCCTGGTTCGTAGGTGGGTAATCGAATTCCGGTGAAACGCGGTCTAACAATGCGCTGAATCCCCTGCTGGATTGCTTGCGTTTTTGGATCGACGACATAGCGAACCGGGCCGCAGAGCATCGAGAGTGCCCGCGTGAGTCCGTCCGAACGCTCGGGCGTTGCGGAAAGGCCATATATATATTTGGCAGGAGCGGACTTGAGGACAAGCTCAAGCTGTGGCGCGGCCGCATGGTGGCATTCGTCACAGATGATGAGACTGTAATCGCGAACGAACTCCTTGGCTAATGACTCGCCGGTTTGGGGATCCTTGCCGGATAGCGACTGGAATGAAGCAATGTCGACGAGACGGCTTATGGCGGTCTTGCCTCCTCCGATTTGCCCAATGAGCGGAGGCTGCCTTTTGCTGATTCGTCCCTTTGGGGTTCGGACGGGCTCTCTGTTGTCCGTGATGTCGAGAAATCGTTCGAGTTGGGATTTCCATTGGGCAATGAGCGCAGTTTTAGGAACGATGACGAGCGTTGGAAGACCAATGGCAGCAATAAGATAAGCTCCGATGACGGTTTTGCCGAACCCCGTCGGTGCGGACATGATTCCGTCTTCATAGCCGAGCATCTGTTCAGCGACAATTTGCTGTTCAGGGCGAAGAGTCCCTTTAAATGCCATCACAATTGGATTGCTCGACTTGCGTTTGTCTGAATAGTGGGCAGAAACGCCGGCTTCTTGAAGCAGCCGCTCAAGTTGAACCTTGCAGCCTCTGGGAATCGCGACGTAGCCATCTCTAAGTTCGCTGAGGTCTATGAACCGCGGTTTGCCGAATACCGATTGATGCATAGATTGTGCGCGGAAGAATTCTGGGTTGGCAAATGTTGCAAGCCTGCGGACTTCCATTTGAGCTGCGGGACTCAGAGATTTTTCGGGGATATAGAGCATATCGGCCTGCGTGACGGACAGCGATGACGGGAAGTCCCGCGGTGTGAGCGGAAGCCGCTTTCGCAGTCTCTGGGAATGTGGCACACCGGTGTTTGCCGCCGCAACAGCTGCTATTCCATGTGACCTATTTTCGATGCTCTCGATCAGATTTTGCACCGTCACGCGCGGGATTAACTGGATTTGCGAAAGGTAAAGCCATTGATCGGGAAAGGGCTCAAATTGCTCGTCAACAAATACGCTGTTCCCTTTTCGCTGCGCTTTTCCTTGAAAAGGCAGCGCTATGAGATTTCCAAAGCCGCCCTCAGGAATGGTGGACTGCGCGGGCAGCATTCGGTCAAATGCTTTGAAGGTGATTGTCTTGTTCAGTATCGCCGCTTCGGTGATAAGGCTGCTTCCAAAATCTCGTGCGGTCTTTGCGCTGACGAGCTCTAGGAAGAAAAACCAGACATGTGCGCCGTCGCCCGATCTCGATCGCTCAACTGCGACATCGATTCCGTGGCTTTTTGCGACATGTCGAATGGCTTTCGTCGCTTCTTTCCAATCGGCTCCGTCAAAATCGATGACCAGGACTT
>URIK01000146.1 GCA_900547855.1 uncultured Collinsella sp. | reverse complement strand
GTGGGCTCGGAGATGTGTATAAGAGACAGATGGCGTGGTGCTCGAGGGCAGCTCGGCCGTGGACGAGAGCGCGCTCACCGGCGAGTCCATCCCCGTGGAAAAGACCGCCGGCGACACCGTCAACGCCGCCACGGTCAACCGCACCGGCTCGTTTACCTTCCGCGCCACGCGTGTGGGCGCCGACACGTCGCTTGCCAAGATTATCCAGCTCGTTGAGGACGCCAATGCCACCAAGGCGCCCATTGCTCGACTGGCCGACAAGGTCGCCGGGGTGTTCGTGCCCGTGGTGTTCGTGATCTCGGCCGTGACCCTTGTGGTGTGGATGGCACTGACCGGCAGCGTGAACGAAGCACTCACTTCCGCCGTCGCCGTACTGGTGATCAGTTGTCCGTGCGCGCTCGGCCTGGCCACGCCCGTCGCCATTATGGTGGGCACCGGCAAGGGCGCCGAGATGGGCATTCTGTTCAAGAGTGCCGAGGCGCTGGAGAACCTGCGCAGCGTGGGCACCGTGGTGCTCGATAAGACGGGTACGGTCACCCGCGGCAAGCCTGCCGTGACCGATATCGTGGTAGCCACGCGCGCCGACGGCTCGCCCGCCATGAGCGAAAAGGCGCTGCTCAAGCTGGCCGCTGCACTGGAGCGCTCAAGCGAGCACCCGCTGGCCGAGGCGATTATGGCCGAGTGCGAGGCGCGCGGAATTGTCGCGCGCATGGTCGAGGACTTTGCCGCCGCGCCCGGTCGTGGCGTTACGGCGCGCGAGGGGCAGAATATCATCGCTGCCGGCAACGTGCGCCTGATGGACGAGCTAGGCGTTACCGTGCCCGCGGGCCTTGCCGAGCAATTTGCCGCCGAAGGCAAGACACCGCTGTTCTTTGCCAAGAACAGCGAGCTTGTCGGTACCATCGCCGTGGCTGACGAGGTCAAAGAGACGAGCGCCGAGGCCATCGCCGCGCTCCGCAAGCTCGGCGTCGACGTGCGCATGCTCACCGGCGACAACCGCGTGACGGCCGAAGCAATCGCCCGCCGCGTGGGCCTTAACTGTGCGCAGGTCATCGCCGACGTCCTCCCCGCCGACAAGGAGCGCCACGTGCGCAAGCTGCAGGATGCGGGCAGCAAGGTCGCTATGGTGGGCGACGGTATCAACGACTCCCCCGCCCTGGCGCGCGCCGACGTGGGTCTTGCCATCGGCACCGGCGCCGACATCGCCAAGGAGGGGGCAGATGTGGTGCTCATGCGCAGCGACCTCATGGACGTCGCCCGCGCCATCGAGCTTTCGCGCGCCACGATCAGCAACATAAAGCAGGACCTGTTCTGGGCACTGTTCTACAACGGCATCGGCATTCCGCTCGCCGCGGGCGTGTTCTTCTCCCTCACCGGTTGGCAACTCTCGCCGATGTTTGGCGCCGCGGCCATGAGCCTGTCGAGCGTGTGCGTCGTAAGCAATGCGCTGCGCCTGAAATCCTTTAAGCCTAAGACGGCGCGCTGAAGCACCCGACCTTGCCCCTCAAACCGTCGCTCGCGTACCCAAGTACGCTTCGCTCCTCTTTCGGGGCAATCTCGGGCACCTCAGCGCGCCTTTAAGATGACGCTGTTCACGACTAAACTGTCAGATAATCTCAATCGATAAGGAGTACACCCATGCGTTACACAATCAAGACTTCCGGCCTTATGTGCGGTCACTGCGACGCCACCGTCGAGACGGCACTGCTCAACGTTGCCGGCGTGACCGATGCCGATGCCGATCACGAGACTCAGACCGTACAGGTGGAGTGCGCCGACACCGTGACCGCTGAGCAGCTCGCCGCCGCTGTCGAGGCCGCGGGCGAGAAGTTCCACACCCTTTCAGTGACCGCCGCATAACGACCCGCGCGTACCCCTCCCCCGACCAGAAACGAGGACCCGCCATGATGGCAGACCATAAATCGGTGACCCGCATGCTCAAGACGGCACGCGGTCAGATCGACGGCATCCTGCGGATGGTCGAGGAGGACCGCTACTGCGTCGATATCTCCACGCAGCTCATGGCCACACAGGCGCTCCTCGCGCGCATTAACGCCGACGTGCTCAAGGCGCATATCGAGGGCTGCGTGACTTCGGCAATCGAATCGGGCGACGAAGACCTCAAAGCCGCCAAACTCGCCGAAATCGAACGCGTCGTCGACAAACTCTCCAAGTAATTGGGGCATTGGGGACAGGTACGTTTGCACCGTCTTGGTATTCCGGGGACAGGTATGTTTGCACCACATTGGTGCAGATTAACCTGTCCCCCTTGCTCTAAATCGGGTATAAAGGCGTGCAGCATATCGAACGAAAGGCAATTTGCATGAATGACTTTATGAAGGGTCGCAATGGTGCCGATGAACTCACCATCGTGATGGGTTTTGCCGGCATCGTCATCGCGATGATCGGATCGATAGCCCGCATCCAGTGGCTCAGCTGGATTGCTATCGCCGTAATCGTGATTGGCGTGCTGCGCGGCCTGTCCAAAAATATCGACGCACGTCACAAGGAGAACGAGGCCTTTGTCGCCGCGACTGCAAACGTACCCGGCTTGGGCAAGTTTGTAGCTAGCTTGGGCGGCGGAGCTGCAGCGGCCAACGCCTCGCGCGCAGCCGGTACTAGCAAGGAAGACTTTGAACGTGCCAAGCGCACAGCCAAGAAGATGTGGAAGGGTCGCAAGACCACGGCCTATCTCAAGTGCCCCAACTGTGGGCAGATGCTCTCCGTCCCCAAGGGCAAGGGCAAGATCCGCGTCACCTGCCCCAAGTGCCACGCCAAGATGGAGACGCGCTCCTAGCGCCCGCACGCGGGACAAATAAATCAGGTTTGTTTGTCCCAAATCTTAAGTATTTGTTCGATAAAAAAGCCGAGGCCTCGTGTTGAGACCTCGGCTTTTTGTATGCGGTAACAGAGTTGTCCCTTTGTCACACCTATGCCACGCCGTCGCGGGCGAGCTCCTCGGCCAGTGCCTCGGACGGCATGGCCATAATCGTGTCGAGCTCGGCGTCCACCTCGGGAATACGCTTCACCTTGAGTTTGCGCACCAGATCACCACGGCACATCACGTACGCCGGCTCACGCAGTGCGCACAGGTCATCGAGCGGGTTCTTGCGCGTCACCAGGATATCGGCGGCCTTGCCGCACTCGATTGTGCCGGTCTCGCCGCCCAGCCCCAGCAGCTCGGCATTGACCTGCGTGGCCGTATGCAGCGCGAAGGCGTTACTCACACCCACGTACTTGGCAAAATAGGCCACCTCACGCCACATGTCGTACTGCGTCACGAACGGGCAGCTCGAGTCCGTGCCAAGGCCCACCTTAACGCCAGCTTCCAGTGCGGCACGGGCGCTCTCGATGATGCCCGAGCACACGATGTCGCCGTTCTTCTTTTGTGTATCGGTCGAATGGGTCTTTTCCGGGTCGAGCAATACAAACGGCAGCGCCGGGCTGATCGTGCAGGTAACGCTGGGCGCACGCCCCTCGAGCTGCGTGCCCGCGGCGCCACGGTACAGCTCCAGAATCTCGGACGTCAACGGAGCGCCGTGCTCAATCGTGTCAACGCCGGCCTCAAGCGCAACCTTCACACCCTCGGTACTCTCGACATGGGCCATGACCGGAAGGCCAACCTCGTGCGCCGCCTTGCACGCCGCCGCGGCAACCTCCACCGGCATACGCAGCACGCCCGGCTCGCCCACCTCGGTCGCATCGAACACACCGCCCGTTACGAACAGCTTAATGACGTCGGCACCGCGCGCATACAGGTCGCGCACCTGTTCGGCTGCCTCGGCGGGACTGTTTGCCACCTGGGCGAACAAGCCCGCACCATGGCCGCCCGGCACCGTGACGCCCGTTCCCGGCGCCACCAGGCGAGGACCTTGATACTTGCCGGCGTCGATGGCATTACGAACGGCGATGTCGGCAAACAGTGGGTCGCCCGCGCCGCGCACCGTGGTCACGCCGCTTGCCAGTTGTTGTTGGGCGCTGCCCTTAAGAATATGGCGCACGATGGCGCGCCCCACGGGATTATCGAGCTTCTTCATCAGCGCGCCCGCATCGCCCGCCGAAACCGGCTTGCCCGAACCGCACAGATGCACATGCATATTGATGAGGCCTGGCATGAGATACGCACCTGCCAGGTCGATGACCTCGGCACCTGCAGGCGCCTGCGCCACAGCACTCGGCCCCATCCACGTGATGACACCGCGCTCAACGGCCACGGCCATGTCGGGCTGCGGCTCCATATGCTCCGAACCATCCAGGACGGTCGCATTGATAAACAACGTGGAACGATCGGCAGACGCCATATCGAGCTCCTCCCTCACGATTAACTTGAACATTTGTCCATTATCGCCCAGCGCGACAGGGTTGCTGCGGACATATCGGCTAACGGGAGGAAGAGAAGGGCGTGAGGATGAACAAACCAGTGCAGCGATGCTTCGGTCGTTCCAGCAAAACGTCTTGATCTGTAACAGGTAGACCGTCTTTAACCTTCCAAATGTTACAGATCGAGATTTTTCGACATCGCGTCCAACCTTTGTCTCAATCTGTAACAGTTGGGTCGAATTTTGACCGTCAGATGTTACAGATCTGTCTCTTATACACATCTCCGAGCCCACGAGACGCTCATGAATCTC
>URIK01000145.1 GCA_900547855.1 uncultured Collinsella sp. | reverse complement strand
ATTTTACGACCTACCGCACTGCCCAAAGCTCAAACGACATGGTGCCGACGGTGTTTCGCCGCGGTGTCTACCGCACGATTCGCGGCAGCCTCAAACGCTTCTTGTCCATCGTCGTGATCACTGCGCTCGGCGTGAGCGTGATGTGCGGCCTCAAGGCGGGTTGCGAGGATCTGTGCGATTCGGTCGACGCTTACTTTGACCAGCAGAATGTTTATGACATCAACGTGCAGTCGACCTATGGCCTGACTGACGATGATCTCGACGCCATCCAAGAGGTCGATGGCGTCGAAACGGCCGAGGGCATCTACACCGAGACCGCCTACACCGCCGTGGGCACAACGCGCGAGCGCGTGGTCGTGCAAAGTCTCTCCAAGGAGAACATCGATCAGCCGGTGCTCGTGAACGGCGATTTGCCTGAGAGCGCCGATGAGGTCGCGGTGACTTCGAAGTTCCTGAAGGCTTCGGGCAAAAAGCTCGGCGATACGGTGAGTTTTGCCGCCAATGACGCGAGCTCGTCGAACCAAAGCGCCAAGGATCAGTTTGCCGCGGGCGATTACACCATTACGGCCGAGGTCCTCGATCCCACTGATGTGAGCTCCGACTCGACGGTCAACGCCTTCCGTGCTGCTTCGGCGGCGGACTATAAGTTCTATGTGAGCGAGGACGCCGCGACATCTTCTTCCTACTCCGCGATCCACGTGGTCGTCGAGGGAGCCAAGAGCCTCAACTCCTATTCGGATGCTTACGCGGCAAAGATCAACAAGGTCAAGGGCAATATAGAGAAGATCCGCGAGGAGCGTGAGAAGGCGCGCGCTCAGGAGCTGACGGTTGACACGCCGACAAGCTTGGATGCGGCCGAGCGTCAGGCCGCCATGCTCTTTGGGATCGAGCAGGACAACATTAACCGCATGGCCGAGGGCAGTGAGGAGCGCGTGCAAGCGCAGGCCGACCTGGATCAGCGCCGTGCCGCCGCCGACCAGCAGTTTGCCGATGCCCGCGCCGAGCTCTCTGACCTGGGTGAATGCACCTGGTACATCCAGGACCGCGGCAATATCGCAAGCTACTCGAGCGTGGAGAGCGATAGCTCGTCAATTGAGGCTATCGCTACGGTGTTCCCGTTCATCTTCTTTATCGTTGCCGTGCTCATCAGCCTTACCACCGCCACACGCATGGTCGAGGAGGAGCGCACACTCATCGGCCTGTATAAGGCGCTCGGTTATTCGCGCGGGCGCATCCTGTCCAAATACGTGGACTACGCGCTGTGGGCTTGTCTGATTGGCGGCGTGCTCGGCAACATCATCGGATTTGTGGGCCTGCCGCTGTTCCTGTTTACGGTGTTCGACGACATGTACTCGCTGCCCCAGATGTTGCTTTCGTACGACATCGTGTCCTCGATCGTTTCGGTGGCGCTGTTTGCCGTGGGCGTGGTGGGCGCCACGATTATCGCCTGCCGCCACGAGATGGCCGAGACCCCGGCCTCGCTCATGCGCCCCAAGGCCCCGCGCGCCGGCTCGCGTATCTTGCTCGAGCGCATCGGCTTTATCTGGCGCCGCATGGGCTTTTTGAACAAGGTGGCAGCACGTAACCTGTTCCGCTACAAAAAGCGCGCCTTTATGACCATCTTTGGCATCGCGGGCTGTACGGCGCTTGTGATTTGCGGCATGGGCATTCGTGATACGTCGGTCGCGCTTTCGCCCAAGCAGTACGGGCATATCACGCGCTATGACCTGCTGGCGGTTGCCAATCCCGACGATTTTTCGCAGACGTGCGCGGCGCTCGACGAGCGAAGCGCAGCCAAGGATTCCGACGTGACCGTGACTTCGACGCTGCCGATTATGACCGACAACGTCACCTTTACATTTGGCGGCAAGAGCGAGACCGTGCAGCTGATCGTGGTGCCCGATGACCGCACGAACGACCTGGACGACTACGTGCGTCTCGAGGATGAGTCCAAAGAGCCTCTATCTTTGCGCGACGGAGATGTGTATCTAAGCAAGAGTTCACAGCTGGTACTGGGGATTCAACCGGGCGATACGGCACACGTCCAGGATTCGTCGCTCAATGTAGCCAAGGTCAAAGTCAGCGACATTTCGCTCAACTATCTGGGCAACACGCTTTACATGACGCAGGGCACCTATGAGCGCGCGTTCGGTCGAAGCGCGCGCCTTAACGGCGTCTTTGTGCTGCTTAAGGGCTCGTCGGCCGATCAGATTGCGTTTAGCAAGAAGCTTAAGAGCGACGGTTGGCTTTCGATTTCGAGCACGGCCGAGCATTGGGAGAACTTTGAGGCGAACTTCACTATTATCAATTCCGTCGTGGTGCTCGTGACCTTTATGGCGGCGTGCCTATCGTTTGTGGTGGTGTTTACGCTGTCCAACACGAATATCTCCGAGCGCGAACGCGAGCTGGCGACCATCAAGGTGCTGGGCTTCCGCCGTGGCGAGGTGCACCACTACGTCAACAAGGAGACGTTGATCCTCACGGCAATCGGCGCTGCGCTGGGCGTGCCGCTAGGTGGCTTGCTGGCCAAGAGCTTTACCTACATTTTGCAGATGCCGTCGCTGTACTTTGACGTCGAGGTCGAGCCGCTAAGCTACGTGCTCGCCGTGGTGCTTTCCTTTGGCTTTACGTTTATCGTCAACCTCGCCACCAATCGTACCCTCAACAAGATCGACATGGTCGGCGCCCTCAAGAGCGCCGAGTAGCCTGCCAAAAAGGGACAGGTTTATTTTGGCAGGTTTTATCTGGGCAAACACCGGGCAGCCTATAGGTGGCCCGGCGTTTGCCCCGTTTTGCTGGGGATGTTTGTCGTTCGGTGCTCTTACTGGCCAATCCAGTGTTGCGCATAGCTCTTAATGTCCTCGGTAAAACCGTCAAGGTCGTCAAGGGTGATCACGCTGTCGATAAGCAAATTGGCTATCTCGCGGTGCATTGTGCTGCGGCGAATGTCGTTTGCAATTACGCCTGAGGACAGCTTGTCTCTATTGAGGCTCTCTTCTAGTGCCCAAAATCTACTGGACGCTTCGCTGTCGCCATTCAGTATCTCAACGTACTGGCCGATGAGCTTTTCCATATAACGTTCTTGCCATTGAGGAAGCGTTTTCTTAAACAGCTTCCAGTCGCTTTCGGCTACGTCGCGCATATGTCCTCCGCTCGTCAAACGGGCTTTTCATTTGCCTTTTATTCTATTTGCTTTTCGCTCTCAGGCGTGGATGAGAGGCGCTCTTTAGCCTTCGAGATTGGGCTTGAATGGGTTGTATGCCACAAAACGGGCCTATCTACTACGTTTAATTGGATACCCTCAACCATACCGGGAAAACGAAAAATAAAACCGAAGGTAGAAGGCCTGTCGATTTTCGAAAAAGGCGGTCATGGTTGGCCCCTTCGGGCTAAACGTAGTAGATGGGCCCTTTTCGTGGCGGACCATCAAACGAACGCCGACGCTTGTGCTGTAGCCGCTCCGATCATTCGTAAGTTGCGGTGGAATAGTTCCTAGATTCAGCCATTTGCGGGCTAAGCAGGAACTATTTCACCGCAACTGAATTTCAGACCAGGCACCCGCAGCAAGAAGACGAATAGCCTCGGCGAGTATGTAAACGCAGGGCCCTCCGACCCCGCCCGACGATTTCGATTGGCGACCTTTGACGGAGTCAAGGGAGGAGCCAAATCGAAATACGTCGGGCGGGGTCGGAGGGCCCGATGGGATGAATTTTGGCCGAGGCTATTCGTCGCCGAAGCTGATGCCCAATGCCTTGGCCTCGCGCACAAGATCGCTCTGGGGGTCGACATACTTGAGCTTGCCGGCGACCTCCTCGAGCGGCATGTGACACATCTTGCCGTCACGCAGGGCAATCATGTAGCCAAACTCGCCACGCAGGCAGCCCAGCGCCGCCTCGACGCCACACTGGGTCGCAAAGATGCGGTCCTGAGCATCGGGCTGGCCGCCGCGCTGCGTGTGACCGGGGATGGCGACGCGGGTCTCGCGACCGGTCTTGGCCTCGATCTCCTTGGCGATGTCGTAGACGATCGACGGGCTCGTGCGCTCGGCGAGCTTCTTCTTGTACTCCTTCTTGGACAGCGCCGCGTCCTCCTTGGAGATGGCGCCCTCGGCGACGGCCACGATGGTAAAGCGGCTGCCGGTTTCCATGCGATGCTCGATGGTCTTGATGACCTGGTCCATGTCGTAGGGGATCTCGGGGATCAGGATGACGTCCGCGCCGCCCGCGACGCCGGCATACAGCGGGATCCAGCCAACCTTGTGGCCCATGATCTCGATAACGAACACGCGCCCATGACTTGAGGCGGTGGTGTGGATGTCGTCGATGCACTTGGTGGCGACGTCGATGGCGCTCGTAAAGCCAAAGGTCATCTCGGTGCCCCAGGTGTCGTTATCGATGGTCTTGGGCAGGGCAATAACGTTGAGGCCCTCTTCGCGCAAGCGGTTGGCAGTCTTGGTGGAGCCGTTACCGCCCAGCATAAACAGGCAGTCGAGCTGCAACTTGTGATAGGTGTGGACCATTGCGGGCACCTTCTCGACGCCGTCGGCCTCGGGAATGTTCAGGCGCTTGAACGGCGTGCGGCTCGTGCCCAAAATGGTGCCGCCGCGGGCTGTCTCTTATACACATCTCCGAGCCCACGAGACGCTCATGAATCTCG
>URIK01000144.1 GCA_900547855.1 uncultured Collinsella sp. | reverse complement strand
CGAGATTCATGAGCGTCTCGTGGGCTCGGAGATGTGTATAAGAGACAGTCAATGAGTGCGGCATCCGCAGCCCCAAGGCTCTCGAGGTTTCCCAGCTCGAGAACGCCAACGGCTGGGCGCTCGTGACCGAGAAGGTTCCGGGCACCACCCTTGCCGAGAAGATGACTGCCGAGCCCCAGCGCTTTGGTGAGTACCTCGAGATGTTCGTCGACCTCCAGATCGAGATCCACGGCTACACCTCCCCGCTGCTCAACCGTCAGCGCGACAAGTACGCCCGCATGATCGACAGCCTTGATCAGCTCAATGCCACCACGCGCTACAACCTTCAGGAGCGTCTGGACGGCATGACCAAGGAGTTCAAGGTCTGCCACGGCGACTTCAACCCCTCCAACGTCATCGTCGGCGACGACGGCCAGCTCTATGTGTGCGACTGGGCACACGCCACCCAGGGCTCCCCTGCTGCCGACGTTGCCGCCACCTACCTGCTCTTTGCCCTCAACAGCAAGGATCAGGCTGAGGCCTACCTGGAGCTCTACTGCGACCGCGCCGACATGCCCATGCAGGTCGTGCGTCAGTGGACGAGCATCGTCGCCGCTTCCGAGCTCGCTCGTAAGCGCAACGTGAACGATGAGTTCCTTAAGAACTGGATCGACGTCGTTGATTATCAGTAATATCTGAGCGATTTATTTCGCATCGGAGGCACAAGGAAAACCCCGCAGCTCGCATGGGCTGTGGGGTTTTCCTTTTAGATATCGAGGATGCCACAAGATAAAAGGACGGCCCCTGCATCTCCCCGATCTGGAGAAATGCAGGGGCCGTCCCGTATATCGAACTACAAGCGAAATCGCCGATTAACGGCGTGCCGCCTTCACAAGCTCGGCAACCTTGGTGACGACCTCGTCGATCGCCACGTCCTCGCGCTCGCCCGTGGCACGGTCCTTGAGCTCGACGGTGCCGTTCTTAAGGCCACGCTTGCCGAGCACCACCTGATACGGGAAGCCCATAAGGTCGTTGTCGGCAAACTTAAAGCCGGGACGCTCATCGCGATCGTCGACGACGACCTCGATACCCTCGGCGCACAGGCCATCAACGATCTGCTCGCAGACGGAAGCGCACTCCTCCTTCTTGGGGTCGAGCGGAATCACCGCGACCTCGTACGGGGCAACGGAGACCGGCCAGACGATGCCGTGCTCGTCGTTGTGCTGCTCCACGACGGCAGCGAGCGAGCGGGACACACCAACGCCGTAGCAGCCCATGATCAGCGGCTTCTCCTTGCCGTCCTCGTCCATAAAGGTGGCACCCATGGCCTCGGAATACTTGGTGCCCAGCTGGAAGACCTGGGAAACCTCGATGCCGCGGGCAGCAGAGAGCGGCTTGCCGCAGTGCGGGCAGGGATCGCCGGCAACGACGGTGACCAGGTCGGCCCACTCGTCGACGGTAAAGTCGCGCTCGGGGCAGGCACCGGTAAAGTGATAATCGACCTCGTTGGCACCGCAGGCCCACTGCTTGGACTCGCGCAGGCTCTCGTCGCACACCAGACGGATGCCCTCGGGCAGGTTGACCGGTCCGATAAAGCCCTTGTGCAGGCCGTTCGCCTGAAGCTCATCGTCGGTCATCATGCGATAGCCCTTGCCAAAAACATGCTCGGCCTTGCAGTCGTTGAGTTCATGATCGCCCGGAACGATGGCCACGACAGGCTTGCCCTCAGCGTCGATGAGTGCCAGCGACTTGCGCGTGCCGTTCTCGGGGAAGCCGAAGAACTTTGCAACGGCCTCGATGGTGCCCATACCCGGAGTCTCGACCTTGGTAAGCGTACCGTCGCCAGGACCCTCGGTCACAACGACCTTGGTACTTGCGGCCTCGTCATCGGCAGCAAAGCCGCACTCGTCGCAGTAGACGAGCGAGGCCTCACCGGCGTCGGCCAAAGCCATGTACTCGACGGAGGTGTCGCCACCGATCTCGCCGGAGTCGGCGACAACGGGCAGAGCCTTGATGTAGCAGCGCTCGCAGATGTTGGCGTAGGCCTGCTTCATCTTGTCGTACTCCTCCTGCAGACTCTCCTGCGTGGCAGAGAAGCTGTAGGCGTCCTTCATGATGAACTCGCGACCGCGCATCAGGCCAAAGCGGGGACGGAACTCGTCGCGGAACTTGTCCTGGATGTGGTAGAGGTTAACGGGCAGCTGCTTATAGGAGCGCAGCTCATTGCGCACCAGGGCCGTGACGGTCTCCTCGTGCGTGGGGCCCAGGACGAACTCGCGACCATGACGGTCGTCAAAGCGCACAAGCTCCTTGCCATAGGCGTCGATGCGGCCGGACTCACGCCACAACTCGGCGTCGACCATGATAGGCATCATAAGCTCCTGGGCACCGGCGGCGTCCATCTCGTCGCGCACGATGTTCTCGATCTTGCGGATCGAGCGCCAAGCAAGCGGCAGGTAGGAATACAGACCGGCGGCCTCCTTGCGGATCATGCCGGCACGGAGCAGCAGGCGGTGGCTGGCGAGCTCAGCGTCCGCCGGATCCTCTTTAAGCGTCGGCGCATAGAGCTTAGACATATACATTGCTCGAGTCATTTATTTCTCCTCAATAAGCTTGTCGACCTCGGCCATGAGCGCGTCGACAATTTGATCCTCAGCTACTTTACCAATGATCTGGCCATGCGAAAAGAGCAGGCCCTGACCTCGTCCACAGGCCACGCCTAGGTCGGCGTCGGAAGCCTCGCCGGGGCCATTAACGGCACATCCCATCACAGCGATAGAAAGCGGCGCGGAGTAGTTCTTAAGCCGCTCGGTGACCTCCTCGGCGATGGGAATGAGGTTAACCTGGCAGCGGGCGCACGTAGGGCACGAGACAATCTCGGGGCCACGGCGACGCAGGCCCAGCGACTGCAGAATACCCCAGGCAACCGGAGGCTCCTCAACCGGATCAGCCGTGAGCGACACACGCATGGTGTCGCCAATGCCTTCGGAAAGCAAGATACCCAAGCCTACAGAGCTCTTGATGGTGCCCTGGAGCTTGGTCCCCGCCTCCGTCACGCCCAGGTGAAGCGGAACGTGGGGAATCTCACGCGACAGGGCACGATAGGTTTCAAGCGTCGTCTGTACACTATGGGCCTTGGCCGAAAGCACAATGTTCGTAAAGCCGCGGTCCTCAAAGTGCTTGACAAAACGCTCGCTCGACATCACGAGCTTTTCGGGCTGCGTGAGGTCGTCGCGCTCGGCGATATCCTGCTCGAGTGAACCGGCATTGACGCCGATACGAATCGCACAGCCCGCGGCACCCGCAGCATCGATCACCGCGTCAACCTTGGCCCAATCGCCAATGTTGCCGGGATTGATGCGGAGCTTGGCGGCACCGGCCTCCACAGCGCCAATGGCCAGCTTGTGGTTAAAGTGGATATCGGCAACGATTGGCACCGGAGACTCGGCACAGATGGTGCGGAAACCCTCAAGCGCGGCCTCCGTGGGCACGCTCACACGCACGATATCGCAGCCAGCCTGCGCCAACGCGCACACTTGCGCAAGCGTTGCCTGGGCATCAGCGGTATCGGTGCAGGTCATGGATTGAACCACCACCGGCGCGCCGCCACCGATCTGTACGCCGCCCACATGCACGGGGCGCGTCAGTTCGCGCGGCAAAGGATGGGATAAAGACAATCCAAACACTCCCCTACAGAATAAATCGAAGGATGTCGGAACGAAGCATATAGACAAACAGCAGCGCAAAGAGCGCGATGCCCACATAGCTCACAATCGTCTGGACCTTGAGCGGAAGCTCGCGTCCCGCAATCTTTTGAATGATCTCGATGACCAGCTTACCGCCATCGAGTGGCGGGATGGGCAGCAGGTTCATAAAGCCAAGCGAGAACGAGATGAGGGCAGCAAACGAAAGGAACGTGGCAGGGCCGGCAGCAGCAGCCTGTGAGGACATAACGCTAATACCCACGATCGAAGAAGACTGGTCGAGAATCTCCATCGTATGCTGCGGCTGGAGTAGGCGCATAACGCCATCCGCGGTCTGCACAACATAGGAGAATGACAGACGCGCCGAGGTGATGGGGTCCAAACGGACTACCTCCGTAGAAGCATACACACCTAACCGCTCGTCCTCTTTGAGCGCAACCGAGGTCGAATGCTGCTTGCCGTCGCGCTCATACTCAATGGCGATATCGTTCTTACCGGCGGCCTTGCCGATAGCATCGTAGACGTCCATCCAAGTGGAACATGAGACACCGTCGACCGAAAGGATCGCATCACCGGCCTCGATACCCGCCTTGGCGGCAATAGACCCCTCGTCAACCTGACCGATCACGTTGGTATCCATCGGCACGGTGACACCCGCAATGGAATAGATGCTCATAAGGAGCAAAAAACCCGTCAGGATATTGACGAGAATGCCCGCAAGCAGCATAAAGGCGCGCTTGAGAAAGCCCTGGCCAAGATAAGTGTGCGAGCGCTCTTGCGCCAAGAAATCAGCCTCGCCGCACGGCAGCTCCCACACATCGCCCTCGGCAGTCGCATGCTCTCGATCGAACCGGCGGCCGTCAAAGGTGGTGTAACCCGCAGCGTCTCGAGGCAGTGTCTGATACTTGGTGGGATAGTAGCTCGGTGCTGTCTCTTATACACATCTCCGAGCCCACGAGACGCTCATGAATCTCG
>URIK01000143.1 GCA_900547855.1 uncultured Collinsella sp. | reverse complement strand
GGAAAATGCTGCCGAGCTGGCAAAGCTCGAGGCCGACAAGGCCGCTGCCGCCGAGAAGATCTCGGGCGAGGGTGCAAGCGGCAACAACTCCAACAGCCAGGCCAACAACGCCAACACCACCATCGACACCACGGTGAACAGCTCGAATAGCGGTAACTCCGATTACGACTCGTTCATTAACGAGTGGACGAGCCGCATCGATAACTACCTTGCCGGCTCCCCCATGGCAGGCCAGGGCTACAACTTTGCCGTCGCCGCCTGGAATACCGGCGTCGATCCCCGTTGGTCCCCCGCCATCGCCTGCATCGAGAGCAGCAAGGGCCTCTATTGCGCCGGCTCCTATAACGCCTGGGGCTGGAGTGCCCGCGGCGGTGGTTGGCGTAGCTTTGGTAGCTGGAGCGAGGGCGTCTCCGCCCACGTTGCCTACCTGGGCGCCAACTATGGTTCCACGCTTACTCCGGCAGCCGCCAAGAAGTACTGCCCGCCCACGTGGCAGGACTGGTACAACAAGGTCGCCAATCAAATGAACCGTATTTAAGTGCAACTGCAAAGGGGCCCCAAACGGGGCCCCTTTTCGATTCTCTAGGAGACGATACCGGTCGCGTTGCCGATAACAACGACGACGCACATGACGGCAAACATAAACCCGAGCGGCTTGAACCATAGTTCGACAAAAGCACTCCCCCGATACCGACCGAGCACGGGAAAACGACGTCGAAGCCTACGCCGGTCGAGCATTCCGAATGTAATGAGCAACACCAGGCCATCGACCATAAAGAAATACTCAAGCGCCAAAAACCACGTTGGATAGTTTCGGTTTTCGCCCGTTGGCGTAAATACCGCAAAATGGCTGCCCATCAGCAGCAACAATGTTGTCGCATAGACGCATCCATTCCATATGCGCCCTACGGGCTCGGGAATACACGAGAGCAGACGCACACATTTGGATGTCACGGGAGAGACGATCGAACGCCGGCTTGCAGAAGACGGAAGCGTGAGGGCAACCGGCTGCTGTACCCGCTGCACCTGTGGCACCGCGGCCCGGGGCACGCTGGCAGCAGAAAAGGTCACGGGCGACGGTGCAGGGAGACATAGCTCATATGCCGCACGCGCAGCATGCCCCAGTGCCTTTGCACTCGCAAAGCGCTTAGCGGGATCGAGCGCCATCGCCATGCAAATCACATCCGCCAGCGGAACGGGAATGCCATGCGCCTCGCATTGCTCGCGCATGTCACGCCCAGGCTTGGGGTCAGTTCCCGTCAGGCAAAAGAACAGCAGCGCGCCAAGCGCGTAAATATCGCTGCGGACGCTCGTTTGCCCAAACCCAAACTGCTCGGGCGGCGCATAGGAACGCGTGCCAAACTTGACGGTGTCGGCGTCGGCGCCATCGCGCCAAACGCGCGCAATTCCCAGGTCAATAATCACCAGCGAGGAAAAGGTCATGCCGGCATCGGTCGCGTATCTCACGCCCGATACGATGATGTTCGAGGGTTTAAGGTCGCGGTGGATTACCGGCATCCCCGGCTCCCCCGCAGCTGCAAAACCAGCATGCAGCTCGCCCACCGCTTCACACAGAACGGGATACAGCCCGCGGGCATAATCGGGCGTCGTCCCCAAGCGTCCCACCAGGGCCTCGAGTGTCTCGCCTTCGACATACTCCATCACCACGTCAAGCTCGTCGCCCACACGGCGGCAATCGACGATTCGGGGCAAGTGCTCAAAACGATGACCGGCGCGCTGGGCCGCAAACAGGCGCTCATATGCTCCGCCAATCTGCACCGAAGCATCGATGCGCTTGCGGACAAAGGGACCGAGAGACCCGCCGCCAGAGCCCTCAAAATAGACGAGTTCGGTCGTCTCGACATCCGAGCACTTGAGCACGCGCTCCACACGATAGCTGTCATCGCGGTCGAGCGACGCCAAATGCTCGACAAGTGAAGCAGTCAGCTCGTCATCGGAATATGTTGGGCTCTGAGTATCCATGGTGCCCATCATAACGCAGGGTGCGGACACCCCATGGTGTCCGCACCCCGATAGTTTGCATGGCTGCTCTGGTGACACCGCCGGCTCAGCCATCGACCACTAACTCACCGTTTCCTCGCCAAAGCGATATAGCTCTTCATTGACCTTTTGGAGGCTACAGCCACGGTCGATGCAAAAGATAATGATTGCATCGCGACGGTCCTTACAGTTGAGGACGCTCACTCCGGCAGCCGTCAGAGCGCGGTTGGTCTCCTTCATCGACAGCGCCATTGCAAAGGCAATCTGCAGCACCTTATTGCGACTCGGATGCCGCGCACCGGTAAAAATCTGATAGCCAAAGGTCTCGTTGAGGTCGGCCATACGCACCACACGCGAGCGCTCGAGCCCCTTCTCTTGCAGCAACTGCTTTAAGTAATCCGAAAGCGACGGGGCGGCAAAGTCGTGCTCTTTGATATAGCCATCGATGTTTGGCGCGTCGAGGAGTTCATTGAGTAACTCGTCCGTCAGCTTTTTATTGGGCATACGACCTCACCTCCCATACGGCGCAACGGTAGCGACATGTTAGGCCAGCACCCAGCTTGCAGCAGCAGACTTATCAAACACGTTGGCAAAATAGAGAGCCTTCTTGATGTCACCATCAAAGTAGATATTGCCCGCCACGGAGCCACCGGCGGCAAGGGTACCAGACTGCAGCTCATCGGAACCCTCGCTGTAATAACCCTGGTTCTGCTGCGCACCGTTGGCGTCCTCGCCCTTCCAGTCGTAGATATTGTAATCTGCGCCCTCATCGCCATTGTTGACGTACGTGACGTGAATACCCGTCATGGTCGAACCGTCATAATTTGTAAGGCCGGGCTGGACGGAATCGACGACGACGGAAAGGCCAGCAGTCGTGGTCACCGTCGTGCCAACAGCCAGGTCAGTCGTAGGCTGCTCTTCCTTCTTCGTCTCTTCCTTCTTGTCGCCATCGCCGGCATCCTCGGTGACGGTCGCCTTATCGCTACCGCAACCGGCAAGAAGACCGGCAGTCCCCAAGGCAACAGTGGCGAATGCGCCAAGTGCAGCGCGACGGCTCAGCAGCACTTCGTTTTCGAGCTTATTCATCATGCATCCTTCCTACGATCCGGCTACCGCGCCGGCACACAGCACATCGTAGAAGGCAGCGAGCTCAAATTCATTAGCTGGGAGCTAATGGGGGTTTGTAAGCCAGATTGGTACTGGATTGAGAAGATGCCTGTTCAGATGGAGCGGTGATTGAGGCTGCAGCTTGATACCAAAGCGCCCTTTCCGCGCCTCTGGCCGACGTTAGCCGCGCCCCTCTCACCTGCAAGATGCCCATGAGGGGGGGCTGCCCGTCGAAGATAGCGCGCGCATGGTGTTCGACGATTCCGTCGCCCCGCTATCGAATAAAAGGTATGGTCCTAAGATCACTCAGGCAATAAAGCAATAGCGCTGCGGTATATCTCCCCGTGCTTTAAGTCGGCATCAGCCACCTCAGGCAAGCGATTCAAATCACGGCACCCCTATGCCAGCTCGCGAAGCCTCCCGAGCGCCAGCCTGAACCACTCCAGATCGTCCTTATCAGGCACGCTATCGTACTTCCAGTGCGTTATATAGCGCCACCGAGAGAAGACGCCGCTGCCCAGAAGCCCAACGTCGTCTATGGTGTCTATGTCCTCTCGCAGTCCTTCGGCCGTACCGGAGCGCGGATATGCCCCGGCAAAGGCCTCGCCACAGTCCATGTGCCAACCCAGGCCGAACATGTCATGGGCCAACGCGTGGAAGTCGCGGGTGGGACCGTCCAGCGAATCCTCGAAGCGCTTAACGAACCTGCACAGGTCATCACCGTAAGCCCCGCCGAACAAATAAGGCTCAATCACGTCCTTGCCGCGCAAGGCCTCTAACCACTCGGTCGGAATGCCCTCGTATCCGTACAGGATGCCGGCCAATCCACCGGCCACGCAAGCCGTGGTGTCGGTATCGTCGCCCAGGTTCACGGCGGTCAGTACGCAGTCGCGGTAGTTGTCGGTATGTTCTAGGCACCAGATGGCGGCGTGGTAAGTATCCCACACGTAACCGCCGCTGGCACCAGCTCTGTCCTCACTCTCGCAGCCGGCGTGCCCGCTGTAAAGCACCTCGCGGGCATAGGCGATCATGTCCACGCAGGCCTGGCAGCAGTCGTCGGTAGCGTGGGTGATCGCGCTGACCTCCCTTATGTCGCAGTCGGAGCATTCCATAAACACCATAGGCAGGCAACGCATGAGCGAGCCGTTGCCCTTGCTGTATTCGCTTGTGAGCCCGCAACCCGTATCGAGCGCCTGCCTGGTGGCGTTGCCGTAGTCGAAGACGTTCCCGTCGGCGGTGTATGCGCCTTCGTTTATCCAATTGCGGAACTTGACGAGGATATCGTCGCAATTGATATCGCCCAGCTCGCGGTAGCTGTCGCACAGCGCGAGCGCCATGGACGTGTCGTCGCTCCATGTGCCCGCAGGCTGGTTGTGCGTGCCGCGGCCCACCATGTCCGTGCAGGTAAAGCTGCCGCGCGGCCTGAACTCGTAGGGCACGCCGAGCGCATCGCCCACGGCCATGCCGTACACGCAGTCCCTCACCGTCCGTAACAAGCCCATGGCGCGCACCTAGTTCCAGTTCATGCCGAACTTGCGCGAGCAAAGCACGTCTTTCCAGTGACTCTCGCGCTCGCACACCTCGGCGGTGGTCATCTTGGTGTCGCACACCTCTAGGA
>URIK01000142.1 GCA_900547855.1 uncultured Collinsella sp. | reverse complement strand
CAGGTTGGCCAAGCGCTCGTTGAATGCGGAGCACATGGCCTCGGTCTCGCGCGAATTCTCGTTATCGACAATCACGATGCGCCAGGGCGCGGCCGTGAGCTCGGTCATAGAGTCGAACAAGTTGGCCAGGAGTTCCTGGCGCTTGTACGTAACGACGACGATGGCGAGCTTATCGATGGGAGCGGGGAGGGTTGAAGGCATGGGGCAATATATCCTTTCACGCGCGGCGGGCGAGTGCTGCGCGGAAGCTATCGAATACGTCCTTGGGACTGTCCTATTGTAAAGGCTCGGCGCACCTTGGCGGCAAGCTTTGAATAAAACGCAGGAACCTGCCATGGCTGTAGCGGCTTTAGGGTCTGACGGCAGCGTGTCTATTGCCGCTTGGGCTTGCGAGCGATAGGGCTTCTAGCTGCGTCGATGGTGAGAAGCGTCAGGGCAAAGACGATGCTAATGACGGTACCCGTGACGATACATATAGCTGCCGGGCTGTTTTGGCTGACCAGTATGTTTGCGAGCAACGTATTGAAGACGGGACGCCACAGGCTACTGGTGAGCGACTGCATCACATAGAAACCAAGCGTGGCGGTCGATAAGGTGACGATGACACCTGCAGTCCGCGGATTGCCTGAGGCACTGCGTCGGGTTGCCGCAAAGAGCGAGGAGGCGGCAGCGAGAGCAAACGAGATCAGCGAGGTCGATTTGTAGGAGAGGGTTGCCATCGCCGTGAGGTTGCCGGTGAAGGAGAGTGCTCCTTCCAGGATGGTGGCGAGCACCAAAACCGCTGCGAGCGACCGCGTGCCTAAGGCGCCCGCCCTGTCCGAATCCATGACATCGGTAACGTCGCGGAGCAGCCCGCCGATCAAAAACGCGATAACGTACGTGGCGGCGCTCATGAGCTTTTGGAGCCAAGAAAACTCGCCGGCGTTTGTCGCACTCATAGCGGCTAAATACCCGTTAACAACAAATGCGAGGTTGCCAACGGCGATGACCGTCGTCTTGTAGGTTTTCTGGGGGAGTCGACTCTTAGCCAGTCCAAACCATGGCGCCATGAAGACCGTGGCGGCATAGACCCAGATAAACTCAAGGCCTAGCGTGTACCAGTAGTGCGTATTGAGGGTAACATCGGGAATGGGTGAGACGACCGTGGACCACGCGAGCGCCACGAGGCAATAAAACGCAGTGGGCATAATGACCTTGCCAAGGCGCTGCGCCGTCCGTTGCATTTGCGACTTCCACGTTGCTCCACCGTCCCAAGCACGCGCGGCTGAAGCGATGAGAAAATAGCCCGAGATCATAAAGAAGACCTCGTTGGCCCAGCAGCCAAGCAAGTTAATAAAACCGAGTACGCCGGAATAGGGGAACATCGCAAGTGGGGCATATTCCACGGCGCCGACGCAGACGGCTTGGAGCGTCCACTGAAAGGTGTGGAACACCGCGATGCCAGCGACCGCGACCAAACGCAGCGCTTCGATGGGTATGTTACGTGCGGCTTTGGGCTGCATGACGTCCTTTCTTATCGGTTTGCCTCTGCGAGCTCCATAGATTATATAAACGCCCGCTGGCGCGCTGACCCTTTGATACCATGAAACGACAGGTATTTCCTAAGGAGCACATTTGTCTACTAACGCCTCTGGCAGCCCTGTTCTGTCGCTGCTTATTCCCATTTACAATGTTCAGCGCTACCTGCGCGAGTGTCTCGATTCCGCCATGGCGCAGACGCTCAAGGATATTGAGATCATCTGCATTAACGACGGGTCGACCGACAATTCGCCGGCGATTATCCGCGAGTATATGGCGCGCGATGGGCGCGTCAAGATGATCGATAAGGTCAACAGCGGCTACGGCGACTCGATGAACCACGGTCTGGAGATGGCGCGTGGCAAGTACGTTGGCATCTTGGAGTCCGATGACTTTATGGCGCCCGACGCACTCGAAAAGCTTGTCTCGGCCGCCGATAGCAATAATGCCGACTTTGCGAAGGCTAACTTTGATTTCTACTGGTCTAAGCCCGAGGAGCGCCGCTCGCTGCACGAGATGTTTAGACCTCAGGATTGCGGCAAGCCGGTGCACCCGAGCGATACGACACAGTTCTTTAAGCAAAAGCCGTCGATTTGGTCGGCCGTGTACCGTCGCGATTTTCTTGAGCGCAACGGCATTAAGTTCCTGCCGACTCCGGGGGCATCCTTTCAGGACACGTCATTCGCCTTTAAGGTGATCGCGTGCGCCGATAAGGCTATTTACCTGCATGATGCCGTGTTGTCGTATCGCCAGGACAATGAGAATTCCTCGGTCAATTCTTCGGCTAAGGTCTTTTGCGTCAATACCGAGTATGCCGAGATTGAGCGTTGGATTCGTGAGGATTATGCCCGCGGCCACGCAAGCGGCGATGTTGCGCGTATGCTCAAGTTCAATCAGCTCATTAAGTACGATTCGTACATGTGGAACTACGTGCGCCTGGCGCCTAAGTTCTATAAGGAGTTCCTGGTGCAGATGGCCAAGGAATTTCAGGCGGCCTTGGACGCGGGGGAGTTTTTGCTTGACGACCTCAAGCCGTGGAAGCGCGCGAATCTCGCTGCCATCCTCAAAGATCCTGAGGGCTGGGTTGACGAGCATCCGAGTTTTGCGACGGATGGTGCCTTGGGGCGTGCTAAGTATTACGCCTCGGTTGGAGGCCCAGGCGTGGTTGCTGCCTTCCTCATCGAATCGCTGAGGGGGTAGGTCGACATGGGAGAGGCCTCGTGTCCTAAAGCTGCCATTGTCGTCCCCGTTTATAACTCTGCGCGCTCCATTCAGCGATGCCTCGATTCGCTGTTGGCCCAGTCCGAGCGCTCGATTCAGGTTGTCTGCGTCAACGACGGTTCGACTGATGATTCGTTGAACGTGTTGCGCCAGATCGCGCAGGCCGACGATCGCGTACTGGTGATTGACCAGGAAAACGCGGGCGTCTCGTGTGCTCGAAATGCCGGTATCGATGCCGCCGAGGGCGAGACCGTCTTTTTTGTGGACGCCGACGATTACATCGATGCCCAGACGGTCGAGCGCGTGCTGCATACCATGGAGTCTGCGGATGCCGAGGCTGCCGTTTTTGGCGGTGTCTGTGAACCTGCCGATGCTGCCCCCAAACGCGTCCAGCAACTCATGAACCCCAAAGTTGGTACCTTCGGCGCCCGTGATCCCCAACTGCTGTTCCATTCGAATGCGCAGCCCTATGCCTGCCGTGCGGCCTTTTCGCGCGAGCTGCTCAATCGCGAAGGCATTCGCTTCGCCCCCGGTTTGGCTTTGGGCGAGGACGTCGTCTTCCAATTTGCGGCTTATGCGCTTGCCCGCAGGACCGTCGTCATGCCGGACAAGTTCTACCACTACGTGATGGAGAGCGAATCGGCGACGCACGAGTTCAACAGTGCCGAGGCTCGTGCCAAAAAGCTTGACGCCCACATGAGAATGCTCGAGGAGGTCTTGGAGGACTGGGCGGCCTACGGTCTTTTGGACCTGTGCCCCGGCGAGCTGATAACTTGGTTTTTGGACCTAATTGTGTTCGACCTGGCGCGCTTGGATGCCGATGACTTCCATCGCGTGGCGGCTCGCGTCAACATGGACCTCACGACGTTTTTGGGAACGGAGTGGGCGGATATGCCTGCTAAGGGCGCCGTTTGCCGTGTTGCCCAGAAGCTCGTTGCGGCGACCTCGGGCGTTTCGATGGCAGACGCCACGCTGTTCTATCTTTCGACTCGCGGTCTCAAAGCCTGCCTGGAGCGCTTTATCTAATTCCAAGCGCTGCCGCCCGCCGCAACTCGGCTGCTAAAATAACCCTGTTACACGCTATCCAACAGGAGGTTCTCTTGCAGGACTCTGATACCCCTAAAGTTTCGCTGCTTGTTCCCATCTGCAATGTTGAGCGCTACCTGCGCGAGTGCCTCGATTCCGCCGTTGCGCAGACGCTCAAGGACATCGAGATTATCTGTATCAACGACGGCTCCACCGATAGTTCGCCAGATATTATCCGCGAGTACATGGAGCGCGACTCCCGTGTCAAGATGATCGACAAGGCCAACAGCGGCTACGGCGACTCGATGAACCGCGGCCTGGAGATGGCGCGCGGCGAGTACGTGGGCATCCTTGAGTCCGACGACTTTATGTTTGAGGATTCGCTCCAAAAGCTGGTCGCCAAGGCCGATGCTGAGCATGCCGATGTGGCAAAGGGCGACTTTTACCTGTATTGGTCCACGCCCAGCGAGCGCCGTGAGCTGTTTGGGATCATCGACGAGCATATGACGGGCGCCGCGTATCGTCCCGTCGATCGCCCGGGCATCTTCTACCGCAAACCTTCCATTTGGTCGGCTATCTATCGGCGCGAGTTCCTCAACGACAATCAGATTCGGTTCCTTCCCACGCCGGGTGCCTCGTATCAGGACGCAGGTTTTAACTTTAAGGTTTGGGCTTGTGCCGAACGTGCCGCGTTTATTGCGGACCCCATTTTGTGCTATCGCCAAGATAACGAGAAGAGCTCCGTTAATTCGCTCAACAAGGTGTTTTGCGTTTGCGACGAATATGCCGAGATGCAGCGCTTTTTGGGCGAGCGCCCCGAGCTCAAGGCTCGGCTCCAGGGCATTTTAATGCGCATGAAGGTCGATACGTACCGTTGGAATGATGAGCGTCTGGTCGATGAGCTGCGCGAGCAGTTTTGGGCTGTCTCTTATACACATCTGACGCTGCCGACGACTAGTCGAGTGTAGA
>URIK01000141.1 GCA_900547855.1 uncultured Collinsella sp. | reverse complement strand
CGAGATTCATGAGCGTCTCGTGGGCTCGGAGATGTGTATAAGAGACAGGCTCTGGTCCACTACGGCGCCGCGCGTGCGTGGGTCAAGCTCTACGCCCGCGACAACCGAAAGCTCATTCTCGGGAATCAGGCCCACCGAAAGCAGCAGCGTGTCGCACGGAACGATGCGCTCCGTCCCGGCAATGGGCGCCAGATGCTCGTCGACCTGACTCACCTCGACGGCCTCCACGCGGTCGTGCCCGATTACGCGTGTGACGGTGGTGGACAAGTGCAGCGGAATTCCAAAGTCGTCCAGGCAGTTCTTGACATTGCGGCGCAGGCCGTTGGCGTACGGCATGAGCTCGTACACGCCCTCGACCGAAATCCCCTCGAGCGTGCAGCGACGTGCCATGATCAGCCCGATGTCGCCCGAGCCCAAGATGACGGCGCGCGAGCCGGGCTTGAGGTTCTCGATATTGATGTATCGCTGCGCCAGGCCTGCCGTAAACACGCCGGCGGGTCGGCTGCCGGGAATCTTGATCTCGCTGCGGGTGCGTTCGCGGCAACCCATGGCAAGGACGATCGCGCGTCCGGTGAGCTGCCGCATGCCGGCGGTGCTCATGAGCGTGACGGTGTGGACCGAGGTGTCTCCCGTAGGCTCGCCTGAATCAATCCCGATCACCATGCTGTTCAGGAACAGCGCAATGTCGGTTGCGTGCACCTGGTCGATAAAGCGCTGCGCGTACTCGGGACCGGTGAGCTCCTGTTTAAAGTGCGACAGGCCAAAGCCAGGGTGGATGCACTGGCGGAGGATTCCGCCCAGGTGCTGCTCGCGCTCCACGATGGCCACGCGCGCTCCGGCCTTATGAGCGGCCAGCGCGGCCGCCATGCCGGCAGGCCCGCCGCCGATAACGACCACGTCGAAGGCTTGCGTTTGTACGGCTTCTACAACGCCGCAATCAATCGCGCTCGATTTGAATTCCGCCATCCTAGCGCACCCCCTTCAGCAGTCCCTCGACCAACCAAGATCCGGCATCCTCCAACAGCACCTCGCTGGGGTCGCAGCCCAGCTCGCGCGCCAGGATCGCAACCACGCGGCTCTGGCAAAAACCGCTCTGGCACCGACCCATGCCGGCACGGCAGCGGCGCTTGACGCCTTCGACCGAAACCGCGCCCGGGCGGCGTCGGATCGCGGCCACGATCTCTGCCTCGGGCACCGTCTCGCAGCGGCAGACAATCTGCCCCCACGCGGGGTCGGACTCAATGAGCTCCTCCTTGCGCGCGAGCGGCGCGCGGTCAAAGTCGTCCGGCGCGCGGCGAATCGGGTTCCAGTCGGTCCGTTCGTGCAAAACCACACCCGCTTCGCGCATCACGTGCTCCATGCGCTCGGCAATGGCCGGGGCGCTCGCCACGCCCGGCGACTGAATACCTGCCGCCTGGAACAGCCCCGGCACCACGGCTGACTGCCCAATAAAAAAGTCGTTCGTACCCTGAATGGCCGGACGACCGCCGGCAAATGCGCGCACCATGCGGCGCGTGTCCAGGTCGGGCACCAGCTTGCGCGCGCCGGTCAGCAGCGCGTTCACATCGCTTGCATAGGTCTGCGTGTCGCCCGGCTCACGCACGGCAGCCGTGGCGGTGATCACGGTGTTGCCATGCACGGTGCCCGTCACGATAACGCCCTTCGACACCGGCGTCGGCACGGGGTAGAGCGGCATGAGCGTGCGTGGCTCCTTGTCCAGCACCACGATGTTGCCCTGACGCCAGACCATCTGGAACTCCTCGGCGCCCGCCATATGCGAGATGTCGGCGGCGCCGTTGCCTGCGGCGTTGATCAGGTAGCGGCAGCGCACATCGCCGGCAGGCGTCACCAGCGTAAAGCGCGCAGCACCGTCGGTAGCCTCGCCGCCAGCAACCTCAATCGCTTCCACCGGCGCGGACCGCATAAACGTCACCCCGTTGGCCACGGCGTTCTCCAGCGCGGCGATGACAACCTCAAATGGGTCGACAAAGCCGGTCGAGGGGCACCACAACGCGCACGTCGCATCGGCGCTGGCGCGCGGCTCAAGTTCATGGATGCGGTCGGGTCCGACGATCGACAGCTCGGGCACGCCGTTGGCAAGGCCATTGCTACGCAGCTGCTCCAGTTGCGCACGGTCCTCGTCGTTAAAGCCCAACACCATCGACCCGGTGCGGCAGAACAGAAAGCTCAGTTCCTGTGCCCACGTACCGTACAACTCGCAGCCACGGGCATTGACCAGTGCCTTTACGGTTCCCGGTGCCGGATCGTAGCCGGCGTGCACCAGGCCGCCGTTGGCCTTCGACGCGCCCAGCGCAATATCGTTAGCCGCCTCGACCACGCAAATGGAAAGGTCAAATCGCGCGAGCTGCCGCGCGATGGCGCATCCGGTGATGCCCGCGCCGACAATCGCGATATCAAACGTTTCTGTCACAGTGCCTCCCAGACGAGTTGACAGGCCGTCAATAAGACTATCCTACGGTCCGCACACCCCCAGTGCGGCGGCAATGCGGCGAACAGCCCCGCAACACCCGCCAACGGCAGGCGAGGGGAGACCCGGCAATATCGACAACCTCGTCTGCCGACAACTACGGCAACCGTTCGTCTCGATCTGTAACAGTTAGACGAGGATTTGGGTCCCAGTTGTTACAGATTGAGACATTTGCCATGCGGGTCCTCCGTTTGTCTCGATCTGTAACATCTGGACCCGGATTCCGCTCCCACCTGTTACAGATTGAGATGTTTGTGTCCGCGCCAGCCTCGCCCCTAGCCGTGGTCCCATATAAAGAAACCCCGTGGTAAACTTGACCGGACTGTTAATATTCCGAAAGGTACACCCCAATGTCCAAGTACATCTCCGAGCTCATGTCGCCGCAGCTTATGGGCGTCGTCTATGCCTTCGTCGGCTTTATCATCGCCCTGTATGTGCTGTCGGTCGTCTATGTGTTCATCGACGCTCGCCGCCGCGGCGCCAGCGCCTACGTGGCATGGGGCATCATCGCCCTCATCCCGTTTGTGGGCCTCATCGCCTACCTGGTCCTGCGCCCGCACTCCTACGCGTCCGACCGCGAGGAGCAGGAGCTGGACATGGCCCTGCGCGAGCGCCAGCTTGCCCAGTACGGCACCTGCCCGCAGTGCGGCGCGCCCATCGAGAAGGACTTCGTCGTCTGCCCGGTGTGCGATACCCAGGTTCGCAACGTATGCCCCAGCTGCCATCGCCCGCTCGATGCGCACTGGAAGGTCTGCCCCTACTGCCGAACTCGCATCCAGTAACGCATCCATCGCCGGGCCGGCCGCAAGTCACGGGCGCGCCGCAAGCCACGCGCGCCCCACACCCCGCCCCACACGATGAAGCATGCGTAGAAAATCGCCCGCCGTGCCATTAAGGCGCGGCGGGCGCTTGTATACCAAGGCAACCTGCCTATAATGATGCAAGTCAAAAACGCCGAGCGCATCGCACGCACTTGCATCAGGCATCCGAGAGGAGAAAACATACCCATGAAGGCACTCTACAATGACGGTTCGGTGGCCGAGCTCCCGCAGGACGAGGTCACGCACGTCATCCGTCACTCCGCCGCGCACATCATGGCGCAGGCCATCAAGCGCCTGTACCCTGAGGCCGACTTTGCCTACGGTCCCGCGACCGACAACGGCTTCTACTACGACGTCGACCTGCCCGAGGGCGTCAAGATCAGCGAGGACGACTTCCCCGCGATCGAGGCCGAGATGAAAAAGATCGTCAAGGAGAACCTCAAGTTCACCGTCTTTGAGAAGCCCCGCGCCGAGGCCATCGCCCTTATGGAGGAGCGCGGCGAGAAGTACAAGGTCGAGCACATCGGTGACCTGGACGACGACGCCCGCATCACCTTCTACCAGCAGGGCGACTACATCGACATGTGCGTCGGCCCCCACATCTGCTACACCAAGGCGCTGAAGGCCTTTAAGCTCACCGGCGTCTCGGGCGCCTACTGGAAGGGCGACAAGGACAACAAGATGCTCACCCGCATCAACGGCGTCGCCTTTGCCACCAAGGAAGAGCTCGACGAGCACATGCACATGCTGGAGGAGGCCAAGAAGCGCGACCACCGCAAGATCGGCCGCGAGATGGACCTCTTTATGATGCGCGACGAGGCCCCCGGCTTCCCGTTCTTCCTGCCCAACGGCATGATCCTTAAGAACACGCTGCTGGACTACTGGCGCGAGATTCACCACAAGGCCGGCTACGTGGAGATCTCCACGCCGCTCATCATGAACAAGCAGCTGTGGAAGACCTCGGGCCACTGGGACCACTACAAGGACAACATGTACTCCACCGTCATCGACGACGAAGAGTACTGCATTAAGCCCATGAACTGCCCGGGCGGCGTGCTGGTGTACGCCTCCAAGCCGCACTCCTATCGCGAGCTGCCCATCCGCGCCGGCGAGATTGGTCTGGTGCACCGCCACGAGCTGAACGGTGCGCTGCACGGCCTGTTCCGCGTGCGCTGCTTTAACCAGGACGACGCCCACCTGTTTGTGCGTCCCGACCAGCTGACCGACGAGATCGTGGGCGTGGTCAACCTCATCGACTCCGTGTACCAAAAGTTTGGCTTTAAGTACCACGTTGAGCTTTCCACTCGCCCCGAGGACTCCATGGGTTCGGACGAGGACTGGGTTCGCGCCGAGGAGGGCCTGCGCACCGCTCTGGAGAAGCTGGGCATGGACTACGAGCTGTCTCTTATACACATCTCCGAGCCCACGAGACGCTCATG
>URIK01000140.1 GCA_900547855.1 uncultured Collinsella sp. | reverse complement strand
ATCTACACTCGACTAGTCGTCGGCAGCGTCAGATGTGTATAAGAGACAGATGTGTAGTTGCCCGGAGAGCGCACATTGATATACGTTACGCCCTCTACCTGCGAAAGCAACTTGGTGACTACGCGTTCCTTCTTGGCGATATCGTCCGAATCGCCCAGCGACACCTCAATGCCGTTATTGAGATTTGCCGAGATGGCTTCGACCGAAGGCGTGGAAATATCCTTGACTTGTCCCAAGAACTCGCTCGAAAAACCACGCACATAATCCAGGCCGGCCTTAACGGCTTTGGAGTTCACCGCCTGACCGGAAACCGGAGCGACATCCGCCGAGACATCAGTCAACAGCACCGCGCCATAATGCTTAGCGAGCGCCAGCGCGGCATCGATTCCGGTCAGGGTATTTGAGCCCTGCCCTGTCGTGATGACGTTGCCCTGGTCGTCCACTTCGACCGACGTCGACAGCGGGGCGATCCAGGTGCCATCATCCCCGATGGCCCAGGCAAGGTCATCGGAGCTGATATAGGCAATTGCGATGACCTTGCGCTCCATGGGCGTAATGATGAGCGTATGCGGGAACTGACGCTGGACATCCACGCCCGAGACCCACGGGTTCTGCTTGAGGTCCTCGGTAATCTGGTCGGGATCGACATTAAAAAGCGACGTTCCCTCGGGCAAATCGATCAGCTGGATAGCATCGTGCTTCGTCACATGCTCGCTGCCTTGAATCTGAATATCAGTGGCGGTAAACAATCCAGAGTTGATCACCACGATGGCAACGACGACGAGCACGGCCAAGACGGCCAGAACGCCGCCCACGATTTTGCCTTTGCCTGCAACGACTGAAGCGGCGTCTGATGTTTTATTTGCCATTGCCCCAAGTGAAAACAACGGGTTGACACCTTTTTTACCCGAAGGCTTCTTGGCGGTAGCCGGCACCGATGTCAGCGAGCGCGGTTTCGATGCGCCCAGCGTGCGACCCGGACGCAGCGCTTTAGTTCCCGTCGGTGGCTTAGGAGTTGCCATGGGACGGGCAGGCTTGGCGCCCATAACAGGCTTTGACGTCACCGAGGGACGCGAGGACTTTTTTGCGGCCGGACGATTACCGAGCTGCGAGCCGACGACCGGACGACTGGCCTGTCGAGCATGCCCGACAGACTTAGAGTGCGCGACGGTATTGCGTTGAGGTCTGGCAGGCGCGCCGGAACGCCCTCCGGCGCGGCGGAAGGTGGGTTTCGATGCTCTAGAAGCCGAGGAATTTAACTTCCGGTCTGAGCTCGATGCCATACGCCTCCCTCACCTTCCCGTGCACATGTCTGATAACCGCGGCAACGTCATCGGCCGAGGCAGTTCCGTTATTAACGATAAAATTAGCGTGAACGGGCGAGACTTCCGCGCCGCCAATCGAAAAACCCTTTAATCCACAATCCTCGATAAGCTTGCCCACACTCGCATCGGGCGGGTTGCGAAAGACCGACCCGCAGGATGCGCGACCCATGGGCTGCGTACGCTTGCGCCTCGTCAGGTACCGTTCCATGCGCTCGCGAATGTCGGCCTTGGGCGCCGGTTTAAGCTTGAGCACGCACTCGAGGATGATCTCATTGCGGGGAAGGCTACATTCGCGGTAGCCCCAAGTGATCTCGGACCCCGCATAATGCTTGATACCGGATGCCGGGTCAAACGTTACGACATCCTCAACCAGCGAGCCAATCCACTCGGTCCGTGTGCCGGCATTCATAGATATCGCACCGCCGACCGAACCAGGGATGCCAACGGCAAACTCAAGGCCCGAGAGGCTACGCGACAGGGCATCGTTGACCAGGCGCGCGAACATCACGCCCGCACCGACCGTCAGCGTACAACCGTCATCGGCAACAACCGTGCGCTGAAACTCACGTCCGAGCGAAATGACGGCGCCGCGATAACCGCCATCGGCAACCAGCAGATTGGAGCCCTTGCCGATGATGACCCACGGCACCTGCTCGCGATCGAGCACCGCCACGGCGCGGCGGAGGGCATGATAGCTATGGCACGTCACAAAGAGGTCGGCCTTGCCGCCGATACGATAGCTCGTATGACGCGCAAGGCGCTCGTCCTCGATCACATCCGTGTCGATCATGCCCGAGAGCGCCATGACGGCGTTAAACAGACCCATTAGACTTAAGCGTCTTTCTTGGCAGTCAGATACTCAATGAACTCGGGACCGACGGTCGTAACGTCACCGGCACCCATGGTGAGCAGCAGGTCGCCCTCGCCCACCATCTGCTCGAGCTCCTGATTGAGCTCAAGACGGCTGGAACAGTACACGACCTCCTTGCCAGGATGCTTGGCGCGCACGGTATCGGCGAGCATCTTAGAGGTGACGCCCGGAATGGGCATCTCGCCAGCCGAGAACACATCAATCAGCAGCAGTTTATCGGCATTGGCAAATGCATCGGCAAAGTCGTCGCACAGGGCCTGCAGGCGCGAATAGCGGTGCGGCTGGAACACGACGTCGACGTGCTTGTAGCCCAGCGACGAAGCGGCGGCAAGCGTCGCCTTGATCTCGGTGGGGTGATGGCCGTAATCATCGACCACGGTGATGCCATCGATATCGCCCACGTGGGTAAAGCGACGACGGACGCCCTCAAAGCTCGAGAGCGCCTTGGCGGCGGCGTCGATGTCAAGGCCCAGGACATGGGCGACGGTGAGCACCGCCGTGGCGTTGAGCATGTTGTGGCGACCGGGATTGCTCTTGATCTCTACAGGATGTTCAGTGCCGTCCTCAAAGCGAACGATAAAGTCACTCTGGATGCCCTTGACATCCGGGTGCATGCAGACGATGTCGTTGCCCTCGGCAAAGCCGTAGGAAAGCACGTGACAGCCCGTCGACTTGGCGAGCTCGACCAGATGCGGGTCCTCGCCGCAGACGATGACGGTGCCGTCCTCGCCCACCAGGCTCATGAATTTGGCGAAAGTTGCCTCGATCTCCTCGATACCCGAGTAGTGATCGAGGTGGTCGGCCTCGACGTTGGTCACAATGACCACGTTGGGGTTCAGGAACAGGAAGGAGCTGTCGGACTCGTCGGCCTCGGCGACAAAGTAGTCGCCCGAGCCGTTCTTGCCGTTCGTGTCATAGCCCTCGACGATGCCGCCGATCAAGAAGCTCGGATCCAGACCCATGCGGTCGAGCATGGTGGCGCACATCGAAGACGTGGTGGTCTTGCCATGCGTGCCGGCAACAGCGACGGTGGTGTAGCCGTGGCCCAAAGCAGAGAGCATCTTGGCACGGGGCCACACGGGAATACCAAGCTCGCGAGCGCGCACGAGTTCAGGGTTGGACTCCGGAATAGCGGTGGAGACAACAACCACGTCGGGTTTGACCTCGTCGATCGTGGCGGCCTCATGGCCCACATGCACCTTCACACCAGCGCGGGTGAGCTGGCGGATATAGCGTGACGTCTTAAGGTCGGAGCCGGTAACGGCATAACCGCGCTCGTGCAGAACGAGGGCGATGCCGCTCATGCCGGCGCCGCCGATACCGATAAAGTGGGCGCTCTTAAACTCGGGCGCGGAGGTTGCAGTCTGGGAATCAGCCATGTGCTCGTGTACTCCTTGCGTAAACACTGCCTGTAACCCGTTAACTGTACCGCACCTACCGCATCAGCGCGAGGGCGACCGACGATATCCCGTCTAACTAACGCAAACCCTCTACCGCATCCGCCAGAAGAGCGGCGGCCCTATCCTGAGCCAGACCACGCGCCGCCTGACGCATGGCGTCGCGCGCCGCCGCGTCATCGACCAGGTGCATCAGCTCATCGGCAAAAGCAGAACCGTCGATATCGGCATCGGCGCAGAGCACGCCGGCCCCGGCGTCGACCAGATAACGGGCATTGGTGGTTTGGTGGTCGGCCGTCGCATGCGGATACGGCACGAGCACCGAGGGCACGGCGAGCGCCGCGATCTCGGCCACGCTCGATGCGCCCGAACGCGAGAGCACCAAATCGGCAGCAGCCAGCATATCGCCCATGTTGTCGATGTAGGGCAGGACGCGGTAACGCTTCGCCTCCTCGGGCGTCAGCGCCAAAGCGCGCTCGGTCTCCTCAAAGCCGTCGGCACCCGTCGAATGCAACACATAGAGGTTCTTGCGCGAAAGCAGCTCGTTTTTGAGCGAAGCCACGCGCTCGTTGAGGTGCTGGGCGCCAAGTGAACCGCCAAAGACGAGCAGCAGCGTAGCGTCCTCGGGAACGCCAAGTGCCTTGCGGCCGCGAGCGCGATCGCCCTCGATTACCGAGCGACGTACGGGGTTGCCGGTCATGAGCACGTGGCCAGGGTCACCTTCGCGCTCAAAGACCGAACGCGCTGCCGGCACCGAGATGCACACGCGGGCGGCGTGGGAGTTCATCATCTTGTTGGCCAGGCCCGGAACAGAGTTCTGCTCATGCAGCAGATACGGGACGCCTGCGCCCTTGCACCACCCCAGCAGTGGAACCTCGACATAGGCACCAAAACCGATGGCGGCATCGGGCTTGCCGACCTTTGAGAAATGACTGGCGAGCGCACGCTTGGCCTTGTTGACACGCCACAGCGAGGTCAGCGCCGTCCAAGGACGGGAGCGGTCGAAGCCCGTGACCGTAATGGGCACAAAATCAAACCCAGCCTCGGGGACCAGACGACCCTCGAGCTTGCGCGACTGGCCCACGAACACAACGTGGTGGCCACGGTCACGCAGCTCTTCGGCCAAGGCGCTGTCTCTTATACACATCTCCGAGCCCACGAGACGCTCATGAA
>URIK01000139.1 GCA_900547855.1 uncultured Collinsella sp. | reverse complement strand
CGAGATTCATGAGCGTCTCGTGGGCTCGGAGATGTGTATAAGAGACAGCCATACATGCGCCAGGGTTTCGACAACGCGAAGTATATCGAGCTGCAGGCTGCTCACATTAAGGAGCGCATCTCGCAGTTTGGTGGCAAGCTCTATTTGGAGTTTGGCGGTAAGCTGTTTGATGACTATCATGCGAGCCGCGTGCTGCCGGGTTTTGAACCGGACAGCAAGTTCTGCATGCTCAAGAGCATCGCCGACGATGTCGAGGTTATCATCGCGATCAACGCGAACCACATCGAGAAAAACAAGGCTCGTGGTGACCTCGGCATTACCTATGACGAGGATGTGCTGCGCCTGGTTGACCTGTTCCGCGGCAACGGCTTTGCCGTCGCGGCTGTGGTCATCACCCAGTACGCCGGCCAGCCCGCTGCCGATGTATTCCGCAACCGCCTGAACGCGCTCGGTATTCCCGCCAAGCTGCACTATCCCATCGAGGGGTATCCGCACGACGTCGACCTGATCGTGTCCGACGACGGCTATGGCAAGAATGAGTTTGTCGAGACCACTCGTCCGCTCGTCGTGGTCACCGCTCCCGGCCCCGGCTCAGGCAAGCTCGCCACTTGTCTCTCGCAGCTCTATCACGAGCACAAGCACGGCACCGCCGCCGGCTACGCCAAGTTCGAGACTTTCCCGGTCTGGAATCTGCCCCTCACGCATCCGGTCAACATCGCCTATGAGGCAGCAACGGCCGATCTCGACGATGCCAATATCATCGACTCCTTCCACTTGGAGGCCTACAACAAGACCACGGTCAACTACAACCGCGACGTCGAGGCCTTCCCGGTGGTCCGTGCTCTGATGGAAAAGATCCTGGGCAAGAGCCCCTATCAGAGTCCTACGGACATGGGCGTCAATATGGTCGGCTTTGCTATCACCGATGACGATGCCTGCCGCGACGCTTCCAAGATGGAGATCGTCCGCCGCTACTTTACCGCGGTTGAAAATGTGCGCCGTACCGGCGTGGGCGATGAGCAAGTCGACCGTCTCAAGATTATTATGAAGAAAGCCGGCATCGATAAGAACTACTCACCGGCGCGCTCGGCGGCCCTCACCAGGGAGCAGCTGACGGGTGGTCCCGTGGGTGCCATGGTCATGCCCGATGGCTCCGTGGTGACCGGTAAGACCTCCACGCGCCTGGGCGCCGCAAGTTCGCTCATTATGAACGCCCTCAAGCATGTCTCGGGCGTCGACCTTGAGCTCGAGGTCATTAGCGATGAGGCGATCGAGCCCATCAGCAAGCTCAAGACGCATTTCCTGGGAAGCAAAAACCCGCGCCTCCACACCGACGAGACGCTTATGGCGCTGTCGATCACCTCGGCCACGAGTGAGACGGCCGCTCGCGTCCTTTCGGGCCTGGAGCAGCTGCGCGGTTGCGATGCCTTCTTCAGCGTGATTATCTCGCCGACGGACGAGACGGTGCTGCGCAAACTGGGTATCAACGTGTGCTGCGAGCCCAAGTTTGAGCGCCGCGGTTTCTTCCATCGCTAAGTTTGAAGCACCGCGGTAATTGCATTGCATTTTGGCCGTATCGGGTTAGCGCCCGGTACGGCTTTTTGATCAATAAAGCGCCTATTTCGGCGAAAAATAGCTGTTTACCTGCCTAGAAACAATTTGAGCGGTATACAATAACCGTAACTGTTTCATCCTTAGCGGGATGCCGCATGATGGATATTACCTGCCATTGTGAGGTGTGTCGGTCGCGCACGGCGCGTTAGATGCTCGTGCTCGGTTTGAGGAGGCTGCTATGGCGGGCAAGGGTCGTGCGAGTGTCAACGATATGAAGCGTGTCGAGGTGCTGGTGTTGATGGAGATCGACCAGCAAACCGAAGACAATGGCGGGCCGTATGGTTTCTCGCGCAAAACGCTTGCCGAGCGCGTGGGGGTTTCGCCGTATCGTGCCCGCGCCGCAATCGATCGCTTGGATTCCGAAGGTATGATTGATGTCGTCTCGCGTTATAGCGACGACGGCGGTCAGCTTGCAAATGGCATTTGCCTCACCGAACGTGGCGAGTGGTATCTTGAGGGCGTCCGTACCGGCATGCTCGTTCAAGAAATGCTTGAGGACGAGGTTGCTGATCGATAGCAGCATGTAACCCTTGCCATAGCGACGCCGCCTGGGAAACCGGGCGGCGTTTTGTTTCAAGATTGAGAAATGCAATCTCACGCGAGAAAAATTGCGAACGGTCCGCGACGCGAGTATTACAATGAAGACCCGTAAGATGTGGATAAATAACTTCTACGGGAAGCGCAGGTAACTCAATATGACCAAGCATGTGTTCGTAACCGGTGGCGTGGTTTCGTCTCTGGGCAAGGGTATCACCGCGGCCTCGCTGGGCCGTCTGCTCAAGTCGCGTGGCTACAAAGTAACGATGCAGAAGGCCGATCCGTATCTGAACGTCGACCCCGGTACCATGAGCCCCTTCCAGCATGGTGAGGTCTTCGTTACCGAGGATGGTTACGAGTCCGACCTGGACCTGGGTCATTACGAGCGCTTTATTGATGAGAACCTGACCCGCGATTCCAACTTTACGACCGGCGCCATCTATAAGAGCTTGATCGCCCGCGAGCGTCGCGGCGACTTTTTGGGCGGTACCGTGCAGGTGATTCCTCACGTCACCAATGCCATTAAGGACAAGTTCCGCCGCATCGAGGAGCAGACCGGCTCCGATGTAGTCATCACCGAGCTGGGCGGCACGATCGGCGACATCGAGTCCCAACCGTTTGTCGAGGCCATCCGTCAGTACCGCAAGGAGGCCGGCCCCGAGAACGTCTGCTACATCCACGTGTCGCTCGTTCCCTATATCGCCGCCGCCCACGAGGTCAAGACCAAGCCCACGCAGCATTCCGTCAAGGAGCTCCGCAGCTTTGGCATCCAGCCCGATATCATCGTGCTGCGCTCCGACCACCATATCGATGACGCTATCCGCGGAAAGATCGCAAGCTTCTGCGACGTCGACACCGATTGTGTCTTTACCAACGAGGACTGCGCGAGCATTTACGATGTTCCGCAGCTGCTTGCCGAGCAGGACTTTGACCTGCGCATTTGCGAGCGCCTGGGTCTGGACCCGCGTGAGCGCGACATGAGCGAGTGGAACGAGTTCCTGCGCAAACAGAATCACGCCAACCATCACGCCGACAAGGTGAAGATTGCCGTCGTGGGTAAGTACACGCAGCTGCCCGATGCGTACCTGTCGGTTATCGAGGCCCTGCACCATGCGGGCGTCTTCTACGATCGCCATGTGGACGTCCAGCTGGTCGACGGCGAGAGCCTCGACGAGCAGAATGTCTCCGAGGTTTTGGGCGACGCCTCGGGCATCCTGGTCCCCGGCGGCTTTGGCAAGCGCGCCCTGGAGGGCAAGATCCTCGCGGCCGAGTTTGCCCGTGAGCACAAGATTCCGTATCTGGGCATTTGCCTGGGTATGCAGGTGGCCGTGTGCGAGTTCGCCCGCAACGTCGTCGGCCTTGCCGGCGCCAGCTCCTCCGAGTTCGATCCGGACGGCCCGTTTAGCGTCATCGATCTGATGAGCTCGCAGGAGGACGTGACCGAGAAGGGCGGCACCATGCGCCTGGGCGCCTATCCGTGCAAGCTCGCCGCCGATACCCTTGCTCGCGAGGCATATGGCGAGGAGCTCGTCTACGAGCGTCACCGTCATCGCTTTGAGTTCAACAACGCCTTCCGTGACCAGCTCGAGGACGCCGGCTTGGTTATTTCGGGTCTGTCGCCCGACGAGCGCCTGGTCGAGATGGTCGAGCTGCCGCGCGACGTGCATCCGTGGTATGTGGCAACCCAGGCTCATCCCGAGTTCAAGAGCCGCCCGACCAACCCGCAGCCGCTGTTCCGCGAGTTCGTGCGCGCTTCGATCGGCCAGCACGAGGGTGTCGACCGTCTGCAGGTGACGCCCATGAACCTCGCTACGGACTAAGGGTGCCGGCGAATAAGGAACATACCGAAGCTACTCCCTCGTCGCTCGCCGTGGCGGCGGGGGAGTATCTCGATTACCTCGCGGTCGAGCGAGGTTTGGCGCGCAACACGATTGCGGCCTATCGTCGTGACCTGACGACGTACTGCGCCTATCTGGAGCGGGCGGGTATTGTGTCTTTTGAAGAGGTGACCCGTCAGGTCGTGGAGGGCTTTGTCGCCGACCGTCGCGATGGGGGCTATTCGGATGCCTCGGTGGAGCGTGCGCTTGCGGCCGTGAAGGGCCTGCATGCCTTTTTGGTGCGCGATGGGGCTGTGGCCCAAAATCCAACGGCGGCGTTGCGCCTGCCTAAAAAGGCTGAGCGTTTGCCGGAGTATCTATCGGTGGAGGATGTCTCGGCGCTGCTCGATCAAGACTTCCCCGAGGGCGAGATGGGCTTGCGCGACCATGCCATCTTGGAAGTGCTCTACGGATGCGGTTTGCGTGTGAGCGAATTGGTGGGGCTCGATGTGGGCGATATCCATATTGACGATGGCTTTGTACTCGTTCGCGGTAAGGGCTCAAAGGAACGCCTGTCCCCGCTGGTGGGAAGCGCGGCGCGAGCTCTGACGCTTTATGTAACTGAGGGGCGTTCTCGCTTGGCGGCCCATGCCCGCGGAACCGAGACCTCGGCGGTCTTTTTAAATAAGAACGGCCGCCGTCTGTCGCGCCAGGGCATCCATGCCATCTGTGAGCGCTACGGGCGCCAGGTGGGACTGGTGGGGCTCCATCCCCATACCTGTCTCTTATACACATCTCCGAGCCCACGAGACGCTCATGAATCT
>URIK01000138.1 GCA_900547855.1 uncultured Collinsella sp. | reverse complement strand
CAAAGGAAAGCACTTAATGTGCTTTCCGTCTTGCGCAGGACTGTAGAGCAGGAAAGTTCATATGCGCCGCCCGGCTCCCGCGGCCCTCAGGGGCATCTCTCATGCAAAAACTTTTGTCGGGTAAAGTCCGAGGTCAGTGGCGTTTTATACCGAGAAATTCAAAAAAAGTTGAAAATTCATTACATATTTGCGTTGACTTTAGGTAACTAAAGTTTCATACTCCTTTTCAACCACTGGGGGATGTGAACACGCACGGATCGTTCACATCATGATTGAAGAGGATTTCTTAGACATGTTCACGCATCAGCTAAACATTATCAGCGTAGTAATTATCTGATGCGGGTTAGCACATACAGCTAGCCCGTACGATAACGGGCGGCTGATGAAGATGAGGGCCGTCGAGCGCAACCGACGGCCCTCATTTTTATGTCTAGGAAGTTCTTTTTAGAGGAGGAAATGTAATGAACGGAGTTTTGCTCATGGTTGTGGCCGCGGCGGTGCTCGCCTGCGGCTATCTGGGCTACGGCCGCTGGCTGGCCAACAAGTGGGGCGTTGACAAAGAGGCCCTCACGCCGGCCAAGCGCATGAAGGACGGCAACAGCTTCTCGCCCGTCTCCGCCTTCACCGCGTTTTCGCACCAGTTCAGCTCGATCTGCGGTGCTGGCCCTGTCACGGGTACGATCGTCGCCATGGCCTTTGGCTGGCTGCCCGTCGTGCTCTGGGTCCTCGTCGGTGGCATCTTCTTTGGCGCCGTCCACGACTTTGGTGCCCTGTACGCCTCGATGAAGAACAACGGCAAGTCGCTCGCTCAGCTCATCGAGAAGTACATCGGCAAGACCGGCCGTCGCCTGTTCCTGCTGTTCTGCTGGCTGTTCTGCATCATCGTCATCGCCGCTTTCACCGACATGGTCTGCAAGACGTTCATGTTCACCCCGGCCGTTGACGCTTCTGGTGCTGCTACCGGTGCCATCGACTTCACCAAGTCCTATGCCGCCGGCTGCGCTGGCACCATCTCCATCCTGTTCACCTTCGTCGCCATGGCCTTTGGTTGGGCCCAGAAGAAGTTCAACCTCACCGGCGCTGCCGAGTTCGTCACCGGCGTGGTGCTCATGGTTCTCATGTTCGCCGTTGGTATGCAGTTCCCGGTTTATCTGACCAAGTTCCAGTGGTTCGCTGTCGTCATGGTCTACCTGGTCTTCGCTGGCGCTATGCCCATCCAGATGCTCAAGACCCCGCGCGACTACCTCACTTCCATCATGATGATCGTCATGATCGCCTGCGCTGTCCTCGGCATCGTTGTCCTGGGTGTTCACGGCCAGGCTACGATGACCGCTCCGGTCTTCACCGGCTTCTCCGGTGCCTCCGGTATGATGTTCCCGGTCCTGTTTGTCTCCGTTGCTTGCGGCGCTCTCTCCGGTTTCCACAGCCTCGTTTCTTCCGGCACCTCTTCTAAGCAGGTCGAGAAGGAGCAGGACGCCGTCAAGGTTGGTTACGGCGCCATGGTCGTCGAGTCCTTCGTCGGCATCCTCGCCATCATCGTCGCCGGCATCATGTTCTCCGACATGAACACTGCCGGTACCGGCGCCCTCAACGCCGGCGTCGCTTCCACGCCGTTCCAGATCTTTGCCGCTGGCATCTCCCGCGGTATGCAGGCCTTCGGTGTTGACGGCACGCTCGCTACCGTCTTCATGACCATGAACGTTTCTGCTCTGGCCCTGACCTCGCTCGACGCCGTCGCCCGCATCGCCCGCACCTCGTTCTCTGAGTTCTTTGCCCAGACCAACGACGCACTGGCCATCGAGTCCAAGGCCGGCTACATGAAGGTTCTCGGCAACCCCTGGTTCGCCACGGTCGTCACCCTGCTTCCCGGTCTCGCTCTCGCCTTTGGCGGCTATGCCAACATCTGGCCGCTCTTTGGTGCTTCCAACCAGCTGCTCGGCGGTATGACCATGATCACCCTCGCCGTGTTCTGCAAGTGCACCGGCCGCAAGGGTTGGATGCTCTACGTGCCCGTTGTCTTCCTGCTCTGCTGCACCTTCACTTCGCTGGTCCAGAGCGCCATGGGCTGCATGACCGCCGTCCAGGCCTACGGCTTCTTCGGCACCATCCCGGCTACCGCCACCACGGCTGCTGTTTCCGTCGCCGCCACCAAGGGCCTGCAGCTCGTCTTTGCCGTCCTGCTGATGGTCCTGGGCCTCATCGTTGCCGTCAACTGCCTCAAGGAGTTCTTCGGCAAGGAGGCCGGTTCCATGCCCGACGAGGAGCCCGAGTGGTCCGAGATGGGCAAGGCCGAGTATGGTCGCGCCGCTGCTGCTGAGGCTCCTGCCGATGCTGAGGCCGCCAAGGCTTAGCCGATCGGACGGATTGAATCCTCCATCTCTATGACTCGGAAAGACCGGGTCCGCAGAACGCGGGCCCGGTCTTTTTTCATGCGAGAACGGGTGATGCAAGGGCGTCCTCGCAGATGTTTTGCGTGGATAGGCTCGCGCGTTGTACCATATAGACGTATATGTGTACATATGAAAGGGACCCCGTGGCTAAGACGGTATATTCCGATAACCAAAACAATGTCGATGCCCTGGCTGAGCGTCTGAGCAGTCAGACGTCGCTTTCTGTCGAGCGTGCCAAGCTGGTTGCTTACGACCTGCTCTGTCGCAAAGCGCTCAAGATTAAGTCGAGCGCGCTGGCACAGATTTTCCGCTCCGTTGACAAGGAATGTGACACCAAGGCGATGCGCGATGAGCTCATCGCGGCAAAGATTGTGACCAAGATCGAGGGCAGCGGCATTAACGGTCGCCCTGCCTTTTACACCATTAATGCTGAGATTAACGATGCCCAGGAGCAGCCCATCGAGGTTGCCGAAGAGGCCGGTGCTGAGGATTCCGTTGAGACGGCTACCGTGGAAGAAGCTGTTTCGCGCGAGCATATCGATACCGATGAGCTGCTCGATGAAAACGTCGTTTGCGCTTTTACCGCCAAGGCGGGTCGCGGCGGCTTTGGCGGAGGCGGCAAGCGCGATGCGCAACGCCGCGCTCAGCAGGAGCGCTTCCGTCGCGCCGTTGCTCAAAAGGATGAGCTTGATACCGAGGCTGTTGAGACCGAGGTTGCTGCCGAGTCGCAGAAGCCCGCGAAGGAGCAAAAGCCCGTGGAGGCCCAAGAGCCCAAGCGTCGTCGCGGTGCTCACTTTAAGGCTGCGCAGCAGGACGTTGTGCGCGATGCCGAAGAGGCTGCCGAGGTTGCGGACGATTCCGAGAAGCCGGCCAAGAAGGCCTCAGACTCGTGTCGTCCCGGTCGCGGCTTCGCAGGTCGCGCGTACCCTGTAAAGCGTCAGGAGAAGATCAATCAGGTTCCGGAGGCGCGGGCCGAGAAGGCCGTGAAGCCTGCCGAGCCGGAAGTCCGTGAACAGAAACCTGTTGATGAGCAGACTGCTTCCGATACGGAGACTCAGGGCCAGCAACCTGCGGCTGAACAGACGGGGGAGGGTGCTTCGAGCAGGCCTCGCCGCCGTCGTCATCGTGGCGGTCGCAGCTCTAACGCTCAGGATGCCGCCGAGAATGTAGCGCCGCGCGACGAAGATACGAAGGTGGATGCTCCGATGGGGCAGCCCAAGCGTCAGCCGGCGAAGGAGGGCAAGCCCGAGCGTTCGCAGAAGCAGGCGTCTACTTCGAAACGTGAGCGCAATGTCCAAGGAGATTCTAAGCGCAAGTCTCAGAAGAAGCCCGAGTCTGCCGCAGCAGATACGGCTGCCCAGCAGACTGAGTCGACTACCCATGGCGAGGTTTCGGCGTTTGCCCTGGCCCGCGTTCTGGGCAGGCAGCTGCTCAAGGTTGTCCCCACGCCCACGGCGCTCTCCAAAATTAAGGAGCAGCAGACCCAGATTGTAAGGGTTGAAGGCAAGGACGGTAAAAAGACGCCGCAGCGCGCTCAGCACAACGAGATGTCCAATCGCAAGATTGCCGAGGAAATCGCGATCATCCAGGCTTGGGTCGAGCAAAACCGCGGTGCTGATACTCCGGTTGCCTCGCGCCGCCAGCGCGCCTACCAGATCTTCAATGACGAAAAAGCTTTTGACGGCAAGCATGGCGAGCGCCTGATCAGGCGTATGACCGAAAAGGGCATCAGCATGCAGGCGATCAAGGTCGCCCCCAACCGTCCGGTGCACTTTACGGGCTTCTTTACGCTGGGCGCCGACAAGCCGTTCATTATGGTCGAGAACCTGGATACCTACGACGAAATCGTCAAGCTTCTGCGCGGACGTAAACATGCCAAGCTTTTTGGTATCAAGGTGGGCGGCGTAATCTTTGGCGGCGGGTGCAAGGCGAGTGTCTCTCATGCGCTGGATGATTATCTGGCCGAGATCGGCTACCGCTTTAACTATGTCTACTACGTGGGCGACATCGATCGAGAGGGTGCGCGTATCGTCGAGCAGGCCCGCAATGCCAACGTCGTTGAGATTCGCCTGCATGCCGGCATGTATCGCGCCATGCTTGCCGAGCATAAGCGTCGCGTGAAGGCCGGCGGCGCGTGTGAGCCCGCGGCGGCCAACCAGGGTGTGCCGCAGAACCTGGCGGCGACGATTAATGATCTGCCCATGGTTACGCGCGTGCAGTTCCGCAACGTGCTGCGTGAGGGCGGACGAATTCCGCAGGAGATTCTGATGACCGCCGACTATCGGGATGGCGACTCGGGAAGCTTCGACCGCATGCTCAACAACTAGGGCGTTCGGCCCCGGGAGAGTGGGGACACCGGCTTAGGTTTCCTGCTCTACAGTCCTGCTCACGACGGAGGCCACATTAAGTGGCCTCCTGT
>URIK01000137.1 GCA_900547855.1 uncultured Collinsella sp. | reverse complement strand
AGGTCAGCGCCCTTTCGTTTCACGTCACCTTGTCTCAAATGCGACCCGCTCGCTGACTCTGCCATAACATCGGTGTTGCCGTGGTTGTTGAGTAGTCATTGGGCACTTGGCACTTGGGGACGTTCCTTTTAATATGAGCAGGACATTGTCAAGAGGCAAAATCGGGCCTGGCCCCAACGATATGGGGTCAGGCCCTCTCCCTATATCAGCCCGTCCGCGGCGACCTCGGCGTGTCTTACCGACGCTCGTCTTTGCAGTTTAATATCCGCCCGCGGCGATCTCTCGCTGGGCAATCCGTTGCTACGGCTGAGGCTTCTACGTCGAACCGACAGTCTGTGCACGCGTGTGGCGCCCTGGGCGCTCGCAGAAAAGGGACCTGAGGTTCGCCTCAACGGCTTCGGATCGAACCGCTTCCGGGGTGACTGGCTTATGTGCGGGGGACCGCCCCCCCCTACGCCTCCTCGGCCATGAGGCCGACCGCCCATACCCAGCAGGCGAGCTCGCGCGCCGTGGCCACGTTCGCCTTGTTGCCGTGGACCCCGCGCGCGAGCAGCGCCTCCCGCCTCTCGACCAGCCTCCGCACGCCCTTGGCGGCATGCCTCCGGGCGCCCCGGTCCGGGGCCTGGCCCTTGGCGAGGCCCTTCGGCCGCCCCGAGCACGTCAGGTAGTGCCACGCGGCCTCGACCAGCGTCTTCCTCAGGTGCTTGTTGCCGGCCTTGGTGATCGCGCCCCTGCGGTCGCTCTCCCCGCTGGAGTGCTCGGAGGGCGTCAGGCCGACCCACGCCGCGAACGAGCGGGCATTCCCGAACCTCGAGAACTCGCCGGCCTCGAACACGAGGTCGGCGGCGGACTCGGTGTCTACGCCCTTGAGGCAGCGGAGGGAGTCGACCCTCTTCCTCCACCTGGGCTTGCGGGCCTCGGCCTCGACGAGCCCCTCGAGCCTCGCCTTCTCCTCCGCCGCCCGCCTGACCGCGTCGACGTAGTAGGCGAGCACGTCGTTGTCGGCCCTCTCCGCGAACCTTATCGACTCGATCCAGGACCAGTGCGCCCGGGTCCAGTTGCCCTTCCTGCGGCCGGTGGGCGTCCTCTCGTCGAAGGCGAGCCCGTGCCTGAGCAGGAACTTGGAGAGCCGCTGCTTCGAGCGCGAGAGGTCGTCCCTCGCGTCCTCGAGCGCCCTGGTCAGGTCGCGGGCGGCCTCGCACTCGTCGTCGGGGACCCACACCTCGACCACGTTGCCGACCGACAGCATGCGGGCGAGGAACTCGGCGTCGTTGCGGTCGTTCTTCCTGCGCCTGTCCGCGCTGGGCTTGATCATCTTCGAGACGGCGCCGACCACGCAGTCGACCCCCAGGCCGGAAAGCCTCTTCTGCAGGTCGAAGCCCGTGACCCCGGACTCGTACACGCACCTGGCCCTGGGGTCCACGGAACGGACCCACTCCGCGACGGCGCCGGCGTCGTAGCCGAAGGTCGCGGCACGTACCTCCCCGGTCATGACGTCGAGGGAGACGGCCTTTATCGAGCGGGCGTGGACGTCGAGGCCGATGAAGGTGGTAGTATCGAGCATGGGAGCCCCTTCCATGAATGCGGCGTGGCCGCCACGGTTGGATTAGACACTCACCATTGTCGGCCTAATCCGCGGTCTTTCATGCAGCAGGGGCTCTCAATGTTTTTATGTCCTGCTCATATCGTCTGTGCCGGCACCTGGGGACAGTCCTTATGTCAAGAGATTGGTGGTCGTTGGGGATGTTCTTGTTTGACTAGTCGTTTAAGAACGTCCCCAATGACTATTGAATTGGCTTTTTGAGGGCTAAACAGGAACTATCTCACCGCAACTGCGTTGGGCGTTTTTTGGCGGCTGGTTTACTTGCTCGCGAACAGCCAGATTGCGATGATCACCAGGATTGCGGCGACGACGCAGACGATGGCGCCTGTGAATTTGATGCGTGAGTCGCGGGTACGCTCGCGCACCGCGTCCTCGGCGGCCTCGAGCTGGGCGACTTCTCGCTCGGTCTCGGCGTGTTCGGCTTTGTCTCGGGCCAAGGATCCTGCAAGCGACTCAGTGATCTCTGGGTGGTCGTGCACCTCGGTCGCCTGTTCGATGATTGACTGCGCATGTGCGGCATCTGCTTGGGCGTTGGCGATGCTCTGCTCCTGGTCGCGGCGTGCCTTGTCCTCGGCAGTGATCTTCTCGCGCAGTTCGCGCTGACGAGTCGCGGCGGCAGTCTTCGCCGTCTGCAGCTCGTCGCGCGCGGCATCGGCTTCGGTCGTCACGGCTTGGTGCGCGCGTTTTGCGTCGGCGATAGGGGCTTGAGCTTGCTCGACGGCCTGCTCGGCTGCGGCAAGCGAGTGTTCAAGGTCGGCGGTGATACGCGGGACATCTTCTTCGGCTTTACGCAGGGCATCTGCCGTGTCGGAGATCTGCGTCGAGAGCTCGCTGGTGCGCACCGTATAGTTGGCGGGATTTGCCGAGGGATTGCGTTGCAGCTCGGCATACTCATGACGCAGTGTCTCGAGCTGGGCGCGCGTGGCGTCGACGGTTTGTTGTGCGGCGGCAATGCCGGCGTCTCGCTCGGCCTGCACCTTGTCGCGGATGCGCTTGGAATCCTCAAGACGGCGAACGAGGCGGTTGCCGGTCTCGCGCGAGCTCGCCTCGCGGGCCTCCACGGCATCGAGCGCGGCCTTCAGGCGGAGCTCGGTCGCGTCATCCTCTGTCTTCATTTGTTCGAGCTGACCCTTGAGCTCTGCTACTTTGGAAGCATGGACATCGCGATTGATTTCGGCTGCCGCAGCGGTCTTTTGCGCTGTGGCGATCGCCTGGCGCTGGTCGGCGACGATCTGGTCGTAGCGGCCTGCGATATCCTGGCGCGTCTCGAGTTCCTCGGCCTGATCGGCAATGCGCTGCTCAAGTTCGGCCAGGTGGGCGCGGGCATCGGCAAGTGCCTTTTTCGCGGCGTTCATCTCGCGCATGGCCGAGGCGCCCTGGGCGATAAAGGTACCCACGGCGTTCGCAGTGTTCGAGACAGCGGTCCCCAGATCGCGGCTTGCGGCGGGGGAGTGCGGGGCGGTCGGGCGAGCGGTGTCGGCAGCGTCCGCATCGGCAGCCTGCGGCGCGGCGATATTGCCGGTACCGCCCTCGACCACAGAAAAGCCTGCTGCGTGCGGATCGACCGCATCGGCGCCAATCGTGGGGTGCTCGAGCTGCAGAAACGAGGGCATGGTGCTGCCCTGGTCGGCAACCGGAGTCTCGCCGGGCACAAAGGTCGAGGCCGCCTCGGCGGCCTCCTCTTCCTCGGCATCGATATCGGCATCGGCGACGGCGTCTTTCATCGCTTTGACAGCATCCATCATGGAGTCCATGACGGCATCGAGCTCTTCTTCCGAAGACACCTCGATGGGGCCCGCTGCTTGCGGGGCGTCGTCCTGTACAGGGGCGTCGTCCTGAGCGGGCGCATCGTCGTTTTGCTCATCGGCGTTTTCTGTTTCGGGGGTTTCCGCCGTAGCGCTTTCGTTCAAGATGGGGTCGTCGATGTCGATACCATCGCAGGTCACAGCGTCAGTATCTGCGGTGACGTCTGCGGAATCATCAATATGCTGTTGAGTCTGGGGGTCCAGCTCGTCTGTCATAGGCATGTGCTCCTCATCGTTGTTTGTCACCCTATGATAAAGTCTCGCGCCGACATCCCGCGCGCCGCAGCAAAGTTTCAAAACGTGTTCGATGGCTCGATCTGATAACAATAACTCGGCCGCTTTATCCAGTTTGCACTTGACAATCCCTTCGCCGAACGACGTGGTGCCGTTCGCCTGCCATGGGCTTTATTTTTCACTTGAAGAAGCTAAAGTTGCATTTCAGCTTTTGGCGCGTGAAGTTGGATGCGCGCAGTCGGCGGGCGTGCCCGTCGCGATTTGAAAGGACTTTGTATGGGACTTTTCACTGGTAAGACCGTGATCGTCACCGGCGGCGGCAAGGCCACGCTTAAGGACGGTTCCGCTGGCTCCATCGGCTACGGCATCGATATCGCATTTGCCAAGGAGGGCGCGAACCTCGTCATCACCGGCCGCAACGTCGCCAAGCTCGAGGCCGCCAAGGAGTCTCTCGAGGCCGAGTACGGCGTCAAGGTTCTGCCTGTTCAGGCCGATGTCTCGGCTGGTCAGGACAACGAGGCCGTCGTCCAGAACGTCATCGACAAGGCCATTGAGGAGTTCGGCCGCATCGACGCCGTCGTCAACAATGCTCAGGCCAGCGCCTCGGGCGTGACCATCGCCGATCACACCATGGATCAGTTCAACCTGGCCATTTACTCTGGCCTGTATGCCACCTACCTGTACATGCAGAAGGCCTATCCGCACCTGAAGGAGACCAAGGGCTCCGTGGTCAACTTCGCTTCGGGCGCCGGCCTGTTTGGCAATTATGGCCAGTGCAGCTATGCCGCCGCCAAGGAGGGCATCCGCGGCCTGACCCGCGTTGCCGCCAACGAGTGGGGCAAGGACGGCATCAACGTCAACATCGTGTGCCCGCTTGCTTGGACCGCTGCGCTCGAGAACTTCCAGGATGCCTATCCCGAGGCGTTCAAGGCCAACGTCCACATGCCGCCGGCGGGTCACTACGGCGACGTCGAGAAGGAGATCGGCCGCGTTGTCGTTCAGCTCTGCGGTCCCGACTTTAAGTACATGAACGGCGAGACCGTCACCCTCGAGGGTGGCATGGGCCAGCGGCCGTAGGGGTTACGTCTCAGGTTCCGCCGTTCTAACGAACGGCGGACCAGCCGACGCTGCGCGGGCCGCATTTGGACAATCTGACGTTCAACTTCAAGGGCGCGAC
>URIK01000136.1 GCA_900547855.1 uncultured Collinsella sp. | reverse complement strand
ATCTACACTCGACTAGTCGTCGGCAGCGTCAGATGTGTATAAGAGACAGGGCCAAGCGCGTCACCTCCATCGCCCGCGCCATCAACTGGGGCTATATGTGGCGCCGCCTGATAAGCTACGTCTGGCTCGATCTGCTGCTGATGGTGATTGCGACGGCGATCCTCGTCTATGGATACAACCAGACGCTGCCCGACGGCGCGTTTACCGCAGGATGGATCCCCAGCGCCACCGTTCACGGCATGTCGCTGACGCCCGCGCGCGGCTGGGACCTGGCAACGCTCACCTATACCGTCGAGCTTGCGCGCACCACCAAGACTTTCCCCCTCGCGCAGGACCTCGTCGCGCTATGGCCTCTCTACCTTGTCGTTGTGGGTTGGCAGGTCATCAGCGTGCTCAACATGCTCGGCGGTGCCCGCCGTGTGCGCCGTACCATGGCACCGCTCAACGACCTGGCCTTGCGCGTGGACGAGCTCGGCCGCATGCAGCTCGCTGGCGGCAAGATGGAAACGCTGGAGCAGGCCATCGAACGCGCAAGTGTCGACTCGCCGAGCGTCACCACCGGCGACGCCGACCTGGCGAGCATCGAGGTCGCACTCAACCGCCTACTGCGCCAGATGCAAGAGGCCAAGCTGCAGCAGATGCGCTTTGTCAATGATGCAAGTCACGAGCTGCGCACGCCCATCGCGGTGATTCAGGGCTACGTAAACATGCTCGATCGTTGGGGCAAAGACGACCCGGCCGTGCTGGCGGAATCCATCGCGTCCCTTAAAGCCGAAAGCGAGCACATGCAAGAGCTTGTGGAGCAGCTGCTGTTTTTGGCACGCGGCGATGCCGGGCGCACGGTCCTGCGGCGCGCGCATACCAACTTGGCTGCACTGGTCAGCGAGGTATGCGAAGAATCGCAGATGATCGATACCGAGCACACGTATCGGCTGGCTTCTGACGCTGCGCTTGCCAGCGACCCGCGCTGCGACGCGCCCGTCGACGTGGCGCTCGTGAAGCAAGCCCTGCGTGTGATCGTGCAAAACGCCGCCAAGTATTCGGACGCGGGCACGCCCATCTCGTTTGGCGTAGCGCCGGATGCGGGCGCGGGCACGATCGACATAAGCGTTGAGGACGAGGGCATCGGCATGAACCAGGAATCCGCAGCTCACGCGTTCGAGCGGTTCTACCGCGCCGACAACGCGCGCGATGCCGGAGCGCAGGGCTCGGGCCTGGGGCTCGCCATCGCCAAGTGGATCGTCGATAGCCACGGCGGCGTCATCGGCGTGACCTCGGTCGAGGGCGTCGGCAGCCGCTTTACGATTCGCCTGCCGCGGTAGGAAGCCCCTCGGCATAAATAAAGGGATAGGGCCACGCAGCCCTATCCCTTTTTGCTAGCTATGACAGCTTGTGCGCTACTCGCGGCACAGGTGCACGGCGAAGCCGGCGAACTCGCGCTTAAAGTACACGAGCTTGGTACCACCGTCGGGTAGCAGCGCGCGCGACTCCTCGTTGACCTCGAGCCCGCGCTCGGCAAACCACTTCTCAGCTGCATCGATGTCGTTAACGGCAAAGCCGATGTGGCCTTTGGTGCCACGACCGTTCTGCTTCATGACCTCGACCAGCGAATCGTTGAAGTACGAAACCGGGGTCTCGATAACAGGCAGGCCCATCATCGTCGAGAACAGCTCCGCGATCTCCAGGGCGTCTGCCGGGTCGGCGGCGTTAATGCCCACATGGGCAACGCGCATGCCAAAGAGCTCGACCGGGTTGACGTTCTGCTCACTCATACAGGCAGTGCCTACTGAGCCATGACGTCGAGAACGGCCTTCTCGGCAGCGACGCGGTTCATGCCGGTCATGAAGGGCACGCCGCTCACGTACGGGCAGGTGAGGCCTTCGGGGGCAACGGTGGTGGCGATCAGCAGGTCGGCGCCCTCGTCGCAGTAGTCCTTGGCCTCGGAGATGGCGCACTGCACGATCTCGTACTTGTCGGCGTAACCGTTGGCGTCGAGCAGGGTAGCGACCTTCTGGGCAACGAGCGTGGAAGTAGCAGCGCCAGCACCGCAAGCCAAAACGATCTTCTTCATAGGTAATGTCTCCCTTCGTGGTTTACTTTAGGTAAGTGTACCGCAGCGAGCGATGGCACTCAGCCTCGATGAGCTTTTATGCCAGTTTGCTTGCGCGCTGCGTATAATACATCTAGCACGTGTTGTCATACCGCTCGCTTTACGAGCGACTAAGGACCCCAATATGCCCGATTCCCGCACCCTCTGGACCGCCGTCGTCATCATCTGTATCGCCGTGTCGGTGTTCTTTAGCGTCAAAAAACGCACCACGTTTAAGCGCCTGCAGCAGCTTATGGCTGCCAAGCAGTGGGACGAGTTCGATCGCTTGCTCGATGGCAAACTCACCAGCATGCTGTACCCGCGCTATAACCGCGACTACCTGCGCCTGAACTCATATCTGCTGCGCGAGGACCACAAGCGCGCCGACGAGATGTTCGACCTGCTGCTGGGGCTCAACCTGCCCAAAATGCAGCGCGTCGACCTGGTGATCAAGGCTTTTAACTACTACGTTGGCCAGGAGGACCGCAAAAAGTCCAAGGAGCTGCTGCACGAAATCAAGGGCTTTGAGGGCGGTCAGGCCGAGGCGGTCGCGCACGAATGCCAACTGATGTACGACACGATGATCCTCAAGCGCCACAACGACATTCCCGAGCTGGAGCGCATGCTCGAGGATGTCGGCGACGACCCGGTCAAGCGCTGCCGACTGGAGTACCTGCTGGCCCTGCAGTATCAAAACAAGGGCGACGAGGCAAAGTTCCAAGAGTTCCTGGAGAAGTCGGGCCAACACTCGATGGCCGTCAACGCGTAACGGACGGCTTGTGCTAGACTTCTAGTCTCACGGGGGCGTGGCGGAATTGGCATACGCAGGAGACTTAAAATCTCTCGCCGCAAGGATTGTGGGTTCGAGTCCCACCGCCCCTACCATATGGAGATTTCGAGCCCGTGTTCCTCAGGGATGCGGGCTCGCTTCTTTTAGATGCCGGTGGGACTCGAACCCGCGAGGGGGCGAGCGTTAAGCGGACGCGCAGCGTCCGAAGCGAGCCGGCGAGGGCGCCGACAGGCGGCCGAAGCCGGTGCGTATTTGCGCAGCAAATGCGCGGACGTCCCACCGCCCCTACCATATGGAGCTTTCGAGCCCGTGTCCCCAAGGGATGCGGGCTCGTTTCTTTTACACGCCGGCGGGGCTCTAAGTTGCGGTGGAATAGTTCCTGTTTTGGCAGTTTACCAGCCCATTTAGGAGCTATTCCACCGCGACTTAGGTTGGTGTTCCCACATTTTCCGATGGAAAAACGTGGTTGTCTCCCACATTTTCCGATGGAAAAACGTGGTTGTCTCCCACATTTTCCGATGGAAACTCCCAAATGGCCTTATACTAGCCGAGAGGGTTGGGAGGCAATATGCAGCGACAGCTTATGAGTGAACTTATCGCTTGGAAATCAAGGGCGAATCGCAAACCTCTCTTGCTTAAGGGAGCCCGCCAGACAGGAAAGACTTGGCTTCTTAACGAATTCGCAAGCCAGCAGTATCGAAACGTCATTCGTTTTGACTTTATGCTCGAGCCGAGCACACGCTCGCTGTTCGATGGGAACCTCGACCCCAAGCGCATCATCTCCCAGATAGAACTCCTACGTGGCCAAACCGTAACGCCGGAAGACACGCTCATCATCTTCGACGAGATCCAAGAGGCGCCACGCGGGATCACCTCGCTCAAGTACTTCAACGAGCTTGCACCCGAATGCCACATCGTGGCAGCCGGTTCCTATATGGGCCTCGCGCTCCGACGCGAAAACGAGTCATTTCCCGTCGGCAAAATCGACCAGCTCACCATGCGTCCCATGGGGTTTGCTGAGTTCGTTCGTGCCGTCGACGGCAACCCGCTCGCCGACGCCATCCTTGCCGCAGACATGAACCTTCTAGCAAACGTTACCGAAAAGCTCGAGCACTTGCTCAAGGAATACCTTGTTGTCGGCGGTATGCCCGAAGTTGTCTCCACTTTCGCCGAGACACGCGACTTCATCGAAGCCCGAAGGCTTCAACAGCAAATCATCGAGGCTTACGAATCCGATTTTGGCAAACATGCACCCGCCCGCATCGTCGAGCGCATGAGGTTGGTTTGGAAATCCCTTCCCGGCCAGCTTGCAAAGGAGAACAAGAAGTTTGTCTATGGCGCCCTTCGTCCCGGAGCGCGCGCACGCGATTTCGAGGAAAGCCTCCAGTGGCTCACGGACTACGGAATCGTTCATAAGGTGCCACGTGTTTCCGCTCTAAAGGCGCCGCTCTCGAGCTACGAAGACCTCTCGGGCTTCAAGCTGTTCTGCATCGACACCGGCATCCTCGGAGCGCTCTCCGGTCTCTCTCCGGCCATCGTTCTTAACGGATCTGCTGTTTTTACCGAGTTCAAAGGTTCGCTGACCGAACAATACGTCGCGCAGGAGCTTTTGCTCCAGGACAAAACTCCCGCGTATTGGTCCTCTACCTCTGGCAATGCCGAAACCGACTTTGCCATCGACCATGCGGGAACCGTGCTTCCGCTTGAGGTCAAGGCGGCAGAGAACCTTAAAGCGAAGAGTCTGAAAATAGCCTGCGAAAAATTCAAGCTCGAGCGTTGCGTGAGGAGCTCCCTGGCGACATATAGAGACGAGGGCATGCTCGTCAATATTCCGCTTTGGGAGATTGGGCAGATCGACAAGCTGGCATAGGCGCTGTGGGGACGCCCCGCAAGGACTGTCCCCAGGTGCCGGCACAGACGATATGAGCAGGACATAAAAACATTG
>URIK01000135.1 GCA_900547855.1 uncultured Collinsella sp. | reverse complement strand
ACTAGTCGTCGGCAGCGTCAGATGTGTATAAGAGACAGAAGGAACACGATGAACGACCGACCTCTCGTCATAGGCAAAGGAACGAAGCAACGCTGCGACAAATACACGTGGCGCTACCGTCACAGCCTCGGCAAGGATCCGGTCACGGGCAAATACCGCTATTCGCCGTGGCAGACCATACATACCACCAAAAGCCGAGAGGTCGACGCCGCACTCGAAGCCTACAAGGCAGAACTCAACAGCGGCACCTACGTCCAAAAATCGAGGGACACCGTCGGCTCGTACGCAAAAAAGTTCCACGACAACCGCGAAGGAACCATCACGCCGCTCGCCTACTCGACATCCTACTCAATCGAGAACCGGACGCGCACATCACATGCGTGATGCTCATGCTCGACACCGACATGAGAAGGGCAGAAGCCCTCGGGATGACGTGGTCCGATGTCTCCGTCGAGAACAGAAGCATCCTCATTGAGCAGCAGTTCGCGGCCGATCGAAGCGTTCGCTCGCCCAAAAGCAAGAAAAGCGGGCGGATGATCTCGATAAGCGAGACGCTGACGTCGTATCTCGAATTCTGGAAAAAGGAGCAGGCCCGCGAAATGGAAGCCTTCGGCCTGGAACAAGTCAAAGGCACTCCGCTCGTCCACTCATTCGAACGAACGAAAGACAGGCATCCCCAAGTCAACTTCATGGACCTGAATGGGTTTTCGCGCTGGTTCAGAAACTTCAGCGTCGAGAACGGGTTCGGCAAGTTCGAAGGCGTTCGAACATACCATTATGTGAAGGAAACTGTCGACGGGGAAACGATTTCGAAGCGTTATGAGCATAAAGAGTGGCTCGAATTGAGGGATTACCTCAGGAAGCATCGCAAGGTTCGCGAGGCGAGGCATATCAGCACATATGAGAGCGAGCACCTTCCTTACGGATATTCGGGCCTATCGAGCCACACCGCTACTGCCGCTACTGCCCGCCAGCTTCCGAACCAGCGGGCGGTAGCAGCACCCCGAACATCTCGCCGACAGCGCAGAGAGTCGTCGACCTGGCGGCCAAGGCCGACATCGAGGACGTGATGCTGTGCGACCTGCCCGGCGTCCTGTCCTTCCTAGGGCTGCCACCTGAGACGGAGATGCCGCCGGGCAACAAGGGGAAGACGAAGCTCAAGAAGCTCTACAGGAAGGTGGCGCCGAACAAGGCATACCACTCCGGCGAGCGCGCCAAGGATTTGATCTCGCACCTCGACATGGCAGCAATCAGGGCATCGGCGCCCGTCCAAGAATTGGGATGCAGTTCAATACGAGCTCGGGGCTCTTTGCGTCTAGATTGAGGACGCATGGCCGGACGAAAACAATTTGCGTCTGGTAATAAGCGTACGAAAGCGCAATTTACGTCTTAATTCCGTACGCAAATCAAGACGAAAATCGTTTACGTCTGCTTTAAATCCGTATGAAAACGGTTTTCGTCTTGCAGGGCAGTTGCCGTTTCTACAGTTCAACTTCCAGTTCGGCTTTGTGCTCGTAGAGGTAGTCGCGCATGTAGGGGATGGCAAATGAGACCTTGCCGTACGAGGGAGCCTCGATAATCGATTCTCTTAACAGGCGGCTGCGGACGGAACTCACCTGTTGAGGCGTTTTGTTTAGGGCATCGGCAACCATGCTGGTCGAGCTCGTCTGCCCCAAAGATGCCATGCTCAGCAGATAAGCGATGCACGTGGGCGGAATGCGCTGTAGCGCGGGCTCAATCACCATGGCACAGAAGCGTTCGCGTGCCGTTGCAATGCCGCGCTCGGCTTCTTCTTCTCCAATAATCGGTGTATGTGCGCGTCTTGCCAACTGCCATGCGTAGTATCCAACGAGTTGGATCATGAAAGGATAACCTTGCGTTGCCTCGGCAAGTTGGCCGGCAATACCTGGCTGCAACTCCATGCCAGACGCTTCAATGGTTTCCTCGAGGGAGTACGACACTTCGGTTACTGCCACAGCCTTCAGGTCAAAGGGGAGGGCACAGCGCAAAAACGTAAGTGTCTTTCCGTTGATGATGCTTTCAATCATCGAAGGCAGCCCCGCAAAAACAAAGGCGATATCAAGGTCTTCGCCGATAACCTGCTGAATCGCAATGGAGAGCGTTCGGACCTCATCGAGCTCTGCGTCTTGAACCTCGTCGAGAGTGATGAGCAGGCCATTTTCATTCTTGGATATTGTCTGTCTCATGGCGTCGCGTAGCGATGGACCGATTCGCTCAATGTCTATGCTGCCGATGGATATGCCAGCTACGGTGGGCTCAAATCTGGCGTGTTTGGCCTGGAATTTGGGCTGCAGCTGTTCGAGAATGCGTTGGCAAAGTCCCTCGGTTGCGACCTCTTTTATGACCGTCCAGCCACGGCTTTGCGCCAAACGTGAGCACTCGTCAAGGAGGACCGTCTTGCCCGTTCCACGGACGCCGGCTATGCGCATTAGGCGCCCCGGGGCACCAGGCCCGTTGATGAGGCCTTCATTGAATTCTTCGAGTACATCTTCGCGGCCGATAATCGTGGGGGGTGTTTTACCTGCTGTGGGCTTAAAAGGGTTTGTTTGCATGTGAGCCACCTTTGCTCAAGATATAGCAAGATATAGCAAAGTATAGCAAGATATAGCAAAGTATAGTGAGATATAGCAACGTATAGCGCTGTTCGCGGGTTCTTACGGTGGTGCTATTTTCCGAATGCCGCGCGGATAAAGCGCTGGGCGAACAGCTTGTTGGCAACTCACGAGGGCTCGGGGTGCCAATTTGGGGTGCAGTAGTGCTGCGCCACGAAAAGGGCCTATCTACTACGTTTAAGCCGCAGGGGTCAACCATAGTCGGCTTTTTCGAAAATCGACAAGCTGTCTACCTGCGGTTTTGTTTTCACGGTTTTCGGTATGGCCGAGGCTATCCGTGTTAACGTAGTAGATGGGCCACTTTTGTGGCAAGGGGCCGACCTGCGGCTCAGGGTAGCCAAAAAGCCCCGTCCCAAAAAGACTGATTGGGAGCTGGGGCGTGTCGATGCGATAGTATTGCATGGTGGTATTCGACTAACCGAGGACTTATCCGAGGGCTTTATGGAACAGCACCAGCATTATCAGAGCCTGCAAGACCAGGCGTACAACGCATTGCGCTCCAAGATCATCTATGCCGAGCTCAGGCCCGGCACGCGTCTTTCGGCGATTGGTCTGGAAAAGGAGACGGGAATCGGGCGCACGCCCATTCGCGAATCCTTTGTGCGCCTGCGTGAGCAGGAGCTGGTGGAAACGCGTCCCAAAAGCGGCACCTACGTCTCTAAGATCAGCATGGAACGCGCCGAAAACGCCTGCTTTTTGCGCGAGAAGCTCGAGAGAAGCGTGCTAATTAAATGCTGTTCGGCCGCCTCGCCCGAGCAAAAGCAGCGGCTTAAGCAGATTCTTACCGAGTCCGAGTCGCTCGACCATAGCGAAACGCGCCGCTTCTTTGACCTGGACAACCTGTTCCATGAGATGTGTTTCGTGATTGCTGGCCGTCACATGTTGTGGGATTGGATGAAGAGCGTCAACACGCATTTTGAGCGATACAACTGGTTGCGTATGGTGTCGCAGGATTTGGATTGGGAGCCGATTCGTCGGCAGCATCGCCGGATTCTCGAGGCCATTAAGAGGGGCGATACCGACGCGGCGAGCTATCTGGCAGAGACACACCTGCACCTGATGCCCGAAGAGCAAGGTCCGGTTATCGCCTTGCATCCCGACTATTTTGAGCTGTCCAAAGACTCGTTCATCTAATCAATCCCCATATAAGTTGCGGTGAAATAGGGACTGTTTTGTGACCTAGGTGGCGCAAACAGTCCCTATTTCACCGCAATTGCGTTGGGGTGTGACCGGGGCACAAAGATGCGGTGCCGCTTGGAGGAAAAGACCGGAAGCAAAGGTCCATTCCTCCAGACGGCGCCGCAGCTGTTTTGATGGCTCGGCTTTTACCGAAGTGGCTCAGTTGAGCGCGACTGCCAGCCGATTATACAAAGCGGCTCGGGGGCGTGTCGCTTCCGTCACGTTCTATCAGCATACAAGACGGTTTTGGTTCTTGTTCGTGACGGAAACGGCGCGCTTCCGAGCCGCTTTAAAAGAAAGGGGGCGAGGTCTAGGGCACGCCCCCTTTCACGATAGAGAGCTAAACCTAGCCGCGGACCTTCTTGACGACGTCCATGGCCTCGCGGGCGATCTGCTCGACCTTGGAGAAGTCGCCGTCGGCGAACAGGGCGGGCTTGACCATCCAGGTGCCACCGCAGGCGATGATGGCGGAGGAGCTCAGGTACTCCTCGACGTTGGCAGTGTTCACGCCGCCGGTGGGCATAAAGCGATGGCCGACAAACGGAGCAGCGAGGGCCTTGATGGTGTTGAGGCCGCCATACTGAGCCGCGGGGAAGAATTTGGTGACCTTGAGGCCCAGGTTCTCGGCGGCGGTGACCTCGGAGGGGGTCACGGTGCCGGGCAGCACGGGCAGGTCGATGTCGATGCAGTGTTTCACGACGTCCTCGTTGTAACCCGGGGAGACGATGAACTTGGCACCGGCGGCGCGGGCCTGCTCAACCTGCTCGACGGTCAGGACAGTGCCGGCGCCAACGCACATCTCGGGCTCGGCCTCGGCCATGGCGGCGATGCACTCGGCGGCGCAAGCGGTGCGGAAGGTGACCTCGGCGGACTTCATGCCAGCTGCCATAAGGGCGTGGGCGAGCGGAGCGGCGTCCTCGACCTTGTCGAGCACAACGACCGGCACGATGCCCAGGGACTCAAGCGTGGTGTAGAACCTGTCTCTTATACACATCTGACGCTGCCGACGACTAGTCGAGTG
>URIK01000134.1 GCA_900547855.1 uncultured Collinsella sp. | reverse complement strand
ATCTACACTCGACTAGTCGTCGGCAGCGTCAGATGTGTATAAGAGACAGAGTCGGTCGGGTTCCACATGCCCGACTGGGAGGAAGAGCTGGGGGAGTACCTCAAGACGCTCTAGCCGCTATTATCTTTTCGAGAGTAAAAGCCGCCGCTTGTTAACGGTGGCTTTTCTTGTTGGTGGCTATCTGCGCAGTGGTGCCAATAGTATTCTGCGGAAGATCTACCTCTCGCTTGTCTCGGTGGCGGACTTGCCGGGCTGGTCATCGTAGGCGTATTTGCTGTACACGTTGACCTCCCACTGCTTTTTTTCGACCTTTGCCACAGAATCCAGGATGAATCCGGTTGCAAGGCTCAGACCACAGAGGAACATAAACGATGCAGCAAGCATGGCAGTGGGGAAACGCGGAACGAGGCCGGTCTGAAAGTACTCAACAAAGATAGGAATGCCCAAAACCAGGCCGATAATCGCGAATAGAAGCGCGACGAGGCTGAAGAACTTCAGCGGGCGGTAGTCCTTGAACAGCGTGCCGATCATCGCAACGACTTTAATGCCGTCGCTCACGGTATTGAGCTTGGACTCGGAGCCTTCCGGACGGTCGCGGTACTCGATGGGCACGTCTTTGATGCGCCAGCGGTGGTCGACGGCGTGGATCGAGAGCTCGGTTTCGATCTGGAAGCCCTCGGAAAGCACAGGGAAGGTTTTAACGAACGGGCGGCTCATGGCGCGGTAGCCTGTCATGACGTCATCGAAGCTGTAGCCATAGATCCACTTGATCATGGCGCGGACCAGATTATTGCCAAAGCCGTGGAAGGCACGCTTGTTCTCCTCGGCGTAGGTGCCGTTGGAAAGGCGATCGCCTACGGTCATGTCGGCCGTGCCGTTAAGGATGGGCTCGCAGAGGGCCTTGGCCGCCTCGGCGGGGTAGGTGTCGTCTCCGTCGACCATCAGGTAGCAATCGGCGTCGATATCGCGAAACATCTGGCGGCACACGTTGCCCTTTCCCTGACGGGGCTCAAAGCGGACTGTGGCGCCGTGCTCGGTGGCAATGTGTGAGGTATCGTCCGACGAGTTGTTGTCATAGACATAGACCGTCGCCTGCGGAAGCTCGCGGTGAAAGTCGTCGATGACTTTGCCGATCGTGAGCGCTTCGTTGTAGCAAGGGATGATGACGGCGATGGATTCAGAATTCACTTAATGCTCCTTATACATTCAATCCTAGAAAGTATAGCCGTTTGGGGCTGGCATCCTAAGATGTGGGTTAGTTCTCCAGTTTTGTTGCGCGAATCGTTTGCATGGCCGTCGGGTCTATACTGTTCGTTTGTCAACGATTACGAGTAAAGGAGTTGCATCCGTGTCGGATCAGACAAAGCAACAAGAAACTCGCAGTCTGCCTGCGACGTTTGCTAAGAACGAATTTGAGAAGGACGCGTTTATCCTTCGTCAGCTGGTTACCAAGGATTTTAAGATCAAGTATCGCCGTAGCGTTCTGGGCGTCGCATGGTCGGTGCTCAACCCGCTGCTGATGATGATCGTCATGGCCATCGTGTTCTCGACGATTTTTGGCCAGGGCCGCAATGGCTCAATGACGCCCGAGATGTACCCGCTGTACTTGATCGTGGGTAACATTACCTTTGCCGTCATGTCTGAGTCTACTAACCAGGCCCTGACGTCGATCGTGGGCGCTGCCCCTCTGCTCAAGAAGGTTAAGGTGCACCGCTGGGTTTTCCCGGTGCAGAAGGTGCTCTTCTCGCTGGTCAACTTTGCCTTCTCGCTGGTCGCCGTCGCCATCGTCATGCTGTGGTTCCGCGTTATGCCTTCTTGGCACCTGATTCTGTTGCCGGTTTGCCTGCTGCTGCTTATGTGCTTCTGCATGGGCCTGGGCATGATGCTCTCTGCCCTTACGGTCTTCTTCCGCGACGTTATGCATCTGTGGAGCGTCGTCATTACGGCGTGGACTTACATTACGCCCATCTTCTGGACGACTGACTATATTGCGCAAATGCCGCATCTCGTGCGTATCTTGATGTATGCGAACCCCATGTTCAACTACCTGCAGTTTATGCGCGATATCTTCCTGTTCCAGACTACGCCCTCGCTTATGACGTTTGGTATGTGCGTTGCCTGGGCGGTTCTTGCGCTTATTATTGGCTATACCGTGTTCCATAAGTCCGAGCGCAAGTTCATCCTCTACATCTAAGGAGTGCTGTGATGACTGAATCTGTTGTTGATTACAGCGAGCAGCCTCTGGCTGTCGAGGTCGACGACGTCACCATGATCTTTAACATGGCGTCCGAGTCGCTGACCAACCTCAAGGAGTACTTCATTAAGCTTGCCAAGCACGAGCTGTTCTTTGAGGAGTTTAGGGCGCTTAAGCACATCTCGTTTGATATTCATCGCGGCGAGGTTGTGGGTCTGGTCGGCACCAATGGCTCCGGCAAGTCTACGATGCTCAAGATTATCGCTGGCGTTCTTGAGCCTAGCGAGGGCAGCGTTAAGGTGCACGGTAACATCGCGCCGCTGATTGAGCTTGGCGCCGGCTTTGACCCCGAGCTGACCGCCCGCGAGAACATCTATCTGAACGGCGCCCTGCTCGGCTACACCAAGGAGTTCATCGATGCCAACTTTGACGGCATTATTGAGTTCGCTGAGCTTCAGAACTTTGTCGATATGCCGCTCAAGAACTTCTCCTCGGGCATGGTGGCGCGTATCGCCTTTGCAATCGCGACGATTACCGAGCCCGATATTCTGATCGTTGACGAGACGCTGTCCGTCGGTGATGTGTTCTTCCAGCAGAAGTGCGAGGACCGCATCCAGCACTTTATCCAGAGTGGCGACGTGACGGTTCTGTTCGTTTCGCACTCCATGGAGCAGGTTGAGCGCATCTGCCAGCGTGCCGTTTGGATTGAGAAGGGTGACCTTCGCATGGACGGCCCGGTCGATGAGGTCTGCAAGGCGTACCGCGAGCAGTTCAACTAGGTTATAATTATTTGCGCTTGACAGGCTTGCGCTTGCTTTGGCGTGCGGTTATTTGCTCCATTAGCTCAGTTGGATAGAGCAGGGGACTTCTAATCCCAAGGTCGACGGTTCGAATCCGCCATGGAGCACCATCGTTTATTAAGCCCGGACCGCTTGGTGGTCTGGGCTTTTTTCATCTTGTGTGCTGCGATTTTGAAGGGTTCGCCATGGGAAGCAAAAGGCTAGACTGGATCGATATTGCAAAGGGGATTGCAATTACTCTAGTCATTGTGGGGCACACCGTCCCAAATCCCTCTCCCTTGCGGCACGCGATCTTCTCGTTTCACATGCCGGTGTTCTTTATTCTTGTCGGGTATACTTTTAGGCCGAAGCCGTGGCGCGAGCTGCTGAGTGGTTCGGTGTCGCGCCTGCTGGTGCCGTATGTGGTTCTTGCGCTGGCGTGGCAGGTGCCGACGTTCTTGATGAGCGGCACTCCGTTGACGAGCGGTACGCTGGTTGCGGGGCTTAACACGCTTGTGTTTGCCTCGGGCGTTGATGTGCCTGGGCTTGGCGTTACCGCCGTTGGCATGGCATGGTTTCTGGCGGCGCTGTTTATGTCGCGCCTGCTGTTTAATGCGCTCACGCGGCTGTTTGATCGCCGCGGGATTGGGGTTGTTTGGCGGGGGTTGTCTGTGCCGCGATTGCCTTTTGCGGTTTGAGCGTGTCTCGCTATTTTGGTGTTTACCTGCCGCTCGATTTGGATTTGAGCTGCTACATCGTCTTGCTGATGTGGGTTGGCTATACGGCCCGCCAAAGGGGGCTGGAGCCGAGCGTGAACAAGCCTCTGCTATTTATCGGAGCCGGTGTCGCTTGGCTTGTCCTTGCCGCGCTGAGTGGGCTTGAGCTTTCGAGCCGCCGCGTGGATGGGTTTGTGGTTGCGACGGCTGCCGCTCTTGCCGGCAGCTACTGCGTGTGCTGGGTTTCCATGGCGCTGGAGAAGCTGAAAGACGTACCGGTTTTGGGGGCTTTTGAGCGAGGACTCGTGTTTTGCGGACAAGCCAGTCTGGCGATCTTTGCGATCCATGCGGTCGATTGGTTTATTCCTTGGCAGACCATGCCTCTGCTTATGACGCTGCCAGCATCGTGGCTCTTCGCATCAATCGTGCGTTGCGCCTGTGATATTGGGTTGGCATACGTGATCAAGAAGGCGTAATAACAGTGGGGAGGACCAATCTGGCCCTCCCCACTGTTATTTATTCAGTAGTGTTGCGGTCTTACTTTTCGAGATGCTCCCTCAGCAGCTCCAGCGCGTGGGCGTAACCCTGCAGGCCTTCGCCGGTGATGGTGGCGAAGCAGGCTAGGCGTGCATAGCTCACCTGGCGGAAGTCCTCGCGCGTCTCTACGGCGCTGATGTGCACCTCGACGGCAGGGATGGCGACGGCCTTGAGGGCGTCAAGGATTGCCACGCTCGTATGTGTGTAGGCGGCCGGGTTGATGACGATGCCGTCGACCCGGCCGTAGGCCTCCTGGATCTTGTCGACGATGCTGCCCTCGTGGTTGGACTGGAAAACCTCGACCTCGTCGAAGCCCTGTGCGGCGCCCGCTTCCTGGCAGATCTGCACTAAGCGGTCGTAGTTGTCACTGCCATAGATGCCCGGCTCGCGAATGCCGAGCATGTTGAGGTTGGGGCCGTTAATGACTAAAAATTTCATCCAGTGCCTCCATTGCGGCGGTCACGGCGTCTTCCACCGTGCCGCTGTTCGGGATAACGGCGTCTGCCGCCGCGAGATACAGGGGGCGGCGCTCCGCCTCCATCTTTTTCAGCGCCTCGGCTGTCTCTTATACACATCTGACGCTGCCGACGACTAGTCGAGTGTAGATCT
>URIK01000133.1 GCA_900547855.1 uncultured Collinsella sp. | reverse complement strand
ATCTACACTCGACTAGTCGTCGGCAGCGTCAGATGTGTATAAGAGACAGATGATGCACAGAAGCCTGCTGCTAAAGCAGCCCAGTATTACACCTATACGCCCGCCGAGACCTCTGAGGAGTCCTGCGATGAGTAGCGAAGCAACCTGCCCTATCACGCTGACCGTTGCCGGTGACCCGCGTCTCGCTCGCCTTGTGCGCATGACGGCAGCCAACGTTGGTGCCCTGTGCTCTATGTCTGTCGATCGCATCGAGGACATCCGCATGGCTGCCGAGGAGGCTTTCATCTTTGGTTGCACCGCGGTCGACTGCGACGACATCACCATCAAATTCGATGTCGATGAGACCCACGTTGGCATGACTATTACCTTTGGTGACCAGGCTACGGTCGATGAAGACGACCAGGCTGCGGTGTATGCCGAGCTCATCCTCGCGAGCGTGTGCGATTCCTACGAAAAGACTGCGGCGCCCCTGACGCTTTCCCTCGACCTCAAGGCGGATATCTAATATGACCGAACGTTCCCGGAGCGGTAAGACCGCTTGGGACAAGGAGAAAACCCGCGAGCTGTTTCGTCGCTACAAGGAGACCGGTGATCCGGACGCCCGCGAGCAGCTCGTCATGTCCCATATGAACCTGGTAAGGTTTCTTGCCAACAAATTTAAGAATCGCGGCGAGCCGCTCGACGACCTCATGCAGGTCGGCTATCTGGGCTTGCTCAAGGCTATCGACCGTTTTGATCCCGAGCGCGGACTCGAGTTCACGACGTTTGCGACGCCCACTATCCTGGGCGAGATCAAACGCCATTTTCGCGACAAGGGCTGGAGCGTGCGCGTGCCGCGACGTCTGCAGGAGCTCTCGGCCAAGGTCAACCAGGCTACTGACAACCTTACCAACGAACTGCAGCGTTCGCCCAAGGTTGAGGAGATCGCTGAGTATCTAGATGTGACTGTCGATGAGGTCCTCGAGGCTATGGAATCGTCTTCGGCCTATACCTCGGTGCCCATCGAGGCTCCTGGTGCGTCCGATTCCGACGATGCCCCCTCGATTCTCGACCGTTACGCCGACGATGACAACGAGCTCGACTTTACCGATGACCGCCTGGTGATCGAGGAAGCCATCCGCGATTTCTCGCCGCGTGAGCGCGAGGTGATCGAGCTGCGCTTTGTGAAGGGCATGACCCAGATCGAGATTGCCAAGAAGCTGGGCATCTCGCAGGTGCAGGTCTCGCGTCTGCTGCGCCGCACGCTTAAGAAGATTCAGGACAAGATCGACCCCGACGGAGTGATGATTCGTTCATGAGTGAGCACCCCCAACAAACCGATCGCGTGCTGCGCGACACCCGCGTTCTGACGCTGCGCATTTGGGCTGTTGTCGGCTGCATTGTTATTGCTGCTGTCATCTTTAACCTTATGGGCATCCTGGCACCGGTTATTGAGTTTCTTGCCGTTGGCTCCATCATTGCTTTTGTGATGTCCCCGATCACCAACTGGCTCGAGCACCATGGCGTGAATCGCTGCATCGGTTCGCTTATTGCGCTAATTGTTGTTGTTGCCGTGCTCGTCGGTGTCGTTTGCATCTTGTCGCCGATTCTCTTTGGTCAGATCATGGAAGTCCTGAGCCGCCTGCCCGAGCAGCTTCGTGTTGCGGGTGGCGACCTCAACGAGATGATCTCGCATGCCAAGACACTCAACAACACGCCGCTCAAGGAGTATTTGGACGATAATCTTTCGTCGCTTGTTACCGTGGCATCGAAGTACGTGTCTCAGATCGCTGCCGAGCTTGGCCGCGGTGTGTTCCCGCTCATCACCAATACGGCCTCGCAGTTGTTCGTGATCTTCCTTGGTCTGGTGCTTGCGTACTGGATGGCCTGTGACTACCCTCGCATGCACCACGAGATTTGCACCATCATCGGTCAGGATAAGGAGACCTCGTACCGCTTTATGGTCGCCATCCTTTCTCGCTCTGTCGGCGGCTACATGCGCGGTATGGTCGTGACGTCCATCTGCGGTGGTTTCCTCGCCTTTATCGGTTTTATGATCATCGGCCATCCGTATGCGGCGCTCATGGCTATCTTTACCGGCATCATGCATTTGGTTCCGGTCGTCGGCCCTTGGGTGAGCGCAGCAATCGCCACAGTGCTCGGTTTCATGTTCAGCCCCATGTTGGCGTTATGGACGCTCGTCGTGACGATGGTCGCGCAAAACGTCACCGATAACGTGATTTCGCCTAAGGTTATGCAGAGCTCTGTACAGGTGCATCCTATCATGAGCCTCACGGCGCTCGTTATTGGCTCGGCACTCATGGGCCCCATCGGCATGATTATTGCCATCCCGCTTTGTGCGGCCCTCAAGGGTATCTTCGTGTACTACTTCGAGAATGAGACCGGCCGCCAGCTTGTGGCCTATGACGGCGCCGTGTTTAAGGGCACACCGTACCGCGATGCCGATGGCAACCCGGTCGCCGCCTACGACGCGCTCGGCGACGACACCTTCATCTACGAGTCTGAGCTTATCGGTAACGAGACTGCGCCCGAGGCCAAGGCCATGCCCAAGCCCGAGCTCGATAATCCCTGGATCAAGCTCTCGGGCCTGCAGCCCGATGCGACGGGCTTCTTCAAGAACCCCTTCGCTAAGGACGATGACTCCAACTCGGACGACGATACCAAAACCGGCATCGACGGCTCCATGGACGATGACGACAACTAGCGGGGTAATTCGGGTTAACATTCATACGCGCTAACATGCAATTTCGCTGAAGGGCCGGCATTGTGCCGGCCCTCTTTTTTGCACTTGCGCGGTGGGATGGTAATATCGTTACGTTTGAACTGTTTCGATGTGAAACCGAGGAGATTCCCTCTATGAGTGCTGACTACCCGTCAATGACTACGGCCGAGATTCGCTCCAAGTTCCTCAACTTCTTTGAGGAGCGCGGTCTTAAGCTCTATCCTTCTTCGTCCCTCGTCCCCGACGATCCTTCGCTGCTGCTTGCCAACGCCGGCATGAACCAGTTTAAGGAGTACTACCAGGGCAAGAAGACCATGAAGGAGATCGGCGCTATCTCCTGCCAGAAGTGCGTCCGCACCAACGACATCGATTGCATCGGCGAGGACGGCCGTCACCTGTCCTTCTTCGAGATGCTCGGCGACTTCTCCTTTGGCGGCGTCTCCAAGCAGCAGGCTTGCGCCTGGGCCTTTGAGCTCATCACCAAGGAGTTCAAGCTGCCGCTCGACCGCCTGTACTTTACCGTCTTTACCGAGGACGACGAGACCCACGACGTGTGGCGTTCTCTGGGCGTTGCCGAGGACCACATCTCCCGCCTGGGCGAGGACGACAACTTCTGGGCCGCTGGCCCCACTGGCCCCTGCGGTCCCTGCTCCGAGATCTACTTTGACATGGGCGAGGAGGTCGGCTGCGGTAGTCCCGACTGCAAGCCCGGCTGCGACTGCGACCGCTTCCTGGAGTTCTGGAACCTCGTCTTTACCCAGTACGATCGCCAGGAGGACGGCTCCATGCCGGAGCTGCCGCACCGTAACCTCGATACGGGCATGGGCCTTGAGCGCATGGCCGCCATCATGCAGCACAAGACCGCTAACTACGACGGCGATCTGATGCAGCACCTCATCAAGCTCGGTGAGGAGATCAGCGGCAAGACCTATGACGCCGACGATTACTCCGGTGCTAGCCGTTCTCTGCGCATCATCGCCGACCACTCCCGTGCCGTCGACTTTATGATCTCGGACGGCATCCTGCCCGGTAACGAGGGCCGCGAGTACGTCCTGCGCCGCCTGCTCCGCCGTGCCGTGTTCCACGGCCGCCTGCTGGGCATCGAGGGCGCCTTCCTGACTAAGTTCATCGACGAGGTCAACGCTCAGATGGGCGAGGCCTATCCCGAGCTGCTCAAGAACGTCGCGCTCGTTAAGGGTATTGTCGCCTCCGAGGAGGAGCGCTTCTCCACGACGCTCGACAACGGCCGTGCTTACCTGGACGAGGCCCTGGCCGCGCTCGCCGACGGCGCCGTCCTTCCGGGCGACGTTGCCTTTAAGCTGCACGACACCTTTGGTTTCCCCATCGACCTGACTGTCGAGATCGCCGGCGCTGCTGGCCACGACGTCGACATGGACGGCTTCACCGCCTGCATGGAGGACCAGAAGGCCCGCGCTCGTGCCAACGCCAAGGGCGATGCCTGGGGCAGCTTCAACGACGTGTGGGTCGAGCTTTCCGACAAGGTCGTCGCGACCGAGTTCGACGGCTATGACAACGATGCGATCGAGGGTGCCAAGGTTGTCGCCATCGTTCGCAACGGCGAGTCCGTCGAGTCCGCTGCCGCCGGCGAGGACGTCGAGGTCGTGCTCGACCGCACCCCGTTCTACGCCGAGATGGGCGGCCAGCAGGGTGACGCCGGCGAGCTTTCCGCCGAGGGCGTTGTTCTGACCGTTGCCGATACCAAGAACCACAACGGCCTGTATGCCCATGTCGCACACGTTGCCGAGGGCACGCTGACCGTCGGTGCTACCGTGACCGCCGTGCTCGACGCCGAGCGCCGTGGTTTCCTGCGCCGCAACCACACCGCCACCCACCTGCTCGACGCTGCGCTTAAGCAGGTCCTGGGCGAGCATGTCTCCCAGGCCGGTTCGCTGGTGACGCCCGAGCACCTGCGCTTTGACTTCACGCACTTCGAGGCCCTGTCCTCCGAGCAGCTCAAGGCTGTCGAGGACCTGGTCAACCAGCAGATCTTCGCTTCCAAGCCGGTCGTGACCCGCGTCATGGGCATCGACGAGGCCAAGGCCGCCGGCGCTGTCGCCCTCTTTGGCGAGAAGTACGGCTGTCTCTTATACACATCTGACGCTGCCGACGACTAGTCGAGTGTAGAT
>URIK01000132.1 GCA_900547855.1 uncultured Collinsella sp. | reverse complement strand
TCTACACTCGACTAGTCGTCGGCAGCGTCAGATGTGTATAAGAGACAGCTTGATCGTGCGCACCGATTTGCGCGTCTTCGGCTTCGTGACCACGTCCTCGCCGCGCAGGCGCTGGTAGGACTTGTTTATGCGCAGCTCCGACGTCTCCATCAGGAAGTCCGAGGGCGTGAGCGCCATGAGCTCGCCGCAGCGTATGCCCATCCAGTAGAGCACCTCGAAAGCGTAGAAGGCGAGTGGTTTGTCGGAGATGGCCTCCGAGAAGCGGAGGTACTCGTCCTTGGTCCAGAACTGCATCTCGCCAGCCTCCTTGCTGCCCATCTTGTCCACCTTGTGAACGGGGTTCTTCTCCAGGTTGTAGTAGCGCTCGGCGTGGTTGAAGATGGCGTTTAGCTGGTTGTTGATGATCCTCAGGTAAGTGGGCTTGAAGCCGTCGCCGTCCGCCCTTGTTGATCCAGTGAGGGAGTTCTGCCACCTGACGATGTCGACGGGCCGTATGTCGCACATGCGCATGTCGCCAAAGAACGGCAGGAGCTTGCTCTGGATGATGTTCTCCTTGGTGAGCCAGGTGTGCTCGCGGACCCTCGGCCTCACCTCCGCCTCGTAGACCTTGCAGAAGTCGGCGAAGGTCATGTCCATGGCGTCGTCCTTGAGGGCCTTGAAGTTCTTCTCCCACAGAAGCGCCTCGAGTTCGGTCTGGAAACCTTTCTTCGTCTTGTGCCGCTTGGCCCCGCGCGCGTCGCGGTAGTAGAACTGCACGTAGAAGAGCCCCGTCTTCTTGTCCTTATAGGCTGGCATCGTCCACCTCCGGGAAGTAGCGGGCATCGAACAGGTCGCTGCGGACGCGTCCGCGGATCACCACGCGCCCGAGGGCCTCCTGCTCCTTGTTCATCTGGCGGATGACCTCGTAGGCGCTGCCTTTCTTGATCTTCAGGCGCTCCGCCACCTCGTCGGCGGTGAGCATGCTCGGCCTCGGTGTCTTTGCCACCGGCTGTTCCATCTTGGACCTCCTATCTATCCGTACGTATGCGTACGCTTGTATTCCCGAGAATAATCGTACGTATCTGTACTGTCAATAGAATTGCGTACAAACTCGTACGCTGATAGAATGGTCGCCGACGAAATCTATAGGAGGGCACATGGCGACAGGCGACAACATTCGGCGGCATCGCAAGGCGAAGGGCTTTACGCAGGCCCAGCTCGCCGATGCCGTGGGGCTCACTGAGGGTGCGATCAGACACTACGAGAGCGGCATCCGCGCGGTTAAGCCCGAGCTGCTCGAGAAGATCGCGAAGGCGCTCGAGGTCTCCGAGGGCGCGCTCAAGGACTACGGCGTCGAGACGTCTCGAGACCTCATGGCCCTGCTACTGCAGCTGGAGGAGGGCTACGGCCTCGTCCCCAGCGAGGACGGCATGGGCCTGGCGGTCGACCCCAAGGCGCCGCATGCCCCCAAGCTCGCGCAGTCGATCAAAACCTGGGCCGAAAAGCGTGCCGAGCTCGAACGCGGCGAACTCGACGAGGACGCTTACGCCGACTGGAAGGCCTCTTTCTGACATCTCCCCAGGCGAATTGACGTTTCCTTGCGAACAGCCTCCGGTTCTCCGGGGGCTGTTCCATTATTCCCGCATGGAATCGGCACCCCGGAAGCCCCGCTCGAGGAATAATTGCGCGCCAAAATACGGCAAGATACGCGGCGTTATTCGGCGGCATTCGGGGTTGTCGAAACTGCGGAAACCGATTTCCGCGTTTCTTTATTCCCGTTTGTTGACCTGGGCAAATACAATTGAATAGGGTCTGAATCCGCCCCGCAGTTTCAACTCAGTTTCGCCCGTTCGAAACCGGCCTTCGGGGGACCCGAATTGTGAATTATTCCCGCAGGGCGCTATTATTCCCGTACCGCCGAGTACTCCGCCGTCCCGCCCAGTAGGGGCATACGGGAATAATTGTGCCGTTTTCCCAGGTAGAGATGCAAAAAGAAAGCCTCCGAACCAGAGGGTCCGGAGGCTATTATTCCCGTTATTTCGCCGGTGGCTTTGCTCTGTGGCGATGCCGAAACAGCATCAGGCGGTACTCGGCAGCACCAAAACACGAGTTCAAAAGCCAGTTCCCGTTATTCCCACTCGATGGTCGCGGGCGGCTTGGACGTGATGTCGTAGCACACGCGGTTGGCTCCGGGAACCTCGGCAACGATGCGGCCGGAGATGCGGGCCAGCACGTCGTAGGGCAGCTTGGCCCAGTCGGCGGTCATAGCATCGCTGGACTCGACGGCACGCAGGATGATCGGGCGCTGATAAGTGCGCTCGTCGCCCATAACGCCAACGGACTTGATGTCAGGCAGGACCGCGAAATACTGCCAGCAGCTGTGCTCGGAGTTGCGCTCGCCGGTCTGCTCAAACAGACGCTGGTTGTAGGCGTCGAGCTCCTCGCGCACGATGGCGTCGGCGTTCTTGAGGATCTCGAGCTTCTCCTTGTCGACCGCACCGATGATGCGGATGGCCAGACCCGGACCCGGGAAAGGCTGGCGGAACACGATGTGACCCGGCAGGCCCAGCGCCAGACCAAGCGCGCGGACCTCGTCCTTAAAGAAATGGTCGAGCGGCTCAATGAGGTCGAAGTGCACGCCCTCGGGGAACGGAATCAGGTTGTGATGGCTCTTGATGGTGGCCGTCTTGCCGCCCGTCTTGCGAGCGCCGGACTCGATGATGTCGGGGTAGATGGTGCCCTGAGCCAGGTACTTGACCGGCTTGCCATCGGTCTCGAGCTGCTGCGCCACGGCGAAGAACTCTTTCCAGAACTGCGTACCGATGATGCGACGCTTCTCCTCGGGCTCGGTCACGCCGGCCAGAAGCTCGGCATAACGGTCCTCGGCGTGGACGTGAATAAAGTCGACGTCAAACTGCTTGGTGAAGACCTCCTCCACCTGCTCGGGCTCGCCCTTGCGCAGCAGGCCGTGGTTAATGAACACGCAGGTCATCTGCTTGCCCACGGCGCGGGCGCCCAGCGCAGCCACGACGGAGGAGTCGACGCCGCCGGACAGGGCCAGAATCACGCGGTCGTCGCCAACCTTCTCGCGGAACTCGGCCGTCATGGTCTCGACCAGGTTGTCCATGCTCCAGTTGGGCTCCAGGCCGCAGATCTCAAACAGGAAGTTGCTCAGCAGCTGCTGACCGTACTCGGAGTGCTTGACCTCGGGGTGGAACTGCGTGGTGAAAATCTTGCGCTCGACGCACTCCATGGCAGCAACCGGGCACACGTCAGTGCTGGCGGTAACGGTAAAGCCCTCGGGCACCTCGGAAACGGCGTCGCGGTGGCTCATCCACACGGTCTGCTCCATGGGCGTGGAGTTAAAGAGTTTGGCGCCGGCCGTGCGCGTGATGGTGGCGCGGCCGTACTCGCCCACCTCGGAGTGGCCGACCTTGCCGCCGAGCGTCACGGCCGTGATCTGATGGCCGTAGCAGAAGCCCAGGACGGGAAGGCCCAGGTCAAAGATGGCGGGATCGATAGACGGAGCGTCCTCGGCATACACGGAAGCCGGACCGCCAGAAAGGATGAGCGCAGAGGCGTTCATCTCGCGAATCTCGTCGGCCGAGATGTCGCAGGGGACAATCTCGGAATACACGTTGAGGTCGCGGACGCGACGGGCAATGAGCTGACCGTACTGCGCACCAAAGTCGAGTACGAGGACCTTTGCGGAAGCCTTTTGATCCATGGTTTCCCCCTCTTGTTGGCGGGGAGCCGGTGCCCACCCGCATGAATGAACGAAAATAACTTCCATAGTGTACACGTTATATGGGGCTTCTCGTCCCTCGCAGCCATCAGCGCACGGCAAACGCACGACCTAGGCCCCTATTTGACGGCAATTGAAGTGTTACCAAACGTTACAGATGATGTAATACGTTTGAACATTCGTCGCCCTGTGCCACAATACTGCCGAACGACTCCGCCTCTGCGGCGGCAAATACGATAGGAATACCAGCATGAAGCGCATCCTTCTCATCGCCACGGGCGGCACCATCGCATCGACCGAGGACGGCAACGGCCTCTCCCCCGCCCTGACCGGTGAGGAGCTCGCCCAGAGCGTCCCCGAGATCTCGGGCCTCTGCGAGCTCGACGTGGTGCAGCCCATGAACATCGACAGCACCAATATGCGCCCGAGCGACTGGATGCGCATCCGCGATGTCATCGTCGAGGGTTATGCCGACCACGACGGCTTCGTGATTCTGCACGGCACCGACACCATGAGCTACACCGCGGCGGCGCTTTCCTATCTGATTCAGGACAGCCCCAAGCCCATCGTGCTCACCGGTTCGCAAAAGCCCATGGGCAACCCCTTTACCGACGCCAAGCTCAATCTGTACCAGAGTCTGCTCTATGCGCTCGACGAGCATTCGCACGATGTGTCGATTGTGTTTGGCGGCGTCGCCATTGCCGGCACGCGAGCCCGCAAGCAGCGCACCATGAGCTTTAACGCGTTCATTAGCGTCAACTACCCGCCCATTGCCTACATCCGCAACGACCGTATCGTGCGCAACGGGCTCCACGGCACTCATCTGGGCGAAAACCCGGTGCGTTTCTACGACAGCATCGACCCGCGCGTATTTGTACTCAAGCTTACGCCCGGCGTAAACCCGGGCATCCTCGACGCCCTTGCCGATAGCTACGATGCCGTGATTCTGGAGACCTTTGGCATTGGCGGTATTCCCGAGTTTGGCGAGTCGGGCGAGTCGTTCCAAGAGGCAATTTTCCGCTGGGTCGATTCGGGTCGCACCGTCGTTATGACCACGCAGGTCCCCGAAGAGGGCCTTGACCTGGGTGTTTATGAGGTCGGCCGTGCTTACGCCTGTCTCTTATACACATCTGACGCTGCCGACGACTAGTCGAGTGTAG
>URIK01000131.1 GCA_900547855.1 uncultured Collinsella sp. | reverse complement strand
CATGAGCGTCTCGTGGGCTCGGAGATGTGTATAAGAGACAGGGTCCGAAACGACCAAGACCTCAAGAATATCGCGCTCGCGCTCTGTAAGCCCAAAGGTGGCGACGAAGGCATCAAGGCGTTCATCGGACGTGAGCTCCGCTGCCTCCACGGGCTCGGGGTCGGAGCATGTGGGCGCAAGATCCCCACCAAGATCGTCGGTGGCAAGCGTCAGTCCGTCCCGCATCGCGGCATCATCGGCTCGTTGCCCCAACTGCCCCAGCAGCGTAATCGCAATACCCACAAACATCACGAGCGCCGCGCCGACTGCAGCCAGCACGTTTTGACTCAAAATAATCGCCACTGCCGGCGCCGTCACGAGCATCGAGCACACGTTGTTGACGACGCGGCCCATGCACGGCCAAAAATATGACCAGCGCGCATAGAGCGAGATGGCGGCGAATTTTGTGGTAAAGAACACCACAAAGAAGCCCGAGCCCAGATAAAAGATGATCGTGGCAGCAAGCTCGTTGCCGCCATTGCCCTCGACGATGAGCACAAAAAACGAAAGCGTAGACAACATGGCGGCGCATGTCATGCCGATATTCATATACGAACGGCCGCGCAGGTCAAATAGGACGCCGGCGGCCAACGAGCTCACGACAAGCAGCAGGCGCGGCCAGTCACCCAAATCAACGGCTCCGGTAGCATGCAGGGTCGTGAGGCCCGCGTTGAGAGCGGCGAATACGCCGGAAAGATACGCTGTCGCCACGGTCAAGCGAGCTGCAGTGCGGCGGAATGCCGCCTTTGCCTCGGGATCGTCATGCCACTTGGCGCCATATTCCAGAGCATCTACCGAAAGCCCGGCAACACTGGGTTCAAAGCTGGGATCGGACTCGTCGCGCAGCTTGGCGCGTCGGGCACCGTGGAGCGACGCCACCTGCGCGATCGCGCAGACGACCAGAACAGCCTGCTGAGGAATGCCGGCAGGCATCACCATGTGGTTGAGCACCTGCACCAGAACGCCCATGGCGTAGGAAAGTGCAGCCGCACGCGCCAAGCAGGGCGTCCGTGCAAAGCGCCGCGCAAAGTTTGCATGGGTAGTCGATCCGCAGTAGCCCAGCGCGCAGCACGCCACCAAACCGCCGGCAATTATCACCTCAACCTGAACCGCCATAATCAACAGCAGCAATGCCGCCACCAGCAAAACGCCCGTAACGTCACTCGTTGCTTCAATGGCATGGGGACGGCGATAGTACAGAATAGGACGCACAAAAAAGCCAATCACGCTCGCGCCGATAACAAGGCTCTCATAAATAACAACCTCGTCCGGAGACACGAACTCGGCCATGCGCACGTCAAAGAGATACTCGCACGCCAAAAACGTGAAGAAGAACAGCGCCAGGCATATAATCTCCCGAATGCCCCGACGCAAATATGCGGTTGTGTCTCCCATGTCCCCCATGGTTAACCCCCAGCCGCTCAATTGTCTGGAAATCTATTTTAATAAAGAACCAGTCTCAATATCGAAGCCAGGCTTGAAATGCTGCAAATTTGACCCCAGCCGTCCACATCACGCCGCGGTTTTGAGCCTCATGGACCAGAAGGGACACGCGCGGCCTCTAGCTCGGCAAGGAGTGTCTCCAACTGCCACTCATTTAAGTACGTCCCCAATGAGTGCCCAATGACTACCCGCGGCAAGGAGTGTCCCTATGTGTCGGATGAAAAATGGGCCATGTGTCCCAGTTGTGGAGACTCCTTGAGCCGTCTGGGTATCGCGAAGGATCGCGCACTCCCCCATCATCAAAAGTGACACACGCTACCAGTTGATGGGAGGCAGCCATGGGCTTCTTTGACAAGATGTTCGAGAAGAAAGAGTGCGCGATTTGCGGTACCGAGCTGGGACTTCTAGGTAAGACAAAAATCAATGAAGGCTACCTGTGCAAAGAGTGCGCCGGCAAGCTCTCCCCCTACTTTCACGGCTATCGCTCCAGCACCGCGGACGACATCCGTGAGCAACTCGCCTACCGCGAGGCCAACGCCGAGCGCCTGTCTTCGTTCAACCCCACGCGCACGCTTTCTGCCGGGCGCACCAATATTATGCTCGATGAGGACGCGGGCCTGCTGATCATCACTTCGCAGAGCCGCTGGCGCGACGCCAATCCCGACATCATCGAGTTCTCGCAGGTACTCGGCTGCGATATGGATATCGACGAGCATCGCACCGAGATCTATCGCGAGACCAAGGACGGCGAGCGCGAGAGCTACAACCCGCCGCGCTACGACCTGGATTACGACTTTAATCTGACCATCCACGTCAACACGCCGTACTTTACCGAGATCAACCTGCGCGTGAACGACTCCACCATCGATCAGCGCGGCTCCATCGAATATCGCGAGGCCAAGCGCCAGGCAACCGAAGTCCGCGATGCGCTGGTGCAGCTGCGTCAGAAGACACGCGACAGCGTCGTGGCCGCCAAGGCCCCCAAGACCGCGGTGACCTGCCCCTTCTGCGGAGCCACCACCATTCCCGATGCCAGTGGGCGCTGCGAATACTGCGGCGGCGCCATCGGCGCATAGCCTCCAGCAGCGAAAGGACCGATCATGGCCTTCGAGAGCGTTAACTATCAGTGCCCTGCCTGCGGTGGCCCCCTGCATTTTGCAAGCGCCGAGCAAAAGCTCGTCTGCGACTACTGTGACTCGCGCTTTGAAGTCGAAGAAGTCGAGGCCCTCTATCGCGAGCGCCAGGACAAGGCCGACGCCAAAGCCGATGCGGCAGCCGCAACGCCCAAGCCCGTCGCCGACGACGCGGTGCAGGAGCTCGCCCAGAACGCCGGCTACATCTGCTCGTCGTGCGGCGCCGAGCTCGTGTCCGACGGCACCGTCGCCGTCACCACCTGCCCGTACTGCGGCAACTCCGCCGTGGCGCCCGGCCAGCTCTCTGGCGACTTCTCGCCCGACCTGGTGATTCCGTTTAAGCTCGGGCGCGACGACGTCACGGCCGCACTCAAGGAACACTACAAGGGCAAGATCTTGCTGCCCAAGAGCTTTGTCACCGGCAACCATATCGACGAGGTCCAAGGTGTCTACGTGCCGTTTTGGCTCTACGGCGCCCGCGTTGACGGCGAAGTGTACTTTGACGCGACCAACGAGACCGTGACCGAGGAATCCGACCGCACCGTCACGACCACCGACCACTACGATGCCTATCGCAAGGGCAATATCTCGTTTAAGCGCGTGCCCGTCGACGGATCGTCCAAGATGCCCGACGGCCACATGGACGCCATCGAGCCGTTTGACTACGACGCGCTGCGCCCGTTTTCGGTCGCGTATATGCCCGGCTACATCGCCAACCGCTACGACGAGGATTGCGAAACCTGCAAGGCGCGCGCCGAGCGCCGCATGGAGGAGAGTACGATCTCGGCCCTGCGCGAGACCGTCGTCGACGAGTATGACGACGCCACAGTCGAAAGCAAGCAGCTCGACTACACCTGGGAAGACAGCGACTACGCCCTGTTTCCCGTGTGGATGCTTTCCACCTCGTGGAACGGCAAGAGTTATCTGTTTGCCATGAACGGCCAGACCGGCCGCTTGGTCGGCGAGCTCCCCTGCTCCAAGCCCAAGCTCGCCATCGCCTCGGTGCTGTTCTTCGCGATCGGATTTATCCTCTCCCAGATTCTCTTTATGGGGGAATACGCCTTCAATCCGGATTACCTCACCTTTGATATCGAGGGCATCCTCATCAACGTCATCGCGCCGCTGATCATCGTGATTATCGGAGACGTACTACTGGTAGGCCAGCTCAAGACGGCCAACGAGGCCACCCACGCCGACGAGTACTGTGGCGAGCTCGACCTGACCGAGAAGCACGACACCTTCAGCCACACCGAGACCACCGTTGTCATGAAGGACGACAAGGACGATTAACCATCCTGACCAATACCACCCGGCCTTTGACGAGAAAGGAAGATCACCATGGGACTCTTGAAAGCTGGATTGGGAGCTGCCGGCGGCGTCATGGCCGACCAGTGGAAGGAATTTATCTACTGCGAATCGATGCCTGCTGACGTCTTGGCCTGCAAGGGCAGCAAACGCACCGGCGGCCGCAGCTCCAACACGCGCGGCGAGGACAACGTCATCTCCAACGGCTCGGTCATCGCCGCCAACGACGGCCAGGGCATGCTCGTGGTGCAAAACGGCAAGATCATCGAAGTCGCGCTGGAGCCCGGTGAGTTCGTCTTCGATACCGGCAGCGAGCCGAGCGTCTTTAGCGGCAACCTGGGCGATTCCATCAAGGAGACCTTCGCCAATATCGGCAGCCGCTTTACCTTTGGCGGCGACGCGGGCAAGGACCAGCGCGTCTACTTCATCAACACCAAGGAGATCATCGGCAACAAGTACGGCACCGCCTCGCCCGTGCCCTTCCGCGTGGTCGATAACAACATTGGCCTGGACGTCGACATCTCCGTGCGCTGCAACGGCGAGTATTCGTATCGCATCACCAACCCGCTGCTGTTCTACACCAACGTGTGCGGCAACGTGACCGATAGCTATACGCGCGACAAGATCGACAGCCAGCTTAAGTCCGAGCTGCTCACCGCCCTGCAGCCAGCCTTTGCCAAGATTTCGGAGATGGGCATCCGCTACAGCGCCATCCCCGGCCACACCACCGAGCTCGCCCGTGCGCTCAACGAGGTCCTCTCTGCCGACTGGCGTGACCTGCGTGGCGTCGAGATCGTGAGCTTTGGCGTCAACTCCATCGCCGCCTCGCAAGAGGACGAGCAGATGATCAAGGACCTGCAGAAAGCCGCGGTCATGCGCGATCCCACCATGGCAGCCGCCAACATCGCCAGCGCCCAGAGCGATGCGATGCGCGCAGCAGCCGCCAACCCCAACGGCGCGATGGCAGGCTTTATGGGCATGGGCATGGCAGGTGCTGTCTCTTATACACATCTCCGAGCCCACGAGACGCTCA
>URIK01000130.1 GCA_900547855.1 uncultured Collinsella sp. | reverse complement strand
CTCAGCAACGCCCTCGCTTGCGGCCTTCTCGGCGGCAAGGCGGGCACGGCGCTCGGCAAAGGTCTCCTTCTTTGCGGGCGCAGCCGTCTCGGCGGCATCCTCGTCCGCATCGGAATCGTCGTCGGTCGCAGCAGCCTTCTTGGGCTTGACCGGGGCCGACGCGGCCTCGCTTACCGGATCGATGATCTCGGACTGAACAACAGCCGTCATCTTTTCCTGCGTCTCGCGGAACTGACGGATGGCACGGCCGATCGTGCGGCCCATCTGCGGGAGCTTATCCGGGCCAAACAGCAAAAAGCCGAAGACCACGATGATCGCGAGCTCACCCTCTCCAATACCAAACACACATACCTCCAAGGCTCGATGTGAGTCGAGCCCGCACCGCGCCATTCGGCCGGAACTCGTCTATTCATTCGGTCAAGTATAGCGCCCGGACGCCAAAACGTCCGAGCGCATCACAAACATATGCCAAGAGGCACGCCCTTTTGGGGGCAAAGATTATGCAGCGGTGATCGAAATCTCCTGGTCGACACCCAGCAGCTGAACCACGCGCATCACCGGGGGCTGCACGTTAACGCAGCTAAAGCGCTTACCGTGGTCGACCGCGTGGTGTGCGGCGCCCACGAGCACGCCGATGCCCGTCGAATCGATGTAGCTCACCTGGGCAAAGTCGAGCTCAACGGCCTCAGTGGGCTGCTCGAGCGCCAGGTCGATGGCATTGCGCAGGCTATCGGCGTTAGAGATATCAATCTCGCCGGTTACCTTAATGGTGTAGAGCTCTGGCGTGGGGTTGGTGGAAATACCCAAATCCATGTATACGCTCCTTTACGTATCGAAAGTGCGGATAGTACGGGAAGCCGCGCGTTAAGCGCGCTCGGCACGCGCGAGCTCGGCAGCGACAAGCTTAACGGCCAGCACCAGCACATCGAGCGCGGCCTCCAGGTCCTCGACCGTGGGATAGCTCGGCGCGATGCGGATGTTGGTGTCGCGCGGGTCCTTGCCATAGGGCCAGGTAGCACCGGCCGGCGTGAGCTTGACGCCCAGGTCGGCGCAAAGCGCGGCGACCTTCTGGGCCGAGCCCTCGGGACCATCGAAGCTTACAAAGTAGCCGCCGCGAGGGTGCGTCCAGGTGGCACAGTCTGTGTCGCCCAAGCCCTCGGTGAGCTTGCGCTCGACGGCCTCAAAGCGCGGACGCAGGAACTCGGCATGCTTTTTCATGTGCTCCTTGACCGCCTCGATGGTGGGAAGGAAGCGTACGTGGCGCAGCTGGTTGAGCTTGTCGGCGCTGATAAGGCCGGCCTTCAGGCGCTTGGAGAACTCCGCGATAACCGCGGGGCTCGCACCGATAAAGCCGATGCCGGCGCCCGGGAAGGTGATCTTGGACGTCGATGCAAAGGCCACCACGCGGTCCTCGGTGCCCGCCGCGCGAGCGAGGTCAAAGATGTTGGCGAGCTCGTCGGTCTCGTCGTACAGGTCGTGCACGCAGTAGGCGTTGTCCCAGAAGATGCGGAAATCGGGCGCGGCCGTGGGCATCTCGACCAGGCGACGCACGGTGTCCTCGCTAAAGGTGATGCCCGTGGGGTTGGAATACTTGGGCACGCACCAGATGCCCTTGATGGAGTCGTCGGCGGCAACCAAGCGCTCGATCTCGTCCATGTCGGGGCCGTTGTCGGTCATCGCGACGGGGACATTCTCGATACCCAAGTCGGCAGTGATGCCAAAGTGGCGGTCGTAGCCGGGAACAGGGCACAGGAACTTGACCTTCTTGCCGTCATGCGCGGCCTCATAAGCCTCCCAAGGCTCGCTACCGCACGAGCCGCAGCGCCAGAACATGCCGGCGATATCGTGCTCGATCAGCAGGCTCGACGAACCCAGTACGAGCGTCTGCTCGGCGGGGCAACCCAGGAACTCCCCCGCCAGCTTGCGTGCCGAGGGAATGCCCTCAAAGCAACCGTAGTTGGAGCAGTCGACGTTGCCGTCGTGCAGATCGGCATCGGCATTGAGGATATCGAGCATGGGTCGAGAGATGTCCACCTGGGAGGGCGACGGCTTGCCGCGGGCCATGTCGAGCGCCAGGCCCTTGGCCTTGACCTCGGCGACCTCGGCTTTGAGCGCCTCGATGGCGGCATCGAGTTCGGTGGTTTCCATCTTCTGGTAGATCGTCTGCATGGGTGCGACCTTTCGCGAAGCGGGACGTTGCAGTTCGTCTAAGTATAGACCGCCACTGCCGCAACGGTATGAAGCCGTGATAGATTAAGTCCATCGCAATGAATTACGACATCGCCGCGCATGCCGGCGTGGGGCGCCCAAGGAGGCACTATGGAGTACGGATCGTTCCAGGCCGAGGAATTCGGCGACCTGCAGCGCCTGGTCGACGGACTGTTTTATGACCGCCGCGCCATCGACCGCCTGGATCTCATCGTGCAGGCCGAGATCTTGGACCTCGCGCCCGGCCTCATGGAAATCGTGAACCTTTTGCCGCCCGGCTACTACGACCGCCAATCGCTTTGTGACCAGCTCAACTCCGCCTTGGCCGCCCACGGCTGGGGCGCCGTCTACGGCACCGTGGAATAAACCTAGTCATTTAAGAACGTCCCCAATGACTAAAACGCCGCTTGTGACGGTGTTCACGGGCGGCGTTTTCAAACTTGTTTGTGCTTTTACTCGTTCTTGGGCGCGGGGTGTTTGCAGACCACACTCATGTAGATCATGCCGAGCACGGCCGCGGTGACCGAACCGGCAAGAATGGCAGCCTTGGCGGCAAGAACCTCAAACTCGGCCGTCGGGAAAGCGAGGCCGCTGATGAGGATCGACATCGTAAAGCCGATGCCGCCCAGAATGCCCACACCGGCAATCATGTGCCAGTTGACGTTGCGCGGCAACTGGCAAGCCTTGAGCTTGACCAGGGCAAATGTCATGCCAAAAATACCAATCGGCTTGCCCAGCAGCATGCCAAAGTACACGCCGAGCGTCACCGGGTCGGTGAGCAACGTGCTCATATCCACGCCTACCAGGCGAACCTGTGCGTTCACGAACGCAAAGATCGGCAGAATCACAAAGTTGACCGGTGTGGAGATCAGACGCTCCATGCGGATGAGCGGCGGGGTCACGCGGTGCATGACGCGCTCGACCCTGGTGGTCGAGACGGTAAAGTCATGCTGGCCCAAGATGTGCGCCTCGTCGTCGTAGCGGTCATCGAGCAGTGGCAGGCACTCGCCCAACCAATCGGTGAGGCTATCGAGCTTGACGCCGCACTTGGCCGGGATGGTAAAGGCCAAGATAACGCCAGCAAGCGTGGCGTGCACGCCGCTCTTGAACATACAGAACCACAACAGCAGACCCAGTACCGAATACGGGGCAAGGCGGTAATGCTGCGTCTTGTTGAGCCACACGAGCGCGCAGGTCACAAGCGCGGCGGCGCCCAACCAAAACGGATTGGGGCTCTGACCGTAGAAGATGGCGATGGCGGCGATAGAGATGAGGTCGTCGGCGATGGCGAGCGTCGAGAAGAACACGCGCACGCCGTTGGGCACGCGATTGCCCAAAAGCGACAGCACGCCCAGTGCGAAGGCAATATCGGTTGCCATGGGGATGGCCCAACCGTTGTGAGCGCCGGCATGGTTAAAGATCAGGTAGATGCAGGCGGGAACGACGACGCCACCCACGGCCGCCAGCATGGGAAGCATGGCCTGACGCGGATTCTTGAGCTCGCCGACCGTCATCTCGTACTTAAGCTCAATGCCCACCAACAAAAAGAAAATCGCCATGAGGAAGTCGTTGACGAAAAGCTCAACGGTGAGACCGGCCGTAAGGTTGCCCAGACCCACATACAGCGGGGTCTCCAAAAAGTGATGGATGGCCTCGTAGGCATCGGTATTGGCGCAAATGACGGCGGCGATGGCGGCGAAGACCATGACGGCGGCGGAAATCGTGCCGTTCTCGGTGATGCGTTCCCAAATGTCGTGACGTTCAAAGCGCTTGCGCTCACGAACGTTGAACAGCTGCTCAGTTGCTGCCATGGGCGGCTCCTTTCACGGGAAAGCTCCCGTCTTAAAAAAGCACGGCCCGCCCAAGTGGCGGCGCCGCGCTCTAACGTATTACGCTTGCATCTAGCCTACCCTGCACGACAAGCACGCAGGCGTGGCCGAAAAGCGGAACCACAGGTTGAACATTATTTGCTCAACGGCACGGGCACGCCTGTCCAAGAGACGACGCGGCGCCGTGCACAAAAAACGACCGGAGCGCGGGGCGTCCGCGATCCGGTCGTGGCGTTTGGTCAACTAAACCTAGCAGGCGGCCATGATGGGGGCAGCGACCTGCTTCTTACGGGAGAGGACGCCCGGCATCCAGACGCCGTCGTGCTCGTCGGCAATGCCCAGGCCCTTCTGAGCAGCCTCGGTCTCGCCCTCGAGCAGGACCTGCGAGCCCTCCTCCATGATGTCGGTGATGCACAGGACAATGCCGTCGGCACCCTTCTCGGCGGCGTAGGCGCGCATGGCCTCGCGAATCTCGTCGATCATGCCGAGTGCGCGGGTCTTGTCGACAGTCTCGTACTGGCCGATGAGCAGCTTTTTGCCGGCGGGCTCGAACATCTTGATGTCGTTGCCGACCATCTCGGCTGCGGTGAAGGAGCCGGACGGACGGGTAAGGAAGACCTCCATACCAAACTTGACCGGGTCGACGCCCACCTGCTCGCCGAGCTTGGCGGCGACGGCGCGGTCGACATCGGTGGTGGTGGGGCTCTTGAGCATGAGCGTGTCGGTCATCATGGCCGAGAGCAGCAGCTTAGCCTGGACGTCGGAAAGCTCAACGCCGAGCACGTCGGCGAGCTTGGTGGCGATGGTGCAGCTGGAGCCCCAGGGCAGGCAGATGTAGTGCAGCGGGCCGGCGGTCTCGAAGTCGCCGATGCGGTGATGATCGACGACACCAAAGACCGTAGCGTCCTTAAGACCGGCAACGGACTGGGCGGACTCGTTGTGGTCGGTG
>URIK01000129.1 GCA_900547855.1 uncultured Collinsella sp. | reverse complement strand
GGTGTTCTCGGTGCAGCTGGGCTGGAAGTACTCCATCATCTCCGGCGCCATCGCGCTCACCATGTTCAATATCCCCATTCTGGTGCGCGTGATCCAGCAGGCGCTCGAGGACGTGCCGCAGGCCCAGCGCGATGCGTGCCTGGCCATGGGCCTCACTCGCTGGGAGGCCACGCTGCACATCCTGATCCCCGAGGCCATGCCTGCCATCGTGACGGGCATCGTGCTTTCGGCCGGTCGCGTGTTTGGCGAGGCCGCAGCACTGCTTTTTACCTCGGGTATGAGCTCGCCGGTTCGCCTGAACTTCTTGAGCTTTAACCTGTCGAGCCCCACCTGCGCCTGGAACGTGTTCCGCCCCGGCGAGTCGCTCGCCGTGCACATCTACAAGATCTATGGCGAAGGCAGCCCCGAGGCCCAGCAGATCGTCTGGGGCACCGCGGCGCTGCTGATGATTTGCGTGCTGCTGTTTAACGTAATCGCCCGCATTGTGGGCAAGCAACTGGCAAGGAAGATGACGGCCGAATGAGCGAGATAAATGCAACGCCCGCAACCGAAGCGGCCGCGTCCGACACCCAGGACTTTCTATCGAGTGTGGGGGAGAGCGAGAAGCGCGTGCGCGTGAGCGGCAAGGCCGTGAGCGACGAGGTCGTGCTCTCCACCAAGGACGTCAACGTGTACTATGGCGACCACCATGCCCTGCACGACACGTCGCTCGACTTTCACAAGGGCGAGATCACGGCGCTCATCGGGCCTTCGGGCTGCGGTAAGTCGACCTTCTTGCGTAGCCTCAACCTTATGAATCGCGAGATTCGCGGCTGCCGCGTGGAGGGAGAGATCAACTATCGCGGGCGCAACGTGAACACCAAGACCGAGAACACCTACGAGTTGCGTCGCTCCATTGGCATGGTGTTCCAGCAGCCCAACCCGTTTCGCAAGTCCATTCGCGACAACATCACGTTTGCGCCTAGGCGCCACGGCATCACCGACCGCGACGAACTCGACCGCATGGTCGAGGAGAGCCTGCGCGGCGCGGCACTGTGGGACGAGGTCAAGGACAAGCTCGACAAGAGCGCCTATGCGCTTTCGGGCGGTCAGCAGCAGCGCCTGTGCATCGCGCGCACGCTGGCGCTCAACCCCGACGTGATCTTGTTCGACGAGCCCTGCTCGGCGCTCGACCCCATCTCGACGCTGGCGATCGAGGACCTCATGTCATCGATCGTGGCCGACCGCGCCATCGTTATCGTGACGCACAACATGGAGCAGGCGTCGCGCGTGTCCAACCGCACGGCGTTCTTCTACATGGGCGATATGGTCGAGTACGACGAGACCGACGAGATTTTCCAACGGCCCAAGGATAAGCGGCTGAATGATTACCTCATCGGCATGTTCTCCTAGTCCGGGACATGCTTGAGGCCCGCGGCGGCCACGGTTGCCGCGGGACTGATTGGAGAGGCGGGTCATCTCTTGTGGGAGATGGCCCGCCTTTTTGTGTCGTGTGCGGCCCGCCTTTTCGCTGCTATCATGGACAATGTTGAATTTCTACGAAGGAGCAGGGCATATGGCGATTCTTTTGGGATGCGATTCCGTCAGCCTAGAGTTTCCCACCAAGCATATTTTCGATAGCGTGACGCTCGGCGTGGGCGAGGGCGACCGCATTGGTATTGTCGGTAAAAACGGCGACGGCAAGTCGACGCTGCTGAGCGTGCTCGCCGGCACGCTGGAGCCCGATGACGGACGCGTGACGCACCGCCGCGGCACGACGATCGGTCTGCTCGGCCAAAAGGACAACCTGGTCGATACTGATACCGTGCATCATGCCGTTGTGGGCGACGCCCCCGAGTACGAGTGGGCGTCGAGCCCCCGCACACGCCAGATTTTGGCCGGCCTCATCAGCGATGTGCCCTGGGAGGGCACGGTGGGCGAGCTTTCGGGCGGTCAGCGCCGTCGCGTGGACCTCGCGCGCTTGCTGATCGGCGATTACGACGTGCTCATGCTCGACGAGCCCACCAACCACCTGGACATGCGCACCATCAACTGGCTCGCGCGTCACCTTAAGGCCCGCTGGCAGCGCGGTCAGGGCGCCATGCTCGTGGTCACGCACGACCGCTGGTTCTTGGACGAGGTCTGCACCAGCATGTGGGAGGTCCACGACGGCCAGGTCGATCCCTTCGAGGGCGGCTATTCGGCCTACATCCTGCAGCGCGTAGAGCGCGACCGCATGGCCGCGGTTACCGAGGAGCGCCGTCGCAACATGGCGCGCAAGGAGCTCGCGTGGCTGAGCCGCGGTGCCCAGGCTCGTTCCACCAAGCCCAAGTTTCGCGTGGATGCCGCTCGTGAGCTGATCGCCGACGTGCCGCCCGTGCGTGACGAGCTGGAGCTCAAGCGCTTGGCCGTGAGCCGCTTGGGCAAGCAGGTTATCGATGTGGTCGACGTGGATGCCGGCTATGCCGATACCGACGGCGCGCCCAAGCAGGTGCTCACCGATGTGACCTGGCTCATTGGTGCGGGCGACCGCTATGGCCTTTTGGGCGAGAACGGCGCCGGTAAGTCGACGCTGCTCGACGTGATCCAGGGCAAGATTGAACCCACGCGCGGCCGCGTGAAGATTGGCCAGACAGTGCGCTTTGGCGTGCTGTCGCAGCAGCTCGAGGAGCTCAAGCCCTACATGGGCGACACGATCCGCGAGGTGCTCGGCAACTATAAGAAGTACTACGTCATCGACGGCAAGGAGACTTCGCCCGAGAAGCTCTGCGAGCGTCTGGGCTTTACGACGCAGCAGCTCTGGAGCCGCATCGGCGATCTTTCGGGCGGCCAGCGCCGTCGCCTGTCGCTGTTGCTGACGATTCTGGACGAGCCCAACGTGCTCATCCTGGACGAGCCGGGCAACGACCTGGATACCGACATGCTCGCGATTGTCGAGGACCTGCTCGACGGCTGGCCCGGCACGTTGATTCTGGTGACGCACGACCGCTTTTTGATGGAGCGCGTGACCGACCAACAGTGGGCGCTGCTCGACGGCCACCTGACGCATATGCCCGGTGGCGTGGACCAGTACCTGCGCCTGTGCAACGCCACCGCCGAGGGCGAGCCCGTGGGCGCACCGAGTGCCAAGACCGGCGCGTTCGACACCGGTGCCGCGGCAGCTGCGGCCGAAAAGCCCAAGTCGAGCGGTCAGCCCAACGGCCTGTCCAACGCCGAGCGCCAGAAGCTCCGCCGCGAGGTGAGTTCGCTCGAGCGCAAGATGGAGACGCAGCGCACCCGCGTTGAGGAGGCCGAGGCAGCAATGGCCCAAGTCGATCCCACCAACTACACGGCGCTCGGCGAGCAGCAGGCAAAGATCGACGAGGCTCACGCTGCCATGGACGAGCTGGAAATGGCGTGGCTCGAGGCGAGCGAAAAGCTCGAGGGCGAGGAGTAGGCGAGAATGATCAAAGCCGCGTTTTTCGATATCGACGGTACGCTGCTGAGCTTTAAGACCCACCGGATTCCGGCGTCGGCGCAGCAGGTGCTCGACAGCTTTCGCGAGCAGGGGATTGCGTGCGTAATCGCCACGGGTCGTCCGACCTACCAGATGCCGGACTGGCTGTTCGACTTGGGATGGGATGCGTACATTACGCTTTCGGGCCAGCACTGTTTTGACGCCAAGGGCGTTTATCGCAGCTGCCCGATCGATCCGGACGACGTCGCGGTGATTGTGGACCAGGTGGCGCAGGGGTGCTACGACTCGCTGTGCATGCAGGGCGAGAACTCGTTTGTGAACCGTCTGTCCGAGCGCGTGGTGACGGCCGGCAGCAACGCGGGAATCGTCTACCACGAGGAGCCGTTTGGGCACGCGTTTGACGCACCGGTCTACCAGTTTTGCGCCTTTGTGGACCCGGCCGACGAGCATATCGTGACCGATGCGGTGTCGCATTCGCTCACCACGCGCTGGTGTGACCTGTTCTGCGACATTATCCCCGCTAACGGTGGTAAGGACCTGGGCGTGGCGGCGACGCTGGAGCGCCTGGGCATCGACGCGAGTGAAGCGATTGCCTTTGGCGACGGCGAGAACGACCTGTCGATGTTTTCCGCCGTGGGCACGAGCGTGGCCATGGGCAACGCGCAGGAGACCGTGAAGGCCGCAGCGACCTACGTAACGACCGCCGTGGACGACGACGGCATCTACAACGCCGCGAAGCACTTTGGATTGATGTAACTGCGGGTCGGCACCCGGCGCCTGGGGACACTCCTTGTGGGGCGTCCCCATTTTGTTTTCGTCCCGCACGTTTTGTGAAACACGGCTAACTTTTAAACAAAGTAGTAAGACATGGGCAACTTTTGCGGTAAAGTTAGCCGTGAAAAGTATCCAAAGGCTAACTAGCAATCATCGCGAAAGGCGGCCCATGGCCCTACGTGAATCCGGAGAAGACTATCTCGAATCGATCTACGTTCTGTCGGAACGTCAGGGCATCGTGCGCTCGATTGACGTTGCGGAGTACCTCGGCGTAACTAAGGCGAGCGTTTCCAAGGCCATGGCGACGTTGGAAAGCAACGGCTATGTCGAAATGGGCAAACGAGATGTTCATCTGACAAAGCGGGGGCTGGAGGTCGCTCGCCAAATGTGGGAGCGTCATTGCTTTTTCGTGGGGCTGCTAGAGGATGCGGGTGTTTCGGCTGAGGTCGCGTCGCAAGAGGGCTGCCACATGGAGCACTGTCTGAGCGAGGAAAGCTTTGAGAAGCTACGGGCGATGTTGGGCCGGGAAGATGTAGCGGGTCCAACAACAGAAGCCTAACTGTCCCACAGTAGCGCGGAGTTCACGCAAAGCGCGAACCAGCGACTGGGGCCAGCGGCCCTTTCGGCCAAGTCCATTTCAGCAAAGGAACCCTGCCAGCAAGCGATGCCCAAGAACCGCCTGCGATGTTACCGCAGGCCGGGACCGGGCTTGGTTTTGAAAACATTCCGCACTGATATTTTCTGTATTGAAGACGTCGATGATGCACCCGTATACCATTGACGTCGACACCATC